>USJW01000007.1 GCA_900555045.1 uncultured Clostridium sp. | reverse complement strand
AAGAATCCAAGTAACGTGCTAAGGAGGTGCAATAGTATGGCTAAGTGTGCAATCTGTGAAAAGGCAGCTCATTTCGGAATTCAAGTGAGCCATTCCCATAGAAGATCCAACAAGATGTGGAAAGCGAACGTTAAATCTGTCAGAGTCAAGGTTAATGGTGGAACCCAGAGAATGTACGTATGTACTTCCTGCTTACGTTCAGGCCTTGTAGAAAGAGCTTAATGAAACAGAACATATCACGGAAAAAGACATTGTCTCGGTCATACCGACAGGCGGTGTCTTTTTTTTGCGCCGTATCCGGCTTTTTTTCCGCTTGCCAGTCCCTGCCGCAGAAAAGCGGACAGCAAAAAACAGGCTATGCCCTCATGGGAGGTACGCATAACCTGTATTTTATATTCAATCCCTATTGTAGTCTTCTTCCTCTTCGATACGCCATACGTTTATATTAACAACAGAACAGATTATATCCTAATACAAGGCAGCCGATAACGAACAGGAAGGTAAAGATTGTCTCCGGAATAAAGAGCAGCACTGCCATCCCCAGTCCAAAGCAGAACAGCATAAGCCCGCATATTCTTCTCATATCTTAATTGTCTCCCCCATTCTGCAACAAGCTATACTCCATCATATGCAGAAAGGCGGCCCGGGATTCCTATTTCACATCCATATGTTCTGCCTTACCTGTGTCGTAGGCGGCCGCTGTATCCTTCGCAGTCTGGACTGTCTCTTCCGACACAGCCGGCTTCCCCCCAAGGAATTTGTTGATAAAATCCGGCGCCATATCTATGACTTTGGTGATGGCATCCTGATTCTTTACATTGACAAGCTTAGTCACGCCCCCCTGAATCACCAGCACGGCGCTGGGGCTCATTTTGGCGCTCATGCCTCCGCCGCCCCGCTGTTTCTGCTTGACACCCTCAGCAAAGCTTCCGGCCGCCATACCGCATGTCACATCAACCAGAGGGACAATGATGGTATCTCCCACCTGTACCGGTTCCCCCACCACGGTCTTGGTGTTGACGAACTGGTCCATGCCTCTAAATAACGTGTCTATCGTAGATGTAAATTGATTCTCTGCCATAGTATGTCCTCTTCTCTATTTATTCCCGCTGGCTGCATCCGGGACAGGATATCCCATCCCCTAACAGCCGCCGCGAGTGTCATATCACTTTAAGAAACCCTTCAGCATCCTGCGGGTATGTCCGTCAAACAGGACCTGGAGTACCAGCCAAAGAATTACGGATAACCGTATTCTTCCTTTCAGACTTCCCTCTGCGTCCAGTATTTTCTCATCAAATACCGGGTACAAAAAAAGCTGCCTGTGGTAAAACGGGTAAATAAGGCTGGCGGCCTGGAGCACCTGCCCCGTGGTATAGGGATCGTCAAACCCGAAGGTGACGGTGCACCTGCCCTTTCTGGGCCACAGATGTACCAGGAGACGTTTTGTCTGCCTGTAAAGGAGCTTTAAGGACGCCTGATTCTTTTCATCCTCCAGCCACATTTTCTTTTCCTGAACAAACTCCCTGATTCCCTTAAGCTTATCACAGATTTTCGCAAAAGAAAACTTAAGTTTTTCCAGTATATGCCTGATTGACTGACTGATACGGCCCGGGAAGCCTTTTATTTTCCCCATGATACCGGGCCCCCTTTTGACAAGCTCAGGCCCGGTCCCATCTTCCTCTTCCCTGCTTTCCTTCCGCTTGGCATCCTGTTCTCCTGCGCGTTCCCTATGGAGTTGACTGCCGTGGGCCTGTTCCTCCTGGGATTTCCTGTAATGCTCCTCATCCTGCTGCAGTTCCTCATACAGGGACTGTTCTTCATCTCCCAGTATGGTCTCCAGACCGTCTTCCAAATCCCGGGCAGGATCCTTTTCCCGATTATGCCACAGCCTGAAGCCCAGAACCTTAAGACTGCACACCAGGCCTTCGCCTTCATAAACAGCCCTGAATGCCAGGATATGAAAGAACCAGGTGGCGCAGACCGACAGCAGCAGCTGTCCGTGGTAGCTTCCCTCTGCCTTATACCTCACAGGGATGAACAGCACTGCCAGGAGAATGCCAAGCAGCAGCCCCAGGATGACCAGAAGAACAATACCTATTATCTTCAATATCACGAGCAGAATATGAATCATTTTGCCTCCCCCAGGTACGCCATATATGATTTCCAGTTAAAACCGTCCGTATGCCGGTACATATCATCCACCATGGTGCGGACTACCTCACATGCTTCCCCATATCCCTCGGCCACTCCTAAAATCAGGAAATCCTCTGCTTTGCGTTCTTCCTCTGTCAGCAGCATCACAGGCCGTATGTCAAGTATATGATTCCCACTCTGAGGAAGAGTAATCACATAGGTGTCCGGCATGAGCTTCCTTTCGCGGATTCCCATGAGGACCCTGGCCCGGTGCCTTCCGGCCCGGTCTCCCATATATAGATGCTCCCACCAGCGCATTCATTCATCTCCCTCTGTCTGCGCGCCAGGCCATGTCTGAAACCCATTTCCGCCAAGGCACGTCCTAATAATCTTCCTGGTCAAATTTATCCTGCTCCATCAACATGCGTATAAGACCCATGGAAATCTCTTTTTCCTTCACATCAGAGCAGCTTCTGAGGCTCCCTTCCACATACAAACGCACTTCCTCCAGGGAATCAAAAAACACCGGCAATCTGGACAGAATCTTAGACATCACAGCCCTGACAAGGACCTTTGGTTTTCCTTCCCAGGCAGCTGACAGCTCCCCAAAGAAGCGCTCCAGCTTTCCGGCCATCAGTTCTTCATCCACCTTCTGATCCGCCTTGGCTTCCGGACGTTCCAGGGACATGAAGGAGCTGTCCGACATGAGCAGCTCTATCTTCCTGAGAATCTCCCCGTCCTCATCCGCGCTGTCTGACGCGCTCTTAACCTCTGCCGCCAGACGCATCCACTGCTCAAAGTATGTCTCCTGCTTTCCCTCCAGCATGGACAGCTTATCTGTCAGCTCCTGCGGAATGGCCGTTACGGCCCCTTCCTCAAAAAGAGACCGGACCTTTGACAAGAGCTCTTGTAACAGGCTTTCCTCCGATACCTCCATCATCGCCCATCTTCTGGAAAGCATAAGCACATAAAGGTCATTGATCAAATCCATAAACAGCATCAGTTCCCCCGTGGTATCCAGGAGAATCTGTCCTGCCCGCTCCATCTCGGCTGTCAGATGCCGGTATTCCTCTGCTGTGACGGCCTTAAAATCCGCCCTTTCAAATTCCCTGAGAATGGAGTGAAGATCCTCGTATCCTGTCTCCATGTCCTCCGGCCGCGCCAGCATGGCCTCGGACCTCAGGATATACAGCATATCATCCAGGCCGGAGACCGGACCGCCCTTATAGACAGACAGCCCCTCCTCCACCATGGCAAAGAATTTATTCCTGGTAAGCCGTATGGGAAGCTGGCCCACCACGGACTGTATCCGTTCATTGACAACCATCGCCTCATCTGTGTCCGTGATGTAGGCCATAATTTCCGCTGTCCATTCTTCCTCATCCGGCTGGACACTTCTGTTTCCCATGAGCTGGGGCTCAAAACGTCCTTCCAGACGGTTCAGAACATACTCATACGCCTGAAAAGCGTCCGTATAAGCGGTATTGGCCTCCATGGCCGAGGCAGTCTCATCCCTTAAGCCATTCAGCTCCTCCGGCTTCAGGCTTCCCTCCAGGAAATCCTTCAGCAGACCGTGGTATCGTTTGCTCAGCCTCTCCAGCCTGCTGCTTAAAAGGTCTCCTTCCAGGATTACCTCGTAGTACATATAGTAATTCAGGGCCAGCCGCGTATATGCATAGTGGCAGGCCGCTGAAATCTGTTTCTTCCTTCGTCTTGATTCCAAACCCAATTCCTCCCGGAACTTATTTTCGCGCAATAGGCAAGGATGCTGTATCCGCCTGGTATTTAATTATTAGCCAGTATGCAAAGACGCGCCAGATCCAGTGCCTTCATCATAGCCTGTTCCCGCACCTTTTCCCGGTTGCCCTTAAACTGGTATCTCCTGACGCAGGTTTTTCCCCTCAGGCAGCAGGCCATGTACACCAGCCCCACAGGTTTTTCATCCGTACCGCCGTCAGGTCCTGCTATACCCGTAGTGGCCACACAGAGGTCGGTACCGCTGGTATTCACTCCGCCCTCCGCCATTTCCCTGGCCGTTTCTTCACTGACAGCGCCGTAAGCTTTCAGCGTGTCCTCACGCACTCCCAGAAGGCGCATTTTGGCTTCATTTGAATATGTCACCATACCTTCCATAAACACGCCGGATACACCGGGCACATTGACCATTCTGGCCGCTATCATGCCTCCGGTACAGGACTCGGCCGTGCACATGGTCAGATGATTCTGTTTTAGCAAATCCGCCACCGCCATCTCCAGACTCACCTGTTCCTCGGTGGTATAGACAGCGTCCTTAAAGTGGTTCTTTATTTCATTTTCCACAGGCGCAATGAGGGCCATACCCTCCTCCCGGCTTCCCGCCCTGGCCGTAATCCTTAAATGCACCTCTGCCGTCTTGGCGTAGGTGGCAATGGTGGGATTGGTCTGGGCGTCAATCAGGTCCAGGATCATATCCTCCACCTGGCTTTCTCCGTATCCGCAGATTTTAACCATACTGGATACCAGCACCGCGTTCTGCTTTTGCTGAAGATAAGGAAACACCTGCCCGCTGAACATGGGATACAGTTCATTGGGAGGTCCCGGAAGCAGGATAGCGGTCTTGCCCTCCTTTTCCAGTATCAGGCCCGGAGCCATGCCGTTGGCATTGTCCAGCACCAGCGCCCCCTGGGGGACTGTGGCCATCTTCCAGTTGTTGTCCGGTATGTGGCTGTAAATGTTATTCCTGAAGAATTCTTTCAGATGCTCCCTGGTATGGGCATCCTCCACCAGAGGAATGCCGAATGCGTCGGCACATACCTCTTTTGTCAAATCATCCTCTGTGGGGCCCAGGCCTCCTGTCAGTATGAGAATGTCAGAGCGTGAAAGCCCCTGGCGCACCACGGACATCATCCTGTCATAATTATCCCCCACCGTGACCTGGAAAAACAGATCGAAACCAAGCATGGCGCATTTCTCCGCCAGGAACTGGGTGTTGCTGTTTACAATATTTCCCATAAGTATCTCAGTCCCCACGGATATGAGTTCCACAGTCATGCTACATGCCTCCCTCTGTCAGAATTTTGATATTCTTTGCCACATAGTCCACCAGGGATATGATGGTCAGGGCAACCGCAATGACAACCACAATGTTGGTCACCAGCGTCAGGGCCGGAATATTAAAAATCATCAGAATGACAGCCGCCATCTGAAAGGTGGTCTTGAATTTGCCCCAGTAGCTGGCTGCAATGACCACACCGTTATCCGCTGCCACCAGACGGAATCCGCTGATGATGAATTCACGGCTGATGATGATGATGACAACCCAGGCCGGAAGCTGTCCCAGCTCAATCAGGCAAATCAACGCAGAACAAACCAGCAGCTTGTCTGCCAGCGGATCCATAAATTTACCAAAATTGGTCACCAGATTATACTTCCTGGCAATCTTGCCGTCAAACAGATCCGTGAGACTTGCCACAATGAACAGAACATTCGCCACAATACGCATAGTATAATTATTGCCGTGGTCAAACAGCAGGGCCGCAACAAAAAATGGGATCAAACACACTCTTATAATCGTCAGTTTATTGGGCAGATTCATCATACACCTCTCCTATCAAATCATATTCAGCGGCTCCTGTTACCTTAACCCTCACAAAGTCGCCTGACATCAGTTCCACATCCCCGTTCACAAATATCAGACCGTCCACATTCGGCGCGTCCATGTAAGTCCGTCCCACATAGGCGGGCTCATCCACCACCTTTCCTTCTATGAGGACCGTAAGCACCCTGCCTACCATGTTCTCACAGTGTTCAAATGCAATGTCCTGCTGCAGCTCCATGATTTCGTCCCTGCGCTCCTCCTTCACCTCCTCCGGCACCTGGTCGGGATAGGAAAAGGCCGGTGTATCCTCCTCAGCGGAATAAGCAAATACACCCAGACGCTCAAACTCCATCTCATTGACAAAGTCCATCAGCTCCTCATGGTCGCTCTCGGTCTCTCCCGGAAAGCCCGAAATCAGGGTAGTCCGGATGGCAATATCCGGAATCTCCTGCCTCAGTTTTCCGATGCGCTCCATCAGTTCTTCCTTGTTGGTCCTGCGTCCCATGCGCTTAAGAATCCGGTCGCTGGCATGCTGTATGGGTATATCCAGGTAGTTGCACACCTTTTCCTCTGTCCGGATGGTCTCTATAAGCTCATCCGTGATTTCCTCCGGATAGCAGTACTGAATGCGAATCCACCAGATACCCGGAATCTTTGCCAGCTCCTTAAGAAGTCTCGGAAGACATTTCTCCCCGTAAAGGTCCCTGCCGTAGAGGGTGGTTTCCTGCGCCACCAGAATCAGCTCTTTTACGCCTGCTTCCGCCAGCTGCCTGGCTTCCTTCACCAGCTGCTCAATGGGAACGCTGCGGTAGGGGCCCCTTAAATAAGGGATGATACAATAGGTGCAGCGCTTGTCACAGCCCTCCGCGATTTTAAGAAAAGCATAATGGCCGCCGGTGGTAACCACACGTCTGACTTCCGTCTGGGGAAGCTCGCTCAAATCGTGAAAACAGGAAAGATGGGTGCCTGATCTTCCTGCCAGCACCTCGTCCAGCACCTTTGCCACCTCCTCATAGGAAGTGGTCCCAAGGATAGCGTCCACCTCAGGTATCTCATCCAGAATTTCCTGCTTATATCTCTGGGCCAGGCATCCCGCCACCAGAAGGGCCTTTAAGTTCCCTTCCTCCTTATACCGGGCCATGTCCAGGATGGTGTTAACGCTTTCCTCCTTGGCATCTCCGATAAAGCAGCAGGTATTGACCAGTATCACATCCGCCTCTGTCTCGTCGTCCGTAAACGTGATGCCCCGCCCGTTTAACAGTCCCAGCATCTTCTCTGTATCCACCAGATTCTTATCGCATCCAAGGGATACGCAAAATAACTTTATATTCTCCATATGAAAATAACTCCTAATGAACATTTAAGCCATCTCTGTCCAGGCAGCACCGGAAATGACCCAGAATGCTTCCCTGTACAGGAGACGGCTTATGATTTATGCGTTCTGCTCTTCCTCTTCCGTTGTCTCTTCCTCCGGAAGGATTTTTACCTTCTGGTGATACAGTTCATCAATGGCAATGGACAGAGGTTTCTTTCCTGCTGCTCCGGCAACCATGGGGTCCTCCCCCGCAATGAGCTGTCTGGCGCGTCTGGAAGCCGCAATGACGATGGAATAACGGCTCTGTACCACCGGCTGTTCCCCTGGCTCAATATCGCTGTTTACTACGTTGATTAAATCGGTGTATGATGGATGTAACATATTACATTCCCCTTTCAAAATTGTTATATGATTTTTATAAATGGTTTACTGTCTGTCATCCAGGTGGTAAAGTTCTTCCCGCATCCTGCTCAGGAAGTCCAAATGATAGCAGGTCTTACTGTGCTGCAGAGTAATAAGCTGATGCATCTGCTCCACACAGGCATCAATCTCGTCGTTAATCAGCAGGTAATCATAGGCTTCCATACCCGACGCCTCCTCAGCAGCACGGCGGAGCCTGGCATTGATGACCTCAATGGTCTCTGTTCCCCTGCCTACCAGACGGCGGCGAAGCTCCCCGGCACTGGGCGGCGTCACGAAAATCAGCAGCGCATCGGGAAAACGCTTCTTCACCTTAAGAGCGCCCTGAATCTCAATCTCCAGAATTACGTCCTTTCCCTCTGCCATCTTCTTCTCCACATAATCCCTGGGCGTGCCGTAGTAATGGTTCACGTACTGAGCGTACTCCACCAGACGCCCTTCCTCAATCATCTGCTGAAAATATTCCCTGTTGACGAAGAAATAATCCTCCCCGTCCTTTTCTCCTTCCCTGGGCTGCCTTGTGGTGGCGGATACGGACAATGCATAATTGTCATACCGCTTTAGCAGCTCTTTCATGAGTGTTCCCTTTCCTGCTCCGGAGAATCCGGATACTACCACTAAAATTCCCTGCTGGTTCATGGTATGCTCTCCCTGACTTTTCAATGTACTTATTTGGATGTTCCTATTCAATATTCTGTATCTGCTCCCTGACCTTTTCGATCTCGGTCTTAAGGGCAATGGCCTTGTCCGAGATGGACAGGTCCGTGGACTTGGACAGAATGGTATTTGCCTCCCGGTTCATCTCCTGGGCAATGAAATCCAGCTTGCGGCCAACGCTCTCTCCGCTTAAAAGCTCATTTCTGGTGTTGTGTATATGGCTTCTGAGACGCACCGTCTCCTCATCCACACATATCTTATCCGCATAGATGGTAACTTCTGCCGCGATACGGCTCTCCTCCATGGCTGTGTTGCTTAAAAGCTCCTTTACCTTGTCCTCCAGCCGGTTTCTGTACTCTGTTAAAATCTGAGGGGAGCGCTCTTCGATAAAATCCACCAGCGTTTCCATATAATCCAGTTTGCCTAAAAGGTCCTTCTTAAGGTGTTCTCCCTCCATCTCCCTTGACTCCACAAACTTGACGGCGGCCTCCTTAAGGGCTTCTGAAAGAAGTTCCCACAGATGCTCCTCGTCGTCAGGCACCTGCTCCATGGTAAGCACCTCAGGAAACTTGGCCAGGGCCGACACCTTCACATCATTCTGGATGCCAAACTCATCCGACATCCTGTTAAAGTACTCCATATATTCAGCAGCCAGCGCCCGGTTATACTTAAGGCACATATTGCCTTCTGTGTAATCCTCGTAGTTGATGAACAAATCCACTTTTCCCCTCTGGATATATTTCTTAAGGAGTGTCCGGATGGAAGCTTCAAAATAATTGAACTTCTTGGGCATCTTAATACTTAAATCCAGATATCTGTGATTAACGGCCTTCATCTCGACAGAAATCTTGTACTCGTCCGTCACATTCTCGCATCTGCCGAAACCAGTCATGCTTTTTAACATAACGAATGCCTCTCTTTCGCTTTTATCCATAGTTAGTTAGTATTATAATTCATCTGGGGAATCAAGTCAACAAATTGTTCAACAAAGCAATTTCCGCATGTTCAGCAAAACAATTTCCGCCGTCCACCCCAATTTCCAGTGAAGCAATTAACAGGGCGGTTCAAATGCAGGGCCTTTTCTATTCCGTCAAATTATGGTATTCTTATATTCAGCGGCCACGGCGCCCGGTCATGCCCCAAAGCAGGGAACCTTCCGGTTCATCCCCTTTCCCTGTCCAAACAGCATTTCCCGCGTTAATACAGGCCCGACAGGAGTGTATATATCATATGGCATTTGACGGCATTACCATAGCAAACCTGGTTCATGAGTTCAAGGAAGCCCTTGGGGGCGGACGCATATCTAAAATCGCCCAGCCCGAAAAGGACGAACTTCTCATAGCCATTAAAAATAACAGGGAAAATTACCGCCTCCAGATATCGGCCAGCGCAAGCCTCCCCCTTATCTACCTGACGGACAAAAACAAACCCAGTCCCATGACAGCGCCTAATTTCTGCATGCTGCTGCGCAAGCACATCGGCAGCGCCAGAATCGTGGACATCAGCCAGCCCGGCTTAGAGCGCATCATCCAGTTCGAGCTGGAGCACTTAGACGAGATGGGGGACCTGTGCCGCAAAAAACTGATTGTGGAAATCATGGGAAAGCACAGCAACATCATTTTCTGCAAGGAGGACGGCACCATCATTGACAGCATCAAGCATGTGTCCGCTCAGGTCAGCTCTGTCCGCGAGGTGCTGCCGGGGCGAACCTATTTCATCCCCCAGACCGTTGCCAAGGAAAATCCTCTTACGGTCACCCAGGAAACCTTCCGCCAGACAGTGGGTGCCTCCTCCATGTCCATCCAGAAAGCCCTGTACAACCATCTCACAGGCATCAGCCCCATTATGGCTGAGGAAATATGCCACCTGGCAAGCATTGATTCGGATTACGGCGCCTCAGAATTGTCTGAAACAGAACTTCTGCACCTTTACCACACTTTTTCCCTGGTGATGGAGGATGTAAAGGAAGGGCGCTTTGCTCCTGCCATTGTCTTTGATGAAGAAGGCCCGGCAGAATACGCTGCCCTGCCCCTGACCTGTTACGAAGGCGGTGTTTACCGCAGCCAGTCCTTCCGGTCCATGAGCCATCTGCTGGAGGAGTACTATGCTTCCCGGGACACCCTCACCAGAATCCGTCAAAAGTCTTCGGACCTTCGCCGGATCGTCCAGACAGCCCTGGAGCGCAACAACAAAAAATACGATTTACAGCTAAAACAGCTGAAAGACACTGAAAAACGCGAGAAATACCGCATATACGGCGAACTCCTGAACACCTACGGCTATGAGCTCACCGGCGGCGAGAAATCCTTTACCTGCCTTAACTACTACACCAATGAGGAAATCACCATTCCCCTGGACACGCAGCTGTCGGCAAAGGACAATGCCAAAAAGCACTTTGACAAATACAACAAATTAAAGCGCACCTATGAAGCCCTGACAGACCTGACAAAGGAGACCAAGGCTGAAATCGACCATCTGGAATCCATCAGCTCCGCCCTGGACATAGCCCTGGCCGAAAACGACCTGGTGCAGATTAAGGAAGAGCTGATGGAATACGGGTATATCAAAAAGCGCCGTTCCAGCGACAAAAAGCCGAAAATCACCAGCAAGCCCTTCCACTACATTTCTTCTGACGGCTTCCACATTTACGTGGGAAAGAACAACTACCAGAATGAGGAACTCACCTTCAAGCTGGCCACAGGAAACGACTGGTGGTTCCACGCCAAAGGCATTCCCGGCTCCCATGTCATCGTAAAGACTGAGGGCCGCGCCGACCTTCCCGACCGCCTCTTTGAAGAAGCCGGTTCCCTGGCCGCCTACTATTCCAAAGGCCGTGACAATGACAAGGTGGAAATCGACTACATCCAGAAAAAGAACATTAAAAAGGTAGCCGGAGCCGCACCCGGATTCGTAATTTACCATACCAATTACTCTTTAGTGGCATCGCCGGAGTGCGGGTTGAATGAAGTGGAGTGATTTGGATTTATAGTGTGGTGGATGAGAGTACGGTATGTCTGCGGAGGGGAGACTTGAGGCTGCAGGGGTTGTGTTGGATGAGAAACAATACAAGCCCTGCACCCCGCCTCCCCTTTCCGCAGACTGTATATCTCTTCCGCCGGGTATATAAATCCGAAAAAAGCAAAAAAACAACTGCCTGCCATAATCACTTATGACAGCCAGTTGATTTTCCACTACATTAACACCTAATCCAACCAGTGAATTAGTTGTACTTACGCTTACGAGCAGCTTCAGACTTTTTCTTACGTCTTACGCTTGGCTTCTCGTAATGCTCTCTCTTACGAATTTCCTGCTGAATGCCAGCCTTTGCACAGTTTCTTTTGAATCTGCGTAAAGCACTGTCTAAGCTCTCGTTATCTTTAACAATTACGTTTGACATCGCTCACACCTAACCTCCCTCCAGTTGTGTAATTGTGCATAATACAACTGTTTGGGTATTTTTAGCACTGCTATGATTATAGCATAAAAATACCATACGTCAAGAATAATTTTAGAATTCTTTTATTAAATTTATTTTTTAAGGGAAAAAGGCACTATTTTGTCTGCTCTGCGACCACTTCAACTGCCTTTTTCAGCGCTTCCTCGATCCCTGCGGGGTTCTTGCCGCCCGCCTGGGCCATGCCGGGACGTCCACCGCCGCCGCCGCCCACAAGGCCTGCGATGGCCTTGATCAGGTTGCCCGCGTGAGCGCCCTTCTTCTGTGCGCCGTCCGTGGCGGTGGCCATCAGGTTCACCTTGCCGTCCATCTCGGAGGCGATTAACACCACGCCCTCGCCCAGCTTATCCTTCAGCTGGTCGCCCAGGCCGCGCAGCCCGTTCATGTCCACGCCAACTACCTTGCTGGCCAGAACCTTGACGCCGTTCACTTCCTGCACCTGGCTCATCACGTCGCCCAGGGAGTCCTTCGCCAGCTTGCTCTTAAGCTTCTCGTTCTCCGCGCTGAGCGCCTTGATCTCGTCCAGGAGAGCCTCGATCTTCGCAGTCAGGGATGCCGGGGTGGTCTTGGCCGCCCTGGCTGCCTCGTGAAGCTCAGCTTCCACCTCCGCGTAGTGCTTCATCAGCCCCTCGGAGGTCAGCGCTTCGATGCGGCGCACGCCAGCGGCGATGCCGGTCTCGGACAGAATCTTAAAGGATGCGATCACGCCTGTGTTGGGCACATGCGTGCCGCCGCACAGCTCGGTGGAGAAATCGCCCATCTTCACCACGCGCACCTCGTCGCCGTACTTCTCGCCGAACAGAGCCATAGCTCCGGTCTTTTTCGCCTCGTCCAGCGTCATAACCTGCGTCACAACGGGCAGGGAGGCCTGGATCTCGCGGTTCACTAACTCCTCCACCTTCTGGATCTCCTCAGGAGTCATGGCGGAGAAATGGGTGAAGTCAAAGCGCAGACGGCCTGCGTCCACGTAGGAGCCGGACTGCTTTACATGGTCGCCGAGCACTGTGCGCAGCGCCTTCTGAAGCAGGTGGGTGGCGCTGTGGTTTTTGCAGGTCAGGGCGCGGTTGTGCGCGCACACGGACAGGGTCACGGCGCTTCCGTTGGTCAGCATGCCCTTCGTCATCACGCCCACGTGGCCGACCTTGCCGCCCTGCAGGTGGATGGTCTCCTCCACCTTAAACTCGCCGCCCTCGCTTGTAATCACACCCACGTCGCCCTGCTGGCCGCCCATGGTTGCGTAGAAGGGGGTCTGCTCCACGATCACGGTGCCTCTCTGGCCGTCGGTCAGAGCCTCCACGATCTCGTCCTCGGTGGTGAGAACCGTGATCACGGAGTCCGCGGTCAGCTTGTCATAGCCCACAAACTCGGTGGTGATCGCCGGGTCGATGGACTGGTAAACCGTCACGTCCGCGCCCATGTAGTTGCTGACTTTTCTGGCCTTTCTGGCCTTGTCCTTCTGCTCCTTCATGGCGGCGGCAAAGCCGTCCTCGTCCACGCCGTAGCCCCGCTCCTCTAAGATCTCCTTGGTCAGGTCTAACGGGAAGCCGTAGGTGTCGTACAGCTTGAAGGCCTCCGGGCCCGCCAGGGTCTTCTCGCCCTTCGCGCGCATGGACTCCTCCATCTCGCCCAGGATCGATAAGCCCTGGTCGATGGTCTTGTTGAACTTGTCCTCCTCCTGAGAGAGAACCTTAAAGATCATGGACTGGTTTTCCTCCAGCTCCGGATAGCCGTCCTTAGACAGCTCAATCACCGTTCCAGACAGCTCTGCCAGGAACTTGCCCTCGATGCCAAGCTTTCTGCCGTGGCGGGCAGCCCGGCGCAGCAGACGGCGCAGCACATAGCCACGGCCCTCGTTGCTGGGCATGATTCCGTCGGAGATCATGAAGGTGCAGGACTTGATGTGGTCGGTCACGATGCGCAGGGACACGTCCGTCTCGTGGTCCTTCTGGTACTCGGTGTGAGCCAGCTCACAGACGCGGTCCAGCAGCGCCTTGTTGGTGTCCACGGTGAACAGGGAGTCCACGCCCTGGACCACGACGGCCAGACGCTCTAAGCCCATGCCGGTGTCGATATTCTTCTGCTGAAGCTCGGTGTAGTGTCCCTTTCCGTCGTTGTCGAACTGGGTGAACACGTTGTTCCAAACCTCAATGTAGCGGTCGCACTCACAGCCCACCGTACAGCCGGGCTTGCCGCAGCCGTACTTCTCGCCGCGGTCGTAGTAAACCTCGGAGCAGGGGCCGCAGGGGCCGGAGCCGTGCTCCCAGAAGTTGTCCTCCTTGCCGAACTTGAAGATCCGCTCGGCCGGAATCCCGATCTCTTCATTCCAGATGCGGAACGCCTCGTCGTCCTCCAGGTACACGGACGGGTACAGGCGGTCCGGATCCAGGCCCACCACCTCGGTCAAAAACTCCCAGGTCCAGTGGATGGCCTCGTCCTTAAAGTAGTCGCCAAAGGAGAAGTTGCCCAGCATCTCGAAAAAGGTGCCGTGGCGGGCAGTCTTTCCGATGTTCTCGATATCGCCGGTACGGATACATTTCTGGCAGGTGGTCACGCGTTTTCTCGGCGGAATCTCCTGGCCCGTGAAATAGGGCTTAAGCGGAGCCATACCGGAGTTGATAAGCAGCAGGCTGTTATCATTATGCGGGACCAGTGAAAAGCTCTTCATTGCCAGATGGCCCTTGCTCTCAAAGAATTCAAGGAACATTCTGCGCAGCTCGTTCACGCCGCGGTACTGTGGTTCTTTCACTTTATTTTCCTCCATATCTTTACAGCATAAATTGGCGCAGGCCACAGCCAGACCACTCACGAAAAAGCGGCCCCGCCGGACATACACCGTATTTCATAACCGTCATTTTACCATATCGTTATCTATTAATCAAGCGGGAATTCACGAAGAAACGCGGGGTTTGTCACCCCGCGTCCGGATTTCCTTCTGTTAACTTCTCGTAGCGATCCACCAGATCATAGGTGCGCGCTCTTGTCAGGGAGGCTAGCGCCGCCGTGACTCCCACGCCCTCCAAGTTGGCCGCGCTGTTCTTGGCGCTGTTCTCCACCGCCCGGGCCTCCCGGTTTTTCATCCAGTTCTGCTGCTCCGCCGCCAGCTCCTTCGCCTCCTCCTGGTCCATATGGTCGAGCAGTGCGTTGTAGACGGTGTTCATCTCGCCCTCCCACAGCTTTAGCTCCGACTCCGCGGTGGCCTTCATGGAGTAGGCGCTGGCGTCCTTGTCCTCCTCCCGCAGCTTTTGAATCTGGCTGTCCAGGTCAAGCAGCCGCTGGCGGTAGTCGGTGCCGGAGGACAGCGCTGCGTTCTTCTCCGCCCGCCCATGGGTGCCCTCCAGCGGGGACGCCGGGCCGGAGGAAGCCGCTGCGGCTCCCGGACCGCCGGAGGCGGCTCCAGGGCCGACCGGGGCTGCTCCAGGGCCAACCGGGGCTGCTCCGGGGCCGGCAGCCGCTGTCTCGGGGTTCGCGATCCCCCCGGCTCCCGCGTCTGCAGAGCGCAGGGCGGCCGGACCGGTCTCCTGGGGGGCGGCTTCAGCCATCGCAATTTCATCCCGATTGGCCTCCTCCCCCTCATCCGTCTTTTCCAGAAACGCGTTCGCCTCGTCCGGGGCGCCGCTGTCCTGTAAAATCTCCCCGGCCGTTGTGGACGCGGAATTTGCGCCGGCCCCTTTGGCGGCCGCGGCTGCCAGTGTCGGAGGAGCGGCTGCCCCGTCCTTCGCTCCCGCCATGGCGCCTACTTTATTGCCGCCCGCCCCGGCGAAGGCAGCCTCCGCCTCGGCGCTCTCAGCCGCTAAGGCGCCCTCTCTGGCGGCCTCAGTGACAGCGCTCGCCGCCGCCATCTGCTCCGCTTCCTTGTGGCTGATAAACGAATTGGTGTACCTGGTAACCAGTATTCCCACAACCAGGATACAGCCAATCACCAGCCAGATATGTCTATTCTTCATATGCCTCATCCCTGTTCTCACACTTCAATGACTTTACATTATCACAAAAAAATGTGAAAGGGAATAGCAGGAAAAAAGGAGTAATACTTTGTAAGAGATATGTAAGAAACCCCAGGGGGAAGAAAAATACGGTGCAGAAAAAATTTCTTCCACACCGCAAAATACAGACAACATAATATCGGCACTCAGCTCTCCAGCCCCTCGTCCACCATAAGCCCGTCCCCGTCGGCGGCGCTGGTGGCCAATGCGTCACACCGCTCGTTCTGCGGGTGACCCGCATGGCCTTTCACCCAGATAAACTTCACCTGGTGGGGCTTCATGGCGGCCAGCAGCCGCTTCCAGAGGTCAATGTTCTTCACCGGACCGCTCTTTCCGCGGTTCCAGTTCTTTGCGACCCAGTTCTCAATCCAGTGCTGGTTGAACGCGTCCGTCAGGTACTTGGAATCGGAATACAGCTCGACCTCGCAGGGCCGGTTTAACGCCTCCAGGCCTGCGATGGCAGCCATCAGCTCCATCCGGTTGTTGGTGGTCCGCACATAGCCGCCCGACATCTCCTTCTCGTGGAGCTGTCCACGGCTGTCCGTAAAGTGGAGCACCGCCCCGTAGCCGCCTGGCCCATCCGGGTTGCCCCGCGCCGATCCGTCCGTGTAGATCTGTACCTTTGTCATGAATCTTCTCTCCTGTCTCTCTAACATTTCTGAGACCGTCTCTTACCGGTCCCACTTGTCGCACAGAGCCATAATCTGGTCTGTGAACCTTTGCAGATCCTTGTTGGCCCCGCCCTCGTTGCGGCGGATCACCTCCAAGAGATACTGCCCCGCATTGACCAGCTTCGTGTAGACGCCGGTCGCCCTGCGGCGGGCAGCGGTCTCCTTCGCGATGAGCACCGGCTCCGCCTCGCGGATCCATGCGCCCTTAATCAAGTCGAACTCCGAGCCGGAGTAGGGCGCCTTTGCATTGTAGCCCATCTCCTCGGTCAAAACACGGGTGAATTCCGTGCAGTTCTCCTCGTCCCCGTGGACGGTGAACACGTACTTCGGCCGCTCCTTGAAGGCGAGCAGCCAGGTGAGCAGGCCGTCCCGGTCCGCATGGCCGCTTATGCCCTCCAATTGGACAATCTGGGCCCGCACGTCGATCTCCTCGCCGAACAGCTTCACCGCCGGCGCACCGTCCACCAGAAGGCGGCCCACCGTGCCCTCGGCCTGGTAGCCAGCGAACACCACCGTGCACTCCGGCCGCCACAGGTTGTGCTTTAAGTGGTGCCGGATCCGGCCCGCGTCGCACATGCCGGCCGCGGAGATAATCACCTTGGGGGTGGTGTCGAAGTTGATGTTCTTGGACTCGTCGCTGGTGACCGAGAGCTTTAAGCCCGGGAAATCGATGGGGTTTATGCCCCGCTCCACCAGTGCCTTGGTCTCGTCGTCGTAGCACTCCGCCATGTTTAGCTTGAACACGTGGGTGGCCTCCACCGCCAGCGGGCTGTCCACGTACACGTCGAAGTTCTCGTGCCCCGTGACCATCTTCTCCTCCTTGATCCGGCGGATGAAGTACAAAAGCTCCTGGGTTCTGCCCACCGCGAAGGCGGGGATCACCACGTTTCCACCCCGGTCCAGGGTCTGCTGGATCACCTTGGCCAGCTCCGGCACGTGGTCCACGTTCTTCTTGTGGTGGCGGTTGCCGTAGGTGCTCTCCATCACCACGTAATCCGCCTGGTCGATGTACTGGGGATTGCGGATCAGCGGCTTGTTCTGATTTCCGATGTCGCCGGAGAACACGATCTTCTTTGTGACCGCGCCCTCGGTGGCCCACACCTCGATGGAGGCGGAGCCCAGGAGATGGCCCACGTCCGTAAAGCGCAGGGTGATATTGTCGTTCAGCTTGAACATCTGGCTGTAGGCCACACCCTCAAACAGCTTTAACACGCCCACCGCGTCGTCCATGGTGTAGAGCGGCTCCACCTCCGAGCGGCCCGCCCGGCGCGCCTTGCGGTTCTTCCACTCGGACTCCATCTCCTGGATGTGGGCGCTGTCGATCAGCATGATGTTGCACAGATCCGCCGTGGCGTAGGTGGTGATGATCCGGCCCTTGAAGCCCTGGGCGTAGAGCCACGGGAGCATGCCCGCGTGGTCGATGTGGGCGTGGGTCAAAAGCACGTAGTCGATCAGGTTGTAGGCCACAGGCAGGGGGGCGTTCTCGTACACGTTGTTCCCCTGCTCCATGCCGCAGTCCACCAGGATTTTTGTGTTTCCCACCTCCAGATAATGACAGCTTCCCGTAACCTCATGATCCGCACCGATAAATGTAAGCTTCATCTGCATTCTCCCCTCTGTTCCCATTTATTATTGCCAGGATTGACCGCGTTGCCCGTCAAATTTTCTGTCAATTTTTCCTTTAGTATAGCATAATCACTGAGAGCAATGCAAACATTCTTTTATGAAAAAATAATTTTGAACAATTCCCTCTGTAATGTCATCTATTGAACCCGTCAGATGATGATGCAGATCATGCCGCCGTTGCTGTCGTTGATGATCTTCTGCAAGGTGTCCTGGAGCTTTAGCTGGCAGTCCTCGGTCATCTGGGAGATCTTCGCCTGGATTCCGTCCTCCACGATCTGCTCCACGGACTTGCCGAAAATGTTGGCGTTCCAGATGCCGTCGTCGCTGTCCTTGGCGTTCTCCTTTATGTAGGCGATCAGGTCCTCAGCCTGCTGCTCGCTCCCGACGATGGGCGCGATCTCCGTCTCGATGTGGGCCTTGATCAGGTTGATGGACGGCGCCTCCGCCTTCATCTTCACCCCGTATTTGTTGCCGTGCTTGATCACCTGGGGCTCATCTAACACGATCTCCGAGCGCTCCGGCGTCACCACCCCGTAGCCCTTTAGGCGCACCTGGGCCAGGGCGTTTTTCACCTTCTCGTACTCCTTCTGCATGGCGGCTAAACTGCTCAAAGTCTGCATAAGCTGGTACTCTCCCTCGATGGGAAGGCCCACATAGTCGCTTAAAATCTGGTAGTAGTAGCTGTCGTCCATGTCCACCTGCACGGACACGGTTCCGTCGGCCATGCGCATGTTGCGGATGTTCATGCCGCGCACCGCCTCCGCGCCCTGTCCGGCCAGCTCCCCGGCCACGTCCTTCATGTGGGCCACCTTCTGCACCACGCCCTTTGCGGCCTGGATCACCTGGGCCTTCAGCCAGTGGGTGGACGGGAGAATCTCCAGCCATTTGGGGATGTGGAAGTCGATCTCCGTCACCGGAAACTCCTTCAGCACACGTTCCAGAATATGGAAAATATCATCCTTCTTTAACTGCTCGCAGTTCACCGGCAGGACGGACACCTGGTAGTTCTCCGCCATCTCCTTGGCCAGCTTCGCCGTCTCGTCCGAGTACGGGCGCACGGAGTTTAAGAGCACCACAAAGGGCTTTCCAAGCTTTTTTAACTCGTCGATGGTCTGCTGCTCGGCAGCTATGTATCCGGGGCGCTTGATCTCCCCGATGGAGCCGTCCGTGGTCACCACGATCCCGATGGTGGAGTGGTCGTTGATCACCTTCCTGGTGCCGATCTCCGCCGCCTGGGTGAACGGGATCTCGTAGTCGAACCAGGGCGTCTTCACCAGCCGCTCCTCCCCGTTCTCCACGTGCCCGGCCGCGCCGTCCACCATGAAGCCCACGCAGTCGATCAGCCGCACCTTGGCCTCGATGCCGTCGGCCAGATTGATGCTCGCGGCCTCCTTGGGAATAAACTTGGGCTCCGTGGTCATGATGGTCTTTCCCGCGGCGCTCTGAGGCAGCTCGTCGCGGCTTAGGTTTTTCATGTTCTCATCCTCCATGGCCGGGAGCACGAGAAGCTCCATAAAGCGCTTGATGAAGGTGGATTTTCCGGTGCGGACCGGTCCCACGACTCCGATATAGATCTCGCCTCCTGTTCTGGCCTGGATATCTTTGTATACATTAAAATTGTCCATAAATATACCCCCTTGCTATGCTGATATAGTATATGCAAGAGGGTATTTCCATATGCCGAAAACTCAAGTCAGGCCAGGGCCCGCTCCAGCAGCCTCAACGATTTCGCCGCCCGCTCCTCCAGCGAGAAGGTGCAAAAGCTCATCTTCGCCACGCGCACCGCGTCCAGATTATCCCGGATCTCGGCTGCCTTCACCTTGGCCGCGAGAGAGCTGCAGCTGATGTCCTCAATATAGTCGAAGTAGGTGATATCCGGCCGCTTGGTCAGCTGGCCCACCGCCTGAACCACCCGGTAGGGGATCCCCGCCTCCCGAAGCTCCTTGAGCGTGACGTCGCCATCCTCCACCACATCGTGGAGCAGCGCCACGGCTCTCTCCTCATCGGTATCCATCTGCGCCATTACGCGCAGCGCGTGCTCCAGGTAGGATTTTCCGTCCGGCCCGGTCATAGTGCCCACCGACTTCTTCGCGATCTCCATTGCATACTCTAACATTTTTGCAACCTCCTCCCGCTTTCCAGAGGGTACAAATTTTCGCAGAGAAGCCAGAAAATTTGCCCCGCTGATCTACTTCCTATTATACCAGCGGGGCACTCAAAAATCTATGAATTTTCCAAGAATCGGTCGACTTTTTTTAACAAATGTTTAATCCCTGCACTACTCGCTGAGGTAAGCCTTCTTGACCTGATCGTTGTTTAAAAGCTCCTTCGCGTCGCCGCTAAGCACAATGTTTCCCGTCTCCAGGACGTAGGCTCGGTTGGCGATGGAGAGGGCCTTCTTCGCGTTCTGCTCCACCAGCAAAACGGTGGTCCCGTCCCCGTTGATCTTCTGGATGATGTCGAAGATCTCGTTCACGTAGATGGGCGACAAGCCCATGGAGGGCTCGTCCAGCACGATCAGCCGCGGATGGCTCATCAGCGCCCGGCCCATGGCAAGCATCTGCTGCTCGCCGCCGGAGAGCGTCCCAGCGGGCTGGTTTTTGCGCTCCTCAAGCCGCGGAAAACGGTGGTAGATCATTTTCAGAGTCTCCTCGATCTCGCCCTTGTCCTTGCGGGTGAAGGCGCCCATTCTCAGGTTCTGGAGCACCGTGAGGCTCGAGAATACCCGGCGCCCCTCCGGCACATGGGCGATCCCCATGCTCACCAGCTTGTAGCCCGGAATCCGGGTCACGTCCTGCCCCTCGTACACGATGGAGCCGGCCTTTGCGCTTATGAGGCCCGTGATGGTGTGTAACGTCGTGGTCTTGCCCGCGCCGTTGGCGCCGATGAGCGCGATAATTTCTCCCTGGTTTACGTCAAAGGAGATTCCTTTGATGGCCTGGATGACACCGTAGTAAACCTCCAGGTCTCTGACTTCCAGCATAGCCATTCTACTCTCTCCTCCTTACTCACCAAGATATGCCTTAATTACTTCGGGATCGTTTAGCACCGCAGCGGTCTCGCCCTGGCACAGCACCTGGCCGAAGTTTAACACCGTCAGCTCCTCGCAGATCCCGCTGACCAGCTTCATATCGTGTTCGATCAAAAGAATGGTCATGTCGAAGGTATCCCGCACGAAGCGGATGGTGTCCATCAGCTCCGCAGTCTCGTTGGGGTTCATTCCGGCGGCCGGCTCGTCGAGGAGCAGCAGCTTCGGATCCGTGGCCAGCGCCCGGGCGATCTCCAGCTTTCTCTGCTGGCCGTAGGGAAGGTTTGAGGCCTTGTAGTCGCAGAATTTGTCCAGGTCGAACACCTTTAACAGCTTCATGGCCTTCTCGTCCATCTCCCGCTCCACCTTAAAGTACCGCGGCAGGCGGAAAATTCCCTCCACGGTGGAGTACTTGTTGTGGTTGTGAAGTCCCACCTTCACGTTGTCGAGGACGGTTAAGTCCTTGAACAGGCGGATGTTCTGGAAGGTTCTGGCGATCCCCGCCTGATTGATCTCGATGGTCTTTTTGCCGGTGATGTTCTTGCCGTTTAGGACAATGCTTCCGGCATTGGGCTTGTACACGCCGGTGAGCAGGTTGAACACCGTGGTCTTTCCGGCTCCGTTGGGGCCGATTAAGCCGTAGAGCTCGCCCTTTTTCACGTTGATGTTGAAGTCATCCACCGCCTTCAGTCCGCCGAAGGAGATGCTCAAATGGGTTACATCCAGCATATTCATATTTAAGCGGCCTCCTTTGCTTTCTTCTTGTGAAACTTCTCCATCATCCGCTCGCGCACGGCGATGGCCTTGGGCGAGGAGTTAAAGATCATCATGACGATCAGCACCACCGCGTAGATCAGCATGCGGTAGTTGTTGAGTCCGCGCAACATCTCAGGCAGGAGCGTCAGGATGACGGCCGCGATGATGGAGCCGCGGATGTTTCCGATGCCGCCGAGCACCACGTACACCAGGATCATGATGGACATGTTGTAGCCGAAGCTCTTGGGCGTGGCCGCAAGGCTGGAGAGATTGTGGGCGTAGAGCACACCTGCAACGCCCGCCATGGAGGCCGAGATGCTGAAGGCCATCAGCTTGTATTTGGTGATGTTGATTCCCACGGACTCCGCGGCGATGCGGTTGTCGCGGATCGCCATGATGGCGCGGCCGGAGCGGGAATTCATCAGGTTGATCACGATAAACAGGGTGATTAACACCAGGATGATGCCGATGGTGAAGGTGGCCGCCTTGGGCGTTCCGGTGATTCCCTTAGCGCCCTCGATGATGACCTTGCCGCCCTCCGCCAGGTTTAAGTCCGCCTTCTTCATGGCCACGTGGATGCCGTTTCCATCGGCTCCCACGTACAGGGCGTTGATCACGTTCTTGATGATCTCGCCGAAGGCCAGCGTCACGATGGCCAGATAGTCACCGCGCAGGCGCAGAACCGGGATTCCGATTAGGATTCCAAACAGCGCAGCCACCGCAGCGCCGATGATGAGGGCCAGCACAAAGCGCACCTGCAGATTGGGGATGAGATCCGCCGTCAGCTTGGTGAAAAATGCGCCGCTGAACGCGCCCACGCACATGAAGCCCGCGTGGCCGAGGCTCAGCTCGCCCAGGATGCCCACCGTCAGGTTTAAGGAGACGGCCAGGATCACGTACATGCAAAGCGGAACCAAAAGTCCCTTCATCAGGCTGGTCATGTGTCCGGAGGCGGCCATGATCTGCACCACCACCCAGCAGACGAGAACCAGGCCATATGTAATGGAGTTGTCGATTAATTTTTTCTTTTTCATACTTTCCATCTCGCGCACCTACACTTTCTCGTTGATCTTCTTGCCGAGAATTCCGGTGGGCCGAACGAGCAGCACCACAATCAGAACGGCGAACACGATGGCGTCGGAGAGTTGGGAGGAGATGTAGGCCTTGGACAGCGCCTCAATGATCCCCAGCACGATCCCCCCGATGAACGCCCCCGGGATGGAGCCGATGCCCCCGAACACCGCGGCCACGAAGGCCTTGATTCCGGGCATAGCCCCCGTGTAGGGGGAAAGGTTCGGGTACGCGGAGCAGTACAGCACACCGGCCACAGCCGCCAGCGCGGAGCCGATGGCAAAGGTCAGGGCGATGGTGCCGTTCACGTTGATTCCCATCAGGGTAGCCGCGCCGTTATCCTCGGAGACCGCCAGCATGGCCTGGCCCATCTTCGTCTTGTTGATGAAGGTGGTTAACCCCACCATGACCACCACGCAGGTGACGATGGTGACGATGGTCACAGCCGAGATGGAGAGCTCTCCCCCGGCCAGCTTGAGGGTGGGCAGGCTCACCACGGAGGTGAACTGCTTGGTGTTGGAGCCGAAGATAATTAACGCAAGATTCTGAAGGAAATAGCTGACGCCGATGGCGGTGATCAGAACGGCCAGCGGTGAGGCGCCCCGAAGCGGTTTGTATGCAATCCGCTCAATGGTGACACCCAACAGCGTGCAGATCACGATCGACACCAGCACGCCCACAAGCGGAGGAAAACCCAGTGTACTGATCACGGTGAACGCGGCAAATGCACCCACCATGATAATATCGCCGTGGGCAAAGTTCAGCATCTTTGCAATGCCGTACACCATCGTGTAACCCAGCGCGATGATCGCGTAGACGCTGCCCAGGCTTACGCCATTGATCAAATAGGACAGAAAACTCATAAATGCAACACCTCTCAACCTTTTCTTTAATTGTGCCTGTCATACACCGCACATTGGCATTCAACAAGAGGGTTGTCGGTACGACAACCCTCTTTTGGGTCAATTTGAATCGATTACTGCATCACGTACTTGCCGTTCTCGATCTTAGCAGCCTTGGGAGCCTTCTCGGGCTCGCCTGCCGCGTTCCACTTCATCTCTGCGCCGGTCAGGCCGTCCACGGTGATCTCGGTCATCGCGGTCTTCATCGCGTCGCAGATGTCGGACATGGACATATCCGGGGTGATGCCAGCCTTCTCAGCGGCAGCCTTGATGGCGTAAACCGCGTCGTAAGCGCCAGCGCCGAACTGCAGCGGAACCTCGCCGTAAGCATCCTGGTAAGCCTTAACGAAATCCTGGCTGCCAGCCTCGTCGGCGGAGAACGGAGTTAAGAGCATAAGTCCCTCAGCCAGGCTGGTGTCGAAGTTCTCAACGCTTAAGATACCGTCCATACCGTCGCAGCCGAAGAAGATCGGAGCGAACTCCTTGTCGGAAGCCTGCTTTAAGATGATGGAAGCCTCCTGGTAGTAGATGGGCAGGAATACTAACTCAGCGCCGGCCTCTTTACACTTGTCCAGCTGTACGGAGAAATCGGTGTTGCTGTCAGCGGTGAACGCCTCCTCAGCCACAACCTCAAGGCCCTGGTTCGGAGCCTCGGTCAGGAAGGACTCGTAGATACCGCTGGAGTACTCGGTGGAGCTGTCGTAGATGATGCCGATCTTGGTAGCCAGCTTGTGCTCGCCGATGTACTGGGCGGAAGCTTTACCCTGATCCGGGTCGGAGAAGCATACGCGGAACGCATTGTCGTTGCCCACGCACTCCACCGCGGAACCGGAGGGAGTAATCTGGAACATATTGTCGTTCACGGTCTCAGCCGCAACTGCGATACAGGGCTTGGAGGTAACGGTGCCTACCAGCATCTGCATGCCCCAGTCCTTCAGAGTGTTGTATGCGTTGATGGACTTCTCGGGATCGTTCTCGTCGTCCTGGAAATTGTATTCAATCTGGTAGCCGTTGATACCGCCCGCAGCGTTGATCTCCTTCACGGCCAGATCAATTCCGTTCTTTACGGAAGTGCCGTAAGCTGCAGCCGCGCCGGTAACCGGGCCGATACCGCCGATCTTAAAGGTGCCCTCGCCGGAAGCAGCGCCCGCCGCCTCGGTGGACTCAGTGTCGCCGGTCTTCTCTGCCGCTGTGGTCTCAGCCGCCTCAGCCTTTGTGTCAGCTGCCGCTGTGGTTGCCTCTGTCTTGGAGCCGCCGCCGCAAGCCGTCAAGGATGCCGCCATCATAACCGCAAGGCCAAGACTTAAAAATCTTCTCTTCATAATTAGTTCCTCCTCTTTTTGCTTTTGCTTCTTCGCGCCTACGCGTTAAACAATTATAAATGTAAAGCGCTCAAGAAAAATATAAAGCTTTCTATATTATAGGAAGTCTCCCTTGGATTGTCAACCATTTCCAAGGGAGAAAAAAGAAATTTTTTAGGTTTTTTGGCCTCAAACTGGCAAATATTACAGGTGTTGCCAGGAATATGCAGAATATTTTAGGTTATTCTTCCTCCCAGTCCATTCCCGGGTTCTCGATGCGCTTGTCCCGGAGCATGAGCTCGGTCACCGATTCCCTGGCGGCCTTGCCGTCAAAAAGCACGGCGTTGACCTGCTCCACGATGGGCATGGAGACGTTGTACTGCGCGGCCAAGGCCTTGGCCGCCTTTGCGCTGTAGACGCCCTCCACCACCATGTTGACCTCCTTCATGGCCTCCTCCATGGTGTAGCCCTTGCCTATCAGGATTCCGGCCCTGCGGTTGCGGCTGTGCATGCTGGCGCAGGTGACGATCAAATCGCCGATGCCCGTGAGCCCCGCGAAGGTCTCTCCGCGGCCGCCCATCTCGATCCCCAGGCGCCCGATCTCCGCGATCCCGCGGGTGATGAGGGCCGCCTTGGTGTTGTCGCCAAAGCCCAGGCCGTCCGCCATACCGGCGGCCAGCGCGATCACGTTCTTCAGGGCGCCGCCCAGCTCCACACCCTTTAGATCCGGGCTGGTGTAGACGCGGAACACCTTGCTCATGAACAGGTTCTGCACGTACTCCGCCACGTGCCGCTTGTGGGCGGCCGCAACGCAGGTGGTGGGAAGCCCGAGGCTCACCTCCTCCGCGTGGCTGGGCCCGGAGAGCGCCGCCACCTGGACGCCTGGAAGCTCCTCCTCGATGATCTCCGTGAGGGTCTTTAAGGTGCTGTCCTCGATTCCCTTGGCCACGTTCACCACGATCTGGCCGGGGCGCATAAACGCCCGCATCTTCTGGGCCGTGGAGCGGACGAACACGCTGGGCACCGCAAGGACCAGCAGATCCCGATCCTCCATAGCCTCCTTTAAATCCGCGGTGATTGCGATCTCACCGGGGATCACCGCCTTTGGAAGGTTGCGGTGCACGCGGGTCCTCACGAGCTCCTCCACCTCCGCGGGCAGAGCCGACCAGATGGTCACCTGATGTCCGTTCCCATTCAATAAAATTGCCAGAGCCGTCCCCCATGTGCCGGCCCCGATCACGCTGATTTTTGCCATAATCCTGCACTCTCCTCTCCATACATTTACAGCGGTCCCCGGGGGCCGCAGGCGGTAAACGCCGCCCTGCCTCCAAGAACCGCCTTGTTAATTTTAACTAAAAACCTTATTGGCTTTTGTCTATTTTTTTCCACCCCACAGCTTGTTTTCCGTTCCGTTTGCCAGGCGGACAATGTTTGCCCTATGGCGCCAGAACGCAAGACCGGAGATCGCCGCCGCGACTATGTAGTATTCCGGCAGCCCCTCCTGTGGGATTCCGTAGGACTTCGCCATGAGCAGGTTCCATCCGAAGAAAATCACCGCCACCACCAGGGAGCCCAGGGACACAAACCGGCTGACGGCCACCACCAGCACGAAGCACACCAGGCACACCAGCATGAGACGCAGGTCCAGAGCCGTCAGGATGGCCGCTGTGGCCGCGATGCCCTTGCCGCCCTTAAACTTTAGGTAGAAGGGGTAATTGTGGCCTAAAACCACGCCTAAGCCTGTGTAGAGCATGAGCAGATACCCCAACGGCGGGTTGTCCCGAAACAGGATCCGCACCGCGACGCAGGGGATCAGAGTTTTTAGCACATCCCCCAGGAACACCACGAGCCCCGCCTTTTTTCCAAGCACCCGCAGCGCGTTGGTGGTCCCTGAGTTTCCGCTTCCGTGCTGACGGATATCGATTCCATTCATTTTGCCGTAGAGATAGCCTGTCTCGATCAGCCCGAAGGCGTAGCCGATCACAAGACACAGGATTCGTTCCATAGTATTACACCTCTCTGGATTTTGCTTTACTATTTATCTTTTTCCTTGCGCTCCCGGATCAGGAATTTTAAGGAGGTCCCGCGGAAGCCGAAGGCATTTCGAATCTGGTTTTCCAGGTAACGGACATAGGAGAAATGGAACAGCTCCTTGTCGTTGACGAAGGCCACGAACGTGGGTGGCTTCACCGCCACCTGGGTCATATAGTAAATCTTTAAGCGCTTGCCCTTGTCGGAGGGCGGCTGCTGCATGGCCACGGCCTCGGACATGATCTCGTTGAGCACGCCGGTGGACACACGCAGGTTCTGGTTCTGGCGCACCGCGTCGATCAGCTCGAAGAGCTTGGTCAGGCGCTGTCCGGTGGCCGCGGAGATGAAGATGTACTCCGCGTAGGGGATGAAGGACAGGATCTCCTTCAGCTTGTTGGTGTACTCGTAGATGGTCTTGTCGTTCTTCTCGATGGCGTCCCACTTGTTGACGGCCACGATGATCCCCTTGCCCCGCTCGTGGGCGATTCCGGCGATCTTGGCGTCCTGCTCGGTCACGCCCTCCTTGGCGTCGATGACCACCACCACAATGTCCGCCCGTTCCACCGCGGTCACGGTGCGGATGATGCTGTAGCGCTCCAACTCCTCGTGGATCTTGCTCTTGCGTCTGAGGCCCGCCGTGTCGATGAACACATAGGGGGTGCCGTCGTGGATGATCTCGGTGTCCACGGCGTCGCGGGTGGTGCCCGCAATGTCGGAGACGATCACCCGGTTTTCGCCTAAAAGCTTATTGATGATGGAGGATTTGCCCACGTTGGGCTTTCCCACCAGGGCGATCCTGGGGCGCTCGTCCTCCTCCTCCTCGAGCTTCGCGCTGTCAAAGTGCTTTACCACCTCGTCGAGCAGATCGCCGATCCCTAATCGGGAGGCGGCGGAAACCGGAACCGGATCGCCGATTCCCAGGTTATAGAACTCGTATACGTCGTTGCCGAACTTCTCGTAGCTGTCCACCTTGTTGACCGCCAGCACCACCGGCTTGCGGGACTTGCGCAGCATGTCCGCCACCTTGGTGTCCGCGTCCACCAGTCCCTGGCGCACGTCCACGATGAACACGATCACATCCGCGGTGGAGATGGCGATCTCCGCCTGCTCCCGCATCTGAGACAGAATGACATCGCTGGAATCCGGCTCGATGCCGCCGGTGTCGATCAGCGTGAAATTCATATCCAGCCAGGTGCAGTCCGCGTAGATGCGGTCCCTGGTCACGCCGGGCGTGTCCTTCACGATGGAGATCGTGTCCCCGGCCAAAACATTGAACAATGTGGATTTGCCCACGTTGGGGCGCCCCACAATTGCAACCACTGGTTTACTCATATCTGTTTCCTCCAATTTCTGGAACTGTTTACATCTGTTTTCTCACAATCCGGTACTCATCGTCCGACTGGTAGTAGGGGCAGGCGAAATCCCTGCCGCTTAGGAAATGCACCATCTCGTCCTCGTCCAAATCCACCTCGCAGACGTAGTAGTCATTCTCCTCGTCGTACACATAATTGCCGCAGCACTCACAGCTCGTTTTTTTCTCAGTCTTCTTCATCCGATTCCCACTCTACTTCACAGAGCTCGTCCAGCTCATAGCCTTCGTAGCCGTATTCTGCCCCGGGCTTTGCCCGGTCCTCACCCGGATGCGCCTCGGGCTCCCGGCCCGGATTAAGCACAGCGCCAACCAGATCATATCCGCTTGATTTTACTATATGAACCTTTACTTGTAAAGCCTTTTCTACGTCCGACTTCGTCACGTCGTCCAGAAAGACCTCCTCCCCGCTGCGAAACATGTTCACGGGCAGAAGCAGCCACTCTCCCAGCTCGCGGCCTTTCAGCTGGCGGATTAAGTCCGTTCCGGTGATGAGGCCGGACACGGTGATCTGCTCCCCGAAGAAGTCATTGGTGATGGGATAGACATGCACCTTCCGCTCCGGATAGCGCTCTGTGATCCAGCCCACGTATTTTTGGATATAAGAATAAGGGAGAAGTCCTGTGGCGATAGAGACCTCGCCGGGCTCTGTCTCCCAATCGTCCCGCTTCAGGGCCTCCTCCACCTCGGTGGAGAGAAGCCGCAGCATTCCGACCCCGTTCTCCAGCTGGATGTAGCCGTCGTAGCGCTCTGCCTCGGGCAGGGGGCGCTCCGCCAGGATGTAGAACTCGTCGCTGGCGTGGATGAAATGGGTCTTGTGCTCCGCGTAGATCTTTTTCTGCCATCCCTCAATCAGGTCGATGGCCGCCTCGGCGTCCGCCTTTGTGAGGGGCTCTAAGGGGTAAAGCCCGTCCCGGTACTTGGAGACCCCCACCGGCACCACGGACACGCTCTCCATGTTCGGCAGGTAGCGGGTGAGATCCCGGATGGTCCGGTCCAGCTCTGCGCCGTCGTTCACGCCCTTGCAGAGCACCACCTGGCCGTTCATGGGCGTCCCGGCCTCATAGAGCCGGTCCATCATCTTTAAGGCCCTGCCGGCAAAGCGGTTGTTTAACATCCTGCAGCGCAGCTCCGGGTTCGTGGTGTGGACCGAGATGTTGATGGGCGCCAGCTTGAAGCGGATGATCCGGTCGATATCCTTGTCCTTCATGTTGGTCAGGGTGATGTAATTGCCCTGCAAAAAGGACAGGCGGGAGTCGTCGTCCTTGAAATATAAGGTCTCCCGCATGCCCGGGGGCATCTGGTCGATAAAACAGAAAATACACTTATTGCAGCAGGACCGGTAATCGCTCATCAGCCCGTTCTCAAAGGTAATTCCCAGATCCTCATAGTCGTTCTCGATCTCGAGCTCCCACTCCTCTCCGTCCGCCTTCTGCACCAGCATAGTCATGGACGGGCTGTTCACATAGTACTCGTAGTCGAAGATATCCTCCACTTCATTTCCGTTTATCTGAAGGACCCGGTCCCCCGGCTCCAGCTCCAGCTCTGCGGCGATGGAACCCGGATCCACCTGTGAGATCCGGTGGCCCTCCTGTTTTTTTACTGTTGTCATCTCATAAAGCCTTTCTATACTATATATGGACATACTACCGTAACTTATATCATACCAATATCATCCATTTTTGTAAATGCCCGATTTTCGCCCTTTCGCGATTTCCCGCTGCACAGTAAGAAGCTTTTGTATTTTTTGAGAAAATTATTACAATCACTTGACGTTTCCGATTGTTCGATGGTATAAATCATATGTATTATGGCTTATTGTCGATATACATACACTATCACTATCTAACCAAAAAGGAGCATGCTCTCATGGCTAACAATTTTGTATTCAACGATTCTCTTCCGGTGGCGCCGTTAAAGATCGCCGCCCTGGAAAGCTGTAAGGAGCTGGCCGGCATGGTGAACGACCACATCGTGCGCTTCCGCAGAAATGATATCGAGGAGTTAAAGCGCCGCCAGGAAGACCTTCACTACCGCGGCTACGATGTGGATTCCTACCTGCTGGACTGCAGATGTCCCCGCTTCGGCAGCGGTGAGGCCAAGGCAGTCATCAACGAGTCGGTGCGGGGCACCGATATCTACGTCATGGTGGACGTGATGAATTACAGCATCCCCTACACGGTCAGCGGATACACCAACCATATGTCCCCGGACGATCATTTTCAGGATCTGAAGCGGATCGTTGGCGCCTGTGTCTCCACCGCCCACCGCGTCAACGTGATCATGCCCTTCCTCTACGAGAGCCGCCAGCACAAGCGCAGCAAGCGCGAGTCCCTGGACTGTGCGATGGCCTTAGAGGAGCTGGTGTACATGGGCGTGGACAACATCATCACCTTTGACGCCCACGACCCCAGAGTGCAGAATGCCATTCCCCTGATCGGATTTGACAACTTTATGCCCACCTACCAGTTTGTGAAGGCGCTGTTCAACCACGACCCCAACCTTCAGATCGACAAGGAACACCTGATGGTCATCAGTCCCGACGAGGGCGCCATGAACCGCGCCGTGTACCTGGCCAACAACCTGGGCGTGGACATGGGCATGTTCTACAAGCGCCGCGATTACTCCCAGGTCATCGGCGGGCGCAACCCCATCGTGGCCCACGAGTTCCTCGGCTCCTCCGTGGAGGGAAAGACCGTGCTGATCATCGACGACATGATCTCCTCCGGCGAGAGCATGCTGGACACGGCCAAGGAGCTCAAGGAGCGCAAGGCCAAGAAGGTCATCGTCTGCTGCACCTTCGGCCTGTTCACCAACGGACTGGACAAGTTCGACGAGTTCCACGCCAAGGGCTACTTGGACTACGTGATCACCACCAACCTAAACTACCGCCCGGCGGAGCTCCTTAGCCGCGACTGGTACCTGGAGGCCGATATGAGCAAGTACATTGCCGCCATCATCAACTCCTTGAACCACGACCGCTCCATCAGCGCCACCCTCTCCCCCACGGAGAAGATTCAGCGCCTGGTCTCCAAGTATCAGGCCGGCGGGTACGAGTATTTCCAGAAATTGGTATAAACCTTACCGCACAGCGAATTGAGGGCCGCAGGGCATAGCCTTGCGGCCCTTGGCATCCAAAAGAGCCGCTGCTTCCCCGACAGATCACGTCAGGAGGGCAGCGGCCTTTCTATTTTCTTATCTCTGCGTGTTTAGCCCTTCACCGAGCCGGTGAGGCCTTCCACGAAGCTCTTCTGCATCACGAAGAACACGATGGTCATGGGCAGAACCGCGATCAAAAGCCCCGCCATCTGCACGGCGTAGTCCACCACGTAGTACTCTGCGGCCAGGTCCGCGATCAGAAGCGTCATGGTCTTCTTCTCGGGCGACTGCAAAATGACCAGGGGCCACATGTAGTTGTTCCAGGAGGTCATGAACGCGTAGATTGCCGCAGCCGCATAGGTCGATTTCATGTTGGGCATCACGACCCGGAAGAAGATGTACCAGTCGCCGGCTCCGTCGATGCGCGCCGCCTCCAGGATATCGTCCGGAAACGCCTTGAAGTTCTGCCGGAAGAAAAAGATCAGGAACACGGAGCTGATGGCCGGCAGAATGATGGCGATGTGGTTGTTGACCAGCTTCACCGCGGCCATCATCTTGAACAGCGGAATCATCATGGCGGAGAACGGGATCATCATCGCCAGCAGGTAGATGGAGTAGATCCGCTCCGAGGCCTTTGTGCGGAATTTCTCAAACCCGTAGGCCGCAAGCGAGGTGGCAACTAACGACAGCGCAACGGTGATGCCGGCGATCTTCAAGGAGTTCACCAGCGCCTCCACCACCTTGTATTTTTCAAACAACTTCCACATATTCACCAGGAAATACGGGCCGATTGTCAATTTTCCCTGCGCAACTTCGTTGGAGGTGTTCGTTGCACCCGCCAACATCCAGTAGAACGGAAAAATGGAGATAAAGGATGCCAGTGCCAACACGGCATAGCATAAAAACGCGCGTACTTTTTTCCAGCTCATACGATCATCCCACCTCCGTCTTCTTTTCTCTTGTGACGACAAACTGAATCATGGACAGCGCCGCCACAATCACAACGACCACCCAGGACATGGCAGCCGAGTACCCGAAGTTTGCCGAGTACACAAACGAGTGATTATAAATGTACTGCGATGCGGTCATCGTCGCGTTGGACGGCCCGCCCGCGGTGATATTGACCACCTCGTCGAACAGCTGGATCGTGCCGATCGTGGAGGTGATGGATGTAAACAAAATGACCTGCTTCAGCTGCGGAACCACCACGTAGAAGAACTCCTGCAGCCGGTTGGCCCCGTCAATCCGCGCCGCCTCGATGGTGGTGGAGGGAATGTTCTGAAGGCCGGAAATGTAAAACATCATATTGTAGCCGGTCCATCTCCAGCAAAGTGCGATGACGATGGACACCTTTGCCCAGAACGGATCGTTCAGCCAGTTGATGGGACGGCTGACCAGGTGAATCGCCATCAGGAAATGGTTCACCAGACCATCGATCTGGAACAGCATCTTAAACACCAGGGAGTAAGCCACAAGCGAGGTGACGCAGGGTAAAAACAGTGCAAGGCGGAAAAAACCCTTGAACTTTAGATCCTTGGAGTTTAGCAGGTTCGCGAACAGCAGGCCCAACACCAGCATGATCGGCACCTGGATAATCAGAAAGATAAAGTTGTGTCCCAGTGCCTGCCAAAAAATTGTATCCTTGAACAACCGCGCAAAGTTCCCCAGCCCCACGAATGTAGACTTTAAACCTTTGTATGAATGGGCTGAAATATACATCGAATACAGAACTGGATACACCATGAATACCAGCGAGAGAATGATCGAGATTGCCGAAAACCTGAACCATCTTCCCTTCTGTTTTTTACTACGGTTACTTGCCATGTTCCACCCCTCCGGTATCTGGCGTGGCGCAGGAAAGGCCAGACCTCTCCCGCGCCGCTTTGTGCCTTATCGATCAGTTTCCAACCTGCATGTTGAAGTTCTCTTCCGCCTTGGTGAGCGCGTCATCCAGGCTCATCTTGTCGTCAAAGTAGTCCTGGGTCACTGTGCGCAGCGCGTCACAGGCCTCGTTGGTGTACATACCGTAGTCTACTTCCGGAACCTTGCTGCCCCACTCTGCGAAATCCTTGTAGATGCAAGCGCCGCCGAAGTAGTCAACGCCCTCGCCGTAAGCTTCACCGCTCTGAGAGGGAATGTAGGTTGCAACTGCGCCCTGCTCTCTTAAAATCTGCTGATAGAAATCAACATTGCCCGCGTACACGGTCTTTAAGAAGTCGATTGCCAGATCCTTGTTCTTGCTGTCCTCCAGAACCACCCAGCTGGATCCGCCGATATTGGAGTACTGGGTCGCATTGTCAACGGTCTCCAGCTTCGGGATGTTGGTGTAGCCCCACTTGCCTTCCATGTCGGCAACGCTGGTGATGGTCGGAATGTACCAGACAGCGGAAATATGTGCGGCGACGTCGCCCTTCTGGATGCCGCCAACGCCCTCTGCGGACCAGTAGTCAACTGGCATGATTAAGTCTGCCTTGTACATCTCCTTGATCACTTCCATCATCTCGCGGATAGCCGGGCTGTCCTTAAACACGGGCTTGCCCTCGGAATCGGTCAGCCACTGTCCGGCGGACTGGAGCGCGATCTGCATATAGTGGGTTCCTTTGTAGGGGGTGAATACCACAAAGTACTTTCCGGTAGCTTCCTTCACCTTCTTGCCGATCTCCACGAACTGGGACCAGGTCAGATCCTTCATGTCGTCCTCGGAAAAGCCCGCCTGCTCCAGGTAGTCCTTGCGGTAGTAGATTCCGGCGCTGCCGCTGTCAAAGGGCACGCCGTACACGCGGTCGTTCACGGTGTAGGCTTTCACCTTGTAGGGCGCGAACTGGCTGAAGTCCATGGCGTCGGTCAGATCCGCGTACTTGCCCTCGTAGTTGTTTAAAAAGCTCTGTGCGCTGTAGTCGCCCATCAAAAGGATGTCGGGCATGCCCTCGGATACGCCGGAGGTGAAGGCGGTGATGGATTTGGTCTCCACCGCGTTCTCTTCCACTTCCACGATGTTTAACTTGAAGTTCTCATGTCCGGCCTTGCGGTAGTACTCCGCAGCGGTCTCCATAATCGGGATGTTAAAGTTCTGGTCCCATGCCCAGATGGTCAGCTCCTCCGCCTCGCCGCTTGCGGCCGCTTTGGTTTCCCCGGAAGCAGCCTCCGCCGTGGCCTCCGCTTTCGTCTCCCCCTTGGCTGCGGATGTCGGAGCTGCGGTGGTCGCACTGTTCGGTGCAACGCACGCGGTGGTGAGCGCCGTGATGGCCGCCAACGACAGTGCCAGTTTTCTCATGTGTCTCATAAATACTGAATCCTCCTTATAATTTTTGCTCTATTCGGAATGCCGCGCACAACTCCTTATGCCAGCATGCGAACGTCAACGTTGTCGATGTGTTTTAGCAGCGCGTTGGCTGCCCCATCGAAATCCCCCTGCTCCAGATAGCGGATGATCTCCTCATGCTCCTCGTAGGCCACATGCATGTGCTTTCTCACCGTGCCGGAGAGGATGAGGAATCGGTTAGTCACCTCATCTAACTGTTCTAACGTCGCGTACAGATAGTCGTTTCCGGTGAAGGAAACCAGCTTCATGTGGTAAATGTGGTCCGCCTCGATAAAGGAGCGGATATCCCCCTGTTCCATGTAAATCCGCCGGTTCTGCTGAATCGCCCTCAGCTCGCCGATATTCTCGGCGTTCAGCCGTCCCTTTAGCATGCGCACGGCCTCCGGCTCCAGGATTCTGCGCACCGCGGTCACGTCGTCGATGTCCTTCTGTGTGATCGTGGACACGACCATCGTCTTGTTCTCCTGCGGCACTACAATCTTCTCCTGAGCCAGCCGGTTGAGCGCGATGGTGATGGGCGTCCGGCTGATCCCCAGCTGCGCGGCGAGGGCTTCCGTGGTCAGCACTTCCCCCGGCTTCAGCTGATTGGACATCACCGCCGCCTTGATGGTGGTGTATGCCTGGTCCGACAGTGTGGGCGTTTTTTTCAGTGTACCGAGATTCATCCACTCCCTCCCCTTCTCCGATATTCGGTCAATCCTCTATTTCACTTCAATTACAACTTCATTTGACACAAGCTTCGGTGTCTTCGCGCTGACGCGGACCGTTCCGGTCTGCCCCAATGTGCGCACCCAGCAGGCGATGCAGCCGCCCTGCATGGTGGTATTCGCCGGGCCGATGAGCTTTGCCGGGCCGGTGACGGTAAACTCGATGCTGTCCATCATGTAATCCAGGTTGTTGCCGTACTGGTCCTGAGCCTCGAACACCACTCTGGTCACATCGTAGGGCTCCTCGCCCTGCTCCGCATGCATACATGCGTCGTCCGCCACAGCCTTTAAGGCGGTGGGAAGCGGGTTCTTCACAAACTTCTTGGTGGCCACCGGCTTGCCGTCGATGTAGCCCACGAAGGTGGCATCCTCCCAGCCCCACTCGTCCCAGATGTCCTTCTGGATCCGGTCCATGTACATGGGCGCGTGCGCAAGGCCTGCGAACTGGCGCTTGTGGGGGAACAGCCTCCTGGCCAGCTTGTCGCCGTAGTAGAACTCCACGTAATCACAGTTGGTGAACACGTACATGGGCAGGAAACCGCACTCGTCGATATCCCCGTTCACCCACATGGTGGCCGGCTCCAGCACGATCTCCTCGGAGGGATCCTTCTGGCTGCGGTAGACCGCCGCGGTCCACTTCTTCGGGATTCGGAACATGTCGGCCACGCCGTGGTAGCAGACACGGTCCCCAGGGCCGAACTGATAGTGGGTGTTGTAGTCGAAGGCGCACCAGCCGATGGCGCCGCAGATCCGGTCGTCGAGGGCGATCTCGTCGTGAGCCCAGGCGTGGCGCAGGGCCATCTCCACCCGATGGTTGGTGTCATCCCAGCGCTTGGTGGGATGGAACGCGCCGGTGAACTCGGAGATCAAAAACGGCACGTCGTAGTTGAGTCCGGTGGAAATGTTCTGATCGCGGTGACGGCGGTCGCTCTTTCCTGTCTGGAACTCGTTCATCACGTAGACATCCTCCTGGAAGTCCGCGCGCTCTATGTATTTCACACCGCCGGTGGGCCTGGTCTTGTCCATCTCGTGGGCCTCGCGGTTGGTGCGCTCGTAGAAATCAAAATCATTCTGGGACTCGTTGATCCGGACGCCCCAGAGGATGATGGACGGGTGGTTGTAGCCCTCCATGATCATGTCGTGTACGTTCTTGACGGAGAGCGCCTTCCAGTCCTCATCACCGATGTGCTGCCAGCCCGGAATCTCCTCGAACACCAGAAGTCCCAGCTCGTCACAGCGGTTTAGGAAGTGGGCCGACTGCGGATAGTGGCTGGTGCGCACGATGTTGACGCCGATCTCGTCCTTCAAAATCTCCGCGTCACGCTCCTGGGCGCGCTTTGGCATCGCGTAGCCCACGTAGGGGTAGGACTGATGGCGGTTTAAGCCGCGCAGCTTGATCTTCTCCCCGTTTAAGTAGAAGCCTGTGGGGGTGAACCTGATCTCGCGGAATCCGAAGCGCTCGCGCACCGCGGTGTCGCCGATCTTAAGCTCCATCTCGTAGAGCTCCGGCTCTCTGGTGGTCCAGAGCTTAATGTCACTGAGGTCTAAGAGCTCGAAGTCCAGCACCTGGGATCCGTCCGCCACGTCGGCGTTTTCCTCCTTCTCAGCCACCAGAACCCCATCCTTGTAGAGTCCCAGCTTCACCGGCACGTTCTCAACCGCAGAAGCCGCATCGACGAACGCTCTCACGCCGGCTCTCGGATGTCCGCTCATCACATCCAGCGGGGACACGTGCAGCGCCTTCACATAGACCGCGTCGCTCACGATCAGCTCCACCTCCCGGTAGATACCGCCGTAGCAGAGATAATCGATCAGGTAGCCGAAGGGCGGGATGTCGGGGCGCTCGGTGGAGTCCACCTTCACCGCAATCAGGTTGTCCTCGCCGTACTTGAGGAGGTCGGTCAGCTCCAGCTCAAAGGCCGTGTACGCGCCCTTGTGCTCTCCGGCCAGCGTCCCGTTGACGTAGACCTCGGCGTAGTTGGCGATGGCTCCGAAGCGGATGAAAATGCGCTTTCCCTTAAGGGCTTCCTCCGGGCGGTAAACCTTTTTATAGCAGGATACAAACTGATAACAGGTCTCATCAAAATAGTTGAATGGAATTTCTTTGTTGGCGTGGGGAACCGTAACCGGCTTAAAGCCGTCCAGGCTTGTCTCCACCACGTAGGAGTCCTGAAAATCCTCCCTGTAATACCACTTGTTAAACGGTATAATTTCTCTCATCGTATATCCTCCTCATAGGCTTCCCGCATACGTTGGCTGCCTGTTAATGTTGTGTTAAATTTAGTATACTGCATGCAGAATTTATTGTCAATATGTTCTAACACGTTCAAATCACACAATTTGCTTTGTAGTATTTGTGCACATTGATTGTCTCTTTTTGAAAACAATATTTGGACCTGTCTCGTTTGCCGAAAACCCGCGGACCTCCCGCACTGCGCCCGGATACCGGCGCTTTAACTCCTCCATGGGCCCCGCGTCCAGCGCGCGCATCGGGCAGGCGGCCACGCAGGCCGGCTTTCGCCCTTCGTCCAGCCGCCCGGCGCACATGTCGCACTTGACCATCACCGGCCGCGAAAGATCCGGGCAGAACTGTGGCGCATCCCAGGGGCAGGCCGCCCGGCAGCGCATACAGGAGACACAGCGCTTTTCGGGGTCCTCCAGGACGAGCCCCCGCTCCCCCTCCTTGTACAGCCGCCCCGTGGGGCAGACGGCCACGCAGGCCGGATCGGTGCAGTGGTTGCAGGACAGGCTCAGATTAAACCCCCTCACATTGGGCGGCTCGTCACCCTCCAAAAGGCGCGTCACCCGGCGCAGGCTCTCCTTCATGTAGTACCACTCAGGCTTCGCATCCTCGGGCGCCTGCCCTGTGGTCAGCTGGGCTAAGGGATGCGCCCCCGCATCCGCCCGCCTGGCCTCGTTCCACACCCTGCAGGCCGCCTCGCAGGCGTGGCAGAAGGTGCACTTTGACTGGTCAAAATAGAATCCCCACTGGCTCATCTTCTCTCTCCCCCTTCCGGAAGTGTCTTACTCACCTCGCAGGCGCTCCCGCCCGCGTTGAACCCCATCCCGTTGATAAACGGGTCAAACACGCCCGAGTTTAAATCCTCCGTCAGCGTGTTGGGGCAGCCGCCGATGTCCACCGGCGTCAGATGGGGCTCCGGTATGCCGTCGCCGTCGCTGTCAAAGTACGCCAGGTAGCGCTCCTCGCCGGCCTTGTACCAAGCCCCCTGCTCCACGGCGATGCCCCCGCGCCTCACAGACCGGCTCAACTGCACCGGCAGGCGCAGGCAGCCGAACTCCGTGTAGGCGTAGGCCGTCTCCCCGTCCTCGATTCCCCGGGCCAGAGCGTCGTCCGGGTGCATGTGGATCCGCTGTGGGTTGAGCTCTGCCAAAAACGGGATGTTGGCGTAGTCGCTGTTGGCCCGGTTGACGGCGTGGGGCGTGATCAGCTGCAGCGTGTAGCGGCGGCCGCTGGGACCGCAGACGCCCCGCGCTCCCCCCTGCCCCGCCCTTATGGCCTCGTAGCCGTCCTTTAAGGGCACATAGCGGGCGCTGTTGATCCCGTGGGAGGTTCTCCCCCGCCCCGCGAGGAAGGGGGAGTAAAAGTTGATGCGGCCGGTCTCCGTGGGGAATTTTCCCGGCTCCAGCTCTGTCAGTGCCGCCGGCACGTCCTCCGGCTTCACGGGCACCGGCAAATGGGCGGTCTTTACGATCTCCTCAAAGCCCGGAAGCGCAAGCTTTTCTGCGTCCGGATACCCGCGGTCCACCTCCGCCCGCTCCCACTGCCTGCGCATGAGCGCCTCGTAGTCGCAGGTTTCCACCTTGACGCCCAGGGCAACGCCGATCCTGCGGTTGACCTCCTCGTCGGACACGGCCTCGTACATGGGATCAAACACCCCGTTTAGCACGTGCACATCCGACTCGTAGGCCCCGTTCTTGTCGAACCGGCGCCCGTTTTCTAGCGGGAAGGTGACCGGCAGGACAAGATCCGACCACTGGGCGGTGGGCGTCATGTGGCGCTCGTAGGTGACCACAAAGTCCAGGCGGCTCCAGGCCTCCCTGCGCTTGTTGATGTTGGCCAGCTGGTTGAAGGGGTTCCCGTTGGCCGCCCCCTTGATCAGTCCCTTGAGCGCCAGCCCGCCGCCGATGTCGATGCCGTTCATCCGCAGAATATCGTCCCGCAGCTGATCGCGGCTTCTGCCGTCGGTTCCGGTTAAGATCACCCGGTCGATGCCGTACTGGCTGACCAGAATCGGCTGCCTGGTCTCCCGCTCAAACAGGTCCGGAAGCCCGGGCATGTGCACCGTGTAGCCGTCGTCCCCCCGCATCTCCCCGAAGCCCGCGCCCTTCCTGCACAGGTTTCCGGTCATGGCGCAGAGGGCGATCAGCATCCAGGAATAGTAAAATCCGTTGTAGGTCCTCTGGACGCCCCCGTGGAACCGGGAGGCGATGTACACCGGCCCGCTTAGGGCGTACTCCACCGCAAAGTCCTCGATCACCTGCTCCGGCACCCCGGTGGACGCGCTGGCCCAGCCGAGAACGCCCCGATATCCGCCGTGCTCCCGCTCCAGGCCCTCCAAGTACTCCGTGAACGACTCCCCCTCAGGCACCGCAAACTCCCGCCCCTTATAGGGCTGCCCGGTCACCGGGTCCGACTCCTCCGACCGGCTGACCACCCGCTCCCCGGGGTAAAAGCCGAAGCAGTACCTGCGGATGAACGCCTCATCGCAGAGCCCGCGCCGGTAGATCACGTAAGCCATGGCCGCCAGGAGAGCGCCGTCGGTCCCCGGGTAGGGGGATATTAAGCCAGGCACCTTTCCCTTGCCGGTGGCGAAGGCTCCCGCGGACTCCGTGTACCGGGAGTCCACCACCGTGATCGGGATCCCATTCTCCCTGGCTTTCTGCACCATGTAGGGCAGGGACGGCAGCGTGACCGCCGGGTCGCAGCTCCAGAGAATGATATAGTTGGCATTCAGCATGTCGAGCGGGCGGGCCGCAGCGATCTTGTCCCGGCGCCCCAGGGCTGCGGTGATGGCCGCGTCCACGTTCCCGCAGGAGCTGGCCCCGAAGGGATAGATCACTGTCCCCAGACGGCTTCCGACGCCGCCGTTGTCCAAGAGCGGCAGGTATGAGAGCGTTTCGGCCTCCCGGAGCATCCCCTCGTAGTACCCGGCGTAGCGCCCGATGGCCTCCTCCCAGGAGATCCGCTTAAACCCGTTTAGATCGCCCCGCTTCCCGGTCTGCAGCATGGGATAGCGGATCCGGTCCGGCCCGTACATGTGGTAGATCTCTCCGTACCCGCGCATGCAGGCCCGGCGCTGCAGGGGCACGAGGGCCGTGTCGGCGTCAAAGGCTCCCTCACGCTTGGTATCCCCGGCGGACGTGATCCGCTCCATCCCGCTTGCTCCCACGTGCAGCTTCAGCTGGCAGGCCGCGCAGCAGTGCATTTTATGCATCGAACATATTGTCTCAGTTTCCATTTTTCTACCCCCGTTCATGCTCTCTTGGCGCTATTGTAATCGCCCGCCTGGCCCTTGTCAAGCGGCCGGGCGGGCGGACATTCTCCGCGCCCATATCTTGTGAGTACATACCGCAAAAAAACGGACAATTGTCCCACGAAGGGCGCAATTGTCCGCTCTATTTCTCTCTGAGCCGCTTATTTATGGATTCAGGCACAAAAATGCCGCCAGGTTTCCCCGCTCCTCCCCCACCGTGCGGTGCGAGAACAGGTAGTCGCTGTTGCACTTTGTGCAGATGTTGGTGGTGTGAATCTGCGCGTCCGGCACCCCCGCCTCCCGCAGGATGATGCGGTTGGCCAGCCAGAGGTCCAGCTGGTATTTTCCCGGGCGGCCATTGGGCCAAAAGAGGCCGCGATGGTGCTCCGGGCGGAAGGCTTTCTCAAACTCCGCCACCACTTCCTCCCCCACCTCAAAGCAGTCCCTACAGATGCTGGGGCCGATGCAGGCCACCAGATCCTCCGGCCGGGTGCCGAAGGCCTCGGCCATGGCCCGCACGGTGACCGCCCCCATACCGGCCACGGTGCCCCGCCAGCCGGAGTGGGAAAGGCCGATAGCCCGGTGCACCGGGTCCACCAGATAGAGGGGCACGCAGTCCGCGTAGAAGGTCACCAGGGTGACGCCGGGCAGATCCGTGATCAGGCCGTCCACGTCCCGGTAGTCCCGGTCCCGCACCACGCCCTTTCCCAGGTCTTCCTCAGCCACCCGGCGCACGTTGGTGGTGTGGGTCTGGTAGGAGACCACCATCCGGTCCCGGTCCACCTCAAGAGCCCTGGCCATGCGGGTGAAGTTCTCCAGCACGTGCTCCGGGTCGTCCCCACGGCTGTAGGAGAAATTCATGGTGGCGAATTTTCCCTGGCTGGCGCCGCCCATGCGGGTGGAGAAGCCGTTCTTCACAATCCCCAGGTCCTCCAGGGCCCGGAACGATAAGAAAGGCACTCCCTCCCGCTCGCAGGACCGAAGGACGTCCCCGCTGTTCTTTAAATTCCAATCGATCTTCATAAATCTCCTCCGCTCTCCCTCAATCCGCGTTTAAAAGGCGTCCCGGATCAGCTCAATCTGTCCGCCCGTGATCGCCACCACGTCAAACCGGCAGGGCGTGTCCTCGGGAAGGCCGTGGCTGTAGAGATAGTAGCGCGCAGTCCCACGGATCCGGCGCTGCTTTAAGGGGCCCACCGCCTCCGCGGGGCTCCCGCACGCCGTGCCGGACCGGTACTTCACCTCCACGAACACCAGATAGCGCCCGTCCTGCGCCACCAGGTCGATCTCCCCCTGCTTCGAGTAAAAATTCCGCTCCAGAATGCGGTAGCCCTGTTTCACCAGATAGTCGGCCGCCACGGACTCGTAGCGGCTTCCGGTCTGCCGGTTGTTTGCCATCTCCCCCGCCCTTTCATTTTCCCGGGAACCGATCTATTCCCCCTGCGGCACAAAATTCTTAATAAAGCTGCGCCGGTGGATCGGACACGGGCCGAGCTCCCGGATGGCCGCGATGTGGGCCGCGGTCCCGTAGCCCTTGTGCTTGGCAAAGCCGTACTCCGGGAACAGCTTGTCGTACTCCTCCATCATGTGGTCCCTGGTCACCTTGGCCAGGATGCTGGCCGCCGCGATGGACACGCTCTTTGCGTCCCCCTTGATGATGGGCACCTGCATAATCTCCACCCCCGGGATCTCCACCGCGTCGTTGAGCAGCAGATCCGGCTCAACGCCAAGTCCCGCGATGGCCTGGCGCATGGCCTCGTAGGTGGCCTGAAGGATGTTGATCTCGTCGATGCGCTCCGGCCCCACGATGCCCACGGACCAGGCCACGGCCTGCTCCTTAATCTGGACAAACAGCTCCTCCCGGCGCTTCTCCGAGAGCTTTTTGGAGTCGTTCAGATATAAAATTGTGCAGTCCTTCGGCAGAATCACCGCTCCCGCCGCCACCGGTCCCGCCAGGGGGCCGCGGCCCGCCTCGTCGATCCCGCAGATATTGGCGCAGGCCGCGTAGGTGTTCTCATACTCCCGCATCTGCTCCAGCCGCGCCAGCTCTTTCTCCAGTCTCTCACCGCTCAGTGCTCTTGCCATCCTGTCCGCTCTCCCTCTTATCGCTCGTATCCTCCGGCATCTCCAGGGTAATCCGCCCCAGACGCCCGCTCCGGAATTCATCCAACAACAGCCTCGCCGCCTTGGGTAAGTCCAGCTCGCCGCCCTTTGCCAGGCAGGAACGCAATCTCGCCACCTGGCAAAGCACCTCCTCGGGCGCGAGCGCTCCCTGCTCCAGTTGGTACCGCTCCGCCAGCACCCCGGGATAGTTGGCTTCCAGGAAACGGATCAGCTCCAGTGCCAGTTCGTCCCGGTTTAAAATCTCATCGTTGATGGAGCCGATCAACGCCAGCTTAAGCCCCACCTGCTGGTCCTCAAACTTGGGCCAGAGGATTCCGGGGGTGTCAAGCAGCTCCAGCGTCTTATTTAACCGGATCCACTGGTTTCCCTTGGTCACTCCGGGCTTATTCCCTGTCTTGGCGCAGGCCTTTCCCGCGAAGGAGTTGATAAAGGTGGATTTTCCCACGTTGGGGATTCCCACCACCATGGCCCGGATGGGGCGGTTTAGAATCCCACGTCTCCGGTCCCTCTCGATCTTCTCCTTGCAGGCCTCCTGGACCACCGCCTGGATGGACTTTAAGGTCCCCTTGTTCCGGGCGTCGATCTTCACCACGTGCATGCCCCTGTCCGTAAACCACTGGGCCCAGCGGCGGTTTGCCGCCTCGTCCGCCAGATCCGCCTTGTTGAGCAAAACCATGCGGGCCTTCCCCGCTCCCAGCTCGTCGATGTCGGGGTTTCGGCTGCTTGCGGGCACCCGGGCGTCCACCAGCTCGATCACCAGGTCAATCAGCTTTAAATCTTCCTTCATGGCCCGCTTGGCCTTTGTCATATGTCCGGGATACCACTGTATATTCATAGATTACTCTCCTGTTCTTCCAAAAAAGGGCTCGCCTGCGCTACCGGGAGCGGATCAAATCCAGCTTAAGCAGTGGCAGAATCCGAAACCACACCTTACCCTGGATCTGTTCCCGCTTCACGTTTCCGATGTTGGCAAAACGGCTGTCCTCGCTGCTGTCGCGGTTGTCGCCCAGGAGGAAATACTCGTCCTCCCCCAGCTTCACCGGCGAATCCGCCATCCCGGCTAGGGAGACCTGCTCCAGATTGTCCTGGGCGTCCAGCAGCTCGTCGTCGATAAAGACCAGCCCGCCCTTGATCTGGACCGTCTCGCCGGGCAGCCCGATGACCCGCTTCACATTCTTCTGCCGGTCCTCACGCTCGAAGACCACCACGTCAAAGCGCCGGGGCTTTCCAAGATCGTAGGCCAGGCGGTTGACCAGAACCACATCCTCCGCGTCCAAAAGCGGCTGCATGGAGTTTCCCAGAATGCGCACCTGGCCGCAGAAGCCGTACACCAGAAACCACGCCAGAGCGATCACCACCACCACGTCCACGATCCAGTGGACCACCCGCCGGATCCACGCCGTATCCTCATTCATAAAATATTCCACGTAACCACCCGCCTGTCTGCGCTGTTTATATCATATTGTTTGTGTTAAAAAAGGGACAATTTTCATTGTCCCTTGTACCGCACTGATGAATTATTTAACTAATTCTTTTACCTTCGCAGCCTTACCTACTCTGTCTCTTAAGTAGTTCAGCTTCGCACGTCTCACTTTACCCTTGCGGACAACCTCAACGTTGTCAACGTTCGGGGAATGTAACGGCCAGGTCTTCTCAACGCCGATCCCGTTGGAGTTCTTGCGGACGGTGAAGGTCTCTCTTGCGCCGCCGTTCTGTCTCTTGATCACGGTTCCCTCAAATACCTGGATTCTCTCGCGGTTACCCTCTTTGATCTTGTTGTACACGCGTACGGTGTCGCCAACATGGAACTCGGGCACGTTCTCCTTCAACTGCGCTGCTTCAATATTCTTGATAATGTCGTTCATTGTGTGAACCTCCTTCATTTATTGGATGTTCTTAATACGTCCGGCGGTAAGTTTCCCGTTCACCGCCCAATCTGTAACAGAGGACCATCTCTTTCTTAGTCACAACGACTAATTCTACCATAACTTGTCTGAAAAAGCAAGAGGTTATTTTGATAAGTCTTTCTCGTCCTCCACGGCCGCGGGCAGGTAAATATGGACCTTATCGATTCGGTTTCTGTCCACCGCATCCACCACCAGGCGCATGCCGTCACACTCCATCTCCTCACCCGCATCCGGCAGGTGGTCCAGCCGCTCGATCATGAAGCCGCCGATGGAGTCGTAGTCCTCGGACTCGAGGTTTAAGCCCAGACGGTCGTTTAGATCGTCCAGCTTCATGGCACCCTCCACCACGTACTCCCGGGGCGCTACCTCCACAAACTCTTCCTCCTCGTCCCCGTCGTACTCGTCCCGGATATCGCCCACGATCTCCTCCAGGATGTCCTCCAGGGTGGCAAGCCCGGCGGTGGCGCCGTACTCGTCCAGCACGATCACAATGTTGTTTGAGGTCTTCCGCAGCTCCATGAGCAGGTCCGACACCTTCTTGGACTCGTAGGTGTACAGGGGCTCCCGCAGGTAATTCCGCACGTTAAAGTGCTCCCTGTCCTCCACCAAAAGCAGGTCCTTCACATTGATGATTCCGATCACGTTGTCCGTCGAGTCCTCGTAGACGGGCAGGCGGGTGTAGTGCTCCGTGCGGAAGGTCTCGATCACCTCCTGGTACGTGGCGTTCACGTCCGCAAACACCATGTCGATGCGCGGGACCATGATGTCCTTGGCCACGCTGTCGTCCAGGTCGAACACGTTGTTGATCATTTCCTTTTCCTCGGACTCAATCACGCCCTTCTCGTGCCCCACCTCCACGATGGTCCGAAGCTCGTCCTCGGTCATGTCGTCGTTTCTCTTGTTGGGGTCCACGTGGAGCAGCCGCAGCACGCCTGAGGACATCCAGTTCACCAACAGGATCACCGGGGTCAGCGCCACCATCAACACGTAGATCACGTGGGCGCAGCGCAGGGAATTGCGCTCCGACTGCAGCGTCGCGATGGTCTTCGGCGTGATCTCACCGAAAATCAGGATGAGCAGCGTCAAAACGCCGGTTGCCACGCCCGCGAAGCGGCTTCCGAACACGTCCGTCACCAGCACGGTCACCATGGAGGAGGCGGAAAGGTTCACCACATTGTTTCCGATCAGGATGGCGCTGAGCATCCGCGCCTGGTTCTCCCCAAGCTTCATCACATACCCGGCCTGCTTGTCTCCCGCCTCCGCCAGATTGCGGATGCGGATCTTGTTGACCGTGGTCAGCGCGGTCTCCGAGGAAGAGAAAAAGGCGGATAACGCCAAAAGGATCAAAATCACAAACAATCGTATGCCTACTGTGTCACTGGACAAGTCCATCATCAACTCCTATTATTCTTTTATATTATTCTTTTTTTCTGCCGTCCGGCAGGTATTTTCATCCGATTCTACATCATTTGTCCGGTTCTGTCAATGGAGATCCCGAAGAATTCTCCCGCTCCCACAGCAGCTCATCCAGGAACTGCTTCTCCTTTTTTGAGAGGTTCGCCCCCGCCAAAAGGTCCGGCCGCCGCTCCAGGGTGCGCTTTATGGACTGCTCCCTGCGCCACTTATCAATGTTCTTGTGGTGGCCGCTAAGGAGCACCTCCGGCACCGCAAGCCCCCGGAAGACCTCCGGCCGGGTGTACTGGGGGTACTCCAGGAGGTTGTCGTGAAAGGATTCCACCTCTGCGCTGACCTCGTTGTTTAACACCCCCGGAACCAGGCGGGAGATGCAGTCGATCATCACCATGGCGGGCAGCTCCCCGCCGGTCAACACGTAGTCGCCGATGGACAGATAGTCCGTGGCCACAAGCTCTAAGGCCCGCTCGTCGATGCCCTCGTAGTGGCCGCAGAGGAACACCAGCTCCTCCTCCTTCGCCAGCTCCTCGGCGATCTGCTGGGTGAACACCCGGCCCTGGGGCGTCATGTAGATCACCCGGGGCCTGCGCCCGGTGCGGGTGCAGAGGTCCTCGTAGGCGTCGCAGATGGGCCCCGGCTGCATCACCATGCCGGCTCCGCCGCCGTAGGGCGCGTCGTCCACATGGCGGTGCTTGTCCGTAGAGTAGTCCCGGATATTGACCGCCTCCACCGATATAATCCCCTTTTCCATGGCCCGTCCGGTGATGCTGGTGCTAAGGCCGTTCATCACCATCTCGGGAAACAGCGTCAGTATATGAAAATTCATGGCTTCTCCTAACAATCAGCTGTCCTTCCACCTGTTTTTTAGCTTGTTCTGCAGTCGGTACAGCGTATTCATGGCGTCCACCGGAGTCATCGAGTTGATCTCCAGCTCGCTCAGTTCCTTTATAATGTCGTCGTCCTTCACCGTGTCGAAGAAGGACAATTGCTGCATGTCCACCTCGTCCGGCTTCGGCACCACCTTGCGCTGGGCGATGTTGGCGCTGACCTCCGCGATCTCCTTGGCCCGCGCCGTGATGTCCGCGTCGCTGAGCTCCTCGGCGATCTCCTTGGCCCGGGCGATCACTGACTCCGGCACCCCGGCCAGCTTCGCCACCTGGATTCCGTAGCTCTTGTCCGCGCCGCCCCGGACGATCTTTCGCAGGAACACGATGTCGTCCCCCTGCTCCTTCACGGCGATGCAGTAGTTCTTCACCCCGACGATGGTGCCCTCCAGCTCCGTCAGCTCGTGGTAGTGGGTGGCGAACAGCGTCTTCGCGCCCAGAAGCCGGGTGTTGCTGATGTGCTCGATCACCGCCCAGGCGATGGACAGGCCGTCGAAGGTGCTGGTTCCGCGCCCGATCTCATCCAGCACCAGAAGGCTGTTTCTGGTGGCGTTTCTTAAGATGTTGGCCACCTCGGTCATCTCCACCATAAAGGTGCTCTGGCCGCTGGCCAGGTCGTCGGAGGCGCCCACGCGGGTGAAAATCCGGTCGCAGATGCCGATGTCCGCCTCGTCCGCGGGCACAAAGCTTCCCAGCTGCGCCATCAGGACAATCAGGGCCACCTGGCGCATGTAGGTGGATTTTCCGGCCATGTTGGGGCCGGTGATCACGGACAGGCGGTTCTTGCCGTTGTCCAGGTAGGTGTCGTTTGCCACGAACAGATCGTCCCGCATCATCTGCTCCACCACCGGGTGGCGCCCGTTCTTGATGGAGATGGTGCCCTTCTCATTGATGGACGGCTTCACGTAGTTGCGGCGGGAGGCCACCGTGGACAGGGAGCAGAACACGTCGGTCCCGGCGATGGACTTGGCCGTCTTCTGGATCCGCACCACCTGGGAGGCGATGTGGTCCCGCACCTGGCAGAACAGGTCGTACTCTAAGGAGACCAGCTTGTCCTCGGCCCCCATGATCACCTCCTCCAGCTGCTTTAGCTCGTCGGTGGTGTAGCGCTCCGCGTTGGTCAGGGTCTGTTTGCGGATAAAGTAGTCCGGGACCATGTTCTTGAAGGAGTTGGTCACCTCGAAGTAGTAGCCGAACACCTTGTTGAACTTGACCTTCAAGTTCTTGATTCCCGTCTTCTCCCGCTCTTTTGTCTCCAGTTGGGCCAGCCAGGTCTTGCCCTCGGTCTTTGCGTCCCGCAGCTTGTCGGCCTCCTCGCTGTAGCCCTCCTTTATGATGCCGCCCTCCCGCAGGGAGATGGGCGGGTCCTCCACGATGGCGGAGCGGACCAGCTCAAACAGGTCGCTTAAGGGGTCTAAGTCCCCGGCCAGGGCCTTTAGCACCGGGCTGTTAAACTCCTCCAGGAGCTGCTTGATATAGGGAAGCATCTCCAGAGAATTGCAGAAGGAGATCAGATCCCTGGGGTTGGCCGTCTTGTAGCTTATGCGCCCGATCAGCCGCTCCAGGTCGTAGACCGGGTTTAGGTACTCCCGGATTTCCTCCCTGGAGATGTAGTTCATGTTCAGCTCCTCCACCGCGTCCTGGCGGGCCACGATCTCCTCCCGGTGAATCAGCGGCTGCTCGATGTAGTTTCGCAGCAGGCGGGCGCCCATGGCGGTCTTGGTCTTGTCCAGCACCCACAGAAGGGTCCCCCGCTTTTGCTTCTCCCGCATGGTCTCCACCAGCTCCAGATTCCGCCTGGTGGAGGTGTCGATGATCATGAACTGGCCGGTGGAATAGGGCTTTATGGTGGTGATGTGCTCCAGGGTGCTCTTCTGGGTCTCGTACATGTACTGCATGACCGCCCCGGCGGCGATGATCCCCGTGCCGTAGTCCTCCAGCCCCAGTCCGGCCAACGAGCCCACCCTAAAGTGCTCTCTAAGCACCTTGTGGCAGGATTCCTCGCCGAAGAAGTGGCTGTCCAGGGCGGACACCGCCACGTGGTAACGGTTTTTCAGCTCCTCGATATCGATGCCGGACACGTAGAACGCGTTGTTGCAGATGATCTCCGACGGCGAGAACTTGTTGATCTCGTCGAACAGCTCCCGATCCGTGGCCACCTCGGTGACCAGAAAGTCGCCGGTGCTGATGTCGGCCGTGGACACGCCGTAGCCGCCGTCCGTGCACACGATGCCCATCAGGTAGTTGTTCTTTGTCTCGTCCAAAGCCTGGGCGCTGGTGATGGTGCCGGGCGTCACCACCCGGATCACCTCCCGCTTCACCAACCCCTTGGCCAGCTTGGGATCCTCCATCTGCTCCGCGATGGCCACCTTGTAGCCCTTCTGCACCAGGCGGTTTAGGTAGGAGTCCACCGCGTGGAAGGGCACGCCGCACATGGGCGCCCGCTCCGGCAGCCCGCACTCCTTGCCGGTCAGCGTGATCTCAAGCTCCTTTGACACGGTCTGCGCGTCGTCAAAAAACATCTCGTAGAAATCCCCAAGGCGATAGAACAGAATACAGTCCGGATACTGTTTTTTCGTCTCCATGTAGTGCTGCATCATCGGGGATAATTGTGCCTGTGCCAAAATTATGCCTCTTTTCTCTCGTATTTTATGCCCGGCCGCAGCGTGCGCCCAGGCGTCTGATTGAACGGGAACGCCTCAGTCCACGGCCTTTCCCATGTAATAGAAGCCCTTGCTCTCCTCCAGGTACACGTCCATGAGCTTTCCGATCATGGAGGCGTCCCCCGGCAGATGGACCACCGTGTTGTTGGACAGGCGTCCCGTCACATAACCCGGCGTGTGCTCGTTGACTTCCTCCACGAGCACCTGACGGACCGTGTGCACGTCCCGGCCGCACACCTGGGCGGAGATGTCCTGAACCTCCTTTAACAGGCGGTCGAACCGCTCCTTGACCACGTCCTCGGGCACCTGGTTCTCCATAGCCGCGGCGGGTGTCCCCGTGCGCTTGGAGTAGATGAAGGTGAACGCGCTGTCAAACCGCACGCGCCGCACCACGTCCATGGTCTCCAAAAAGTCCTCCTCGGTCTCCCCGGGGAAGCCCACGATGATGTCCGTGGTCAGGGAGATTCCCGGGACCGCGGCCTTGATCTTCTCCGCCAGCGCCAGGTACTGCTCCTTGGTGTAGCGGCGGTTCATCTCCTTTAGGATGCGGCTGCTGCCGGACTGCAGCGGCAGGTGCAGGTGGCGGCAGATCTTTTTGGACTGCGCCATCACCTGGATCAACTCGTCGGACAAATCCTTGGGGTGGGAGGTCATAAAGCGGATCCGCTCTAGGCCCTCGATCTTCTCCACCTCCCGCAGAAGCTCGGCGAAGGTCATGGGCGTGTCCAGGTTCTTTCCGTAGGAGTTTACGTTCTGGCCCAGCAGCATGACCTCCACCACGCCGTCCGCCACCAGATTCCGGATCTCCTTTAAGATCTCCTCCGGCCTGCGGCTTCTCTCCCGCCCTCTCACGTAGGGCACGATGCAGTAGCTGCAGAAGTTGTTGCAGCCGAACATGATGTTGACGCCGGACTTGAACGGGTATTTGCGCTCCACCGGCAGGTCCTCCACGATCTTGTCCGTGTCCTCCCAGATGTCGACGAGGGTCCGGTGCTTTTTCTCGTCTCTGGCGTCCAGGCAGGTGCTCACCAGCTCCGCCAGCTTAAAAATGTTGTGGGTGCCGAACACCAGGTCCACGAAGCGGTAGCTGGACTTGATCCGCTCCACCACCTCGGCCTCCTGCATCATGCAGCCGCACAGGGCGATCATCATATGGGGATTCTTTTTCTTGTAGGCGCCTAGCTGGCCCAAGCGGCCGTAGACCCGCTGGTTGGCGTTCTCCCGGACCGTGCAGGTGTTGTACAGCACAAAGTCCGCCTGCTCGGTCTCCACGGCCTGGTAGCCGATGGCCTCCAGGATGCCGAGCAGCTTCTCCGAGTCCCTGGCGTTCATCTGGCAGCCGAAGGTGTTGATGCAGCAGGTGAGGGGGCGCCCCAGCTGCTTCTCAAAGGCCGCCAGCTGGCCTCTGGCCTTTTTCATAAAATACTGCTGCCGCTCCGGCTCATTCTCCGGCGCGGCGGCGGGGACGGCAAATTCATCCTTTATCTCTAAGTTGGAAATATCCATTGTTCCGCTCCTTAACGCATAAGCAGGCTGGACCGCAAAGTCCAGCCATTTTAATTTTAAAATTAACATTATGAATTTTATATTAAAACGCGCTGGAAGTCAACAGGTTTGCTGTGCGCATCACGTCTGAAACTGCGACTGGTACAGCCGGTAGTAAAAACCCGCTCTCCCCATCAGCTCCTCGTGGGTCCCCTGCTCCACGATCTGGCCGCCGTCCACCACCAGGATCAGGTCCGCATTGCGGATGGTGGAGAGCCTGTGGGCGATCACAAAGCAGGTCTTATCCCGCATGAGCTGGCGCATGGCCTCCTGGATCTGCTGCTCCGTCCGGGTGTCCACGTTGGAGGTGGCCTCGTCCAGAATCAGGATCCGGGCGTCAAGGAGCATGGCCCGGGCGATGGTTAACAGCTGCTTCTGCCCCTTTGACAGGCTGGCCCCGTCCTCGGTCAGCACGGTGTCGTAGCCCTGGGGCAATTTCTCGATGAAGGAGTCCGCCCCGGCCATCCGGGCCGCCCGCTTTACGTCCTCAAGGGTCGCGCGGCTGTTGCCGTAGGCCAGGTTCTCGTACACGGTCCCCGTGAACAGCCAGCTGTCCTGGAGCACCATGGCGAAGTTGGCGCGCAGGCTGCTGCGGCTCACCTGGCGCACCGGCTGGGCGTCCACCCGCAGCGCTCCCCGGTTCACGTCGTAGAAGCGCATGAGGAGATTGATCAGGGTGGTCTTCCCTGCGCCGGTGGGGCCCACGATGGCAACCAGCGCTCCGGCCGGAGCCTTGAGGGAGAGATCGCGGATGATCTCATGCCCTTCCTCGTAGCCGAAGGTGACGTGCTCAAAATCCACGCTCCCGTGACGGCAGTTTAAGGCCTTTATGGCCTCCGTCTCGTCCGCCGTCTCCGGCGCCTCGTCCAGCAGCGAGAAGATGCGCTCCGCCGCGGCCAGGGTGGACTGGAGGTCCCCGATGATATTGGCGAACTCATTGATGGGGCCGGAAAACTTCCGGGAGTACAGCACAAAGGACGAGATGTGCCCCACGGTCAGGGAGCCGCCCAGGTACAAAAGAGCCCCGAACACGCTGATCAACGTCAGCGAGAGGTTGTTCACGAAATTGATGCAGGAGCCCACGATGTTTCCGTAGTAATCCGCCCGGTAGCAGGCCTTCGCGGCGTTGTCATTCTTCTCGTCAAAGCCGCTAATGGTCTCCTCCTCCTGGCAGTAGGCCGCCAGGGTCTCCTTTCCGCTGACCATCTCCTCCGCGTAGCCGTTTAACTCCCCCAGCGCCCTGGAGCGGGCCCGGAACAGCGGCCTGGTCCTGCTCGTGATCTGCTTTGTCAGGAAGATGGAGAGCGGCACGGTGAAGGCGAACACCAGCACCAGCTGCCGCGAGATCCGCACCATCATGGAGAGCGCCCCGCCCACGGTGATCACGGTGGTCAGAAGCTGCACCACGTCGTGGGACAGGGAGGCGTTGATGGTGTCGATGTCGTAGGAGATACGGCTGATCACGTCGCCGGTGGACCGGGTGTCGAAATACCCCACCGGCAGGTCCATCAGGCGCGAGAACACGTCCCGCCGCATGCGCCGCACGATGCGCTGGCTCACGTGGATCATCAGGGCCGCAAGGCTGTAGGTGCAGACAAAGGCCGCCCCGTAGCAGACAATCATCTGCCTGGCGTAATACCACACCTGTGAAAAATTCACCTTCCCGGTCCCGAGGCCGATGGCGTCCACAGCGTAGCCGCTGAGCATGGGGCCCGCCAGGGACAATAGGTTTCCCGCCACGGCCAGGCCGGCCGCGAGGATCAGATACCACCGCTCCTCAGACAAGTAGGCCGCCAGCTTTTTCAGTGTATCCCAGTTGATATGCTCGTTTCTTTTCACTCTGTCCATGCCCGTCACGCTCCCATCTGTGAGCGGACAATCCTGCGATAGGCCTCGCAGTCCGCCAAAAGCTGTTCGTGAGTTCCCAGTCCCTGCACCCTGCCGTCGAGGAGCACCATGATCTGGTCCGCGTGGAGGATGGAGCTGACCCGCTGGGCCACGATGATCTTTGTGGTGTCCGGGAAGCGCTCCTTTAGGGCAGCGCGAAGCTGCGCGTCCGTCCGGTAGTCTAAGGCGCTGGAGGAGTCGTCCAGAATCAGGATCTCCGGCTTTCCGGCCAGGGCCCTGGCGATCAGCAGGCGCTGCTTCTGCCCGCCGCTTAGGTTAGCGCCGCGGATGTTCAGTTTTTCCTCCAGATGGCCCGATTTCTCCATCACAAACTCCTCCGCCTGGGCGCAGGCCAGGGCCGTGCCGATGTCCTCCGCCCGCAGGTCCCGGCCCATGCGCACGTTCTCCAGGATGCTGTTCTCAAAGATCACATCGTTCTGGAACACCACCCCGAATTTTTGCCGCAGCTCCCTTAGCGGGTACGTCCGCACGTCCCGGCCGCAGACTCGCACCGAGCCGGCTGTGGCGTCGTAGAACCGCAGGAGAAGCTTTAAGACGGTGGATTTTCCCGATCCCGTGGCCCCAACGATCCCCAGGGTTTCCCCGCGCTTTAAGGAGAAGCTGATATCCTCCAGGTTGCGCTTGCCCTCGGTGTAGGAGAAATCCACGTGGTCGAAGGATATGTGCGCCGGTCCGCCGCTCTCTTTTGCCCCGCCGCGTTCCCCCGCCAGAGCTTCCTCCACCGGCAGCGCTTCCTCCATCGCCAGCACCGCCTCGATCCGGTCCGCGGAGGCGACGCCGCGGGACAGGGTGGCGATCATCTTGGAGATGGACAGTAGGGCGTTCAGTATGATGGTAAAGTAGGTGAGGAAGGCCAGAATCTTTCCGATCTCGGTCAGACCATTGTTCACGCGCCAGGCCCCGGCCACCACGATGGCCACCAGGCCCAGATTTAAGACTAAGTTCATCACCGGGTTGATCACCGCCATGGTCAGACCCGCCGCCTTCTCCCGGCTCACCACCTGGTCATTCACCTGGGAAAAGCGCTCCTTCTCCCAGTCCTCCCTGGACAGCGCCTTGATCACCCGGATTCCGGCGATATTCTCCCGCACCGACAGCACCAGCCGGTCCAGAGACTTTTGCAGCTGCCCGTACATGGGCACGCTCTTTCGGGACACCAGCGTCACAACAACCCCCAAAATCGCCAGCGCGGCCAGCAGGATGCAGGCCAGGTGCGCGTCCAGCGTCATGGTGATCATCAGTCCCCCGAGCAGCAAAAGGGGAGCCCGCACCCCGAGGCGCTGGACTCTCCCGATCACATTGTAGACATTGTAGGTATCCGTGGTGAGCCGCGAGATCAGGGATGGCTTTCCCACCTCCCCGGACTGGCTGTCCGACAGATACATCACCTTCCGGAACAGATCCGCCCTCACCGCCTGGGTGGCGCCGGAGGCCACTCTCGCCGCCATGCGGTTGGCTGTGATATTGCAGATGGCCGCCCCCGCCGCCAGCCCCAGCATGATGAGTCCCCACACAAAGATTAAGCGCCGCTCGCCCGCCGGGATCACCACGTCGATCATCCGGGCCAGCACCCAGGGAAGGCATAAGTCCAGACAGGTGCCGGTAAATTTGATACAGAATCCCACCGTCATCCGCAGATAATACGGGCGCAGATAGTACGTCACAATGCGTTTCATAAGGCTCCCCCGAATAAAGTGAAATAACCGGCACCCCCCGTCAAAACGGCGTCAACCGGTTTCCCCTTTCATTCTTTTCCATGATTTACTATTTTAGACCATTTCCCCGGGTTTTTCAATGGGTACCCGCCGGTAAATTTGTGATGCGGCCGCGCGTGAACAGGAGTATAATGGAGATAGCAGCAACAGGTTCACCGCTCGATTGTGGACATTCCCACATAAATGAGGAGGTATTCTCAATGAGTACAAAACAGACGGTACTTGTAAACAGCTACACCAACGGGGTGCTGGATCCAGGCAAAGAGATGCTGGGCCCGGTAAAGGATGGGGGAAGAATTCTTGCAAACACTGCCGCGGGCTGCTGGGGGCCTATGATCACCCCCGAGCTTCGTGGCGGACACGAGGTGACGCAGCCGGTCTACGTGGAGGGGGCCAGGCCGGGGGACGCCATCGCCATCCGGATTGAGGCGGTCCGGGTTACCTCCGACGCCACCGCATCCGGCAACGACCGCACCATCGAGGGGCGCTTTGTGGGTGATCCCTTCGTGGCCCGGGTCTGCCCGTCCTGCGGCACCAAAAATCCGCCCAGCCACCTGGAGGGAATCGGGCCGGATGCGGTCCGCTGCGACAAGTGCGGCGCGCCGGTGTCTCCCTTCGCCTTCACAAACGGCTACACCATCGTGTTTGACGAGGCCCGCGAGATCGGGCTGACCGTGGACCGTCCGGCCGCCGAGCGCATCGCCGCGGACGGACGGCACTACATGCAGACCCCGGACAATTCCATCCAGAATCCGGTGGTCGCCCTGGCTCCCTCGGACCTTCCCGGGATCGCCACCCGGCTTCGCCCCTTCATCGGCCAGCTGGGCACCACCCCCGCCAGGCCCCTGCCGGACTCCCACAACGCCGGCGACTTCGGCAGCTTCCTTCTGGGCGCGCCCCACGAGTACTGCCAGACGGAGGAGACGCTTAAGGACAAGACGGACGGGCACATGGACATCAACAAGGTGCGCGCCGGGGCCGTCCTAATCTGCCCGGTGAAGGTGGAGGGCGGCGGCGTGTACGTGGGCGATGTGCACGCCATGCAGGGCGAGGGCGAGATCGCGGGGCACACCTGCGATGTGTCGGCCGCCGTCACGCTCCGCGTCCACGTGATCCACAATCTGCCCATCGACGGACCGCTTCTCCTTCCCTGCCCGGAGGACATCCCCTACCTGGCACGGCCGCTCACCCGCGCGGAGAAGGCCATGGCAATGCACGAGGCGCAGAAGTGGGGAATGACCGGCTTTGAGGACTCCGCCCCCATCAGCGTGATCGGGACGGGCGCCAACTTAAATCTGGCCATCGACAACGGCCTGGCCCGGGCGGCCGAGCTCTTTGAGATGAGCGTCCCCGAGGTGCAGAACCGCGTGACCATCTCCGGCGCCATCGAGATCGGCCGCGCCCCCGGCGTCGTGACCATCACCCTGCGGGTTCCCAGGGCAAAGCTCGAGGCCTGCGGCCTCTGGGAGCTGGTGGAGGAACAGTATCACCTCTACCCGGAAAAATAAGCCAATACAAACAGGAGGCACAGCCCGATATCACATGGGCTGTGCCTCCTGAATTCTATACCACTTTCTTTATCTTCGGGAAATAACAGAACAGCACCTTGGCGATAATTTTGTCCTTTTTCACGTACTGTTCATCCCAGAACCTGGCGTCCAGGGAGTTATTCCGGTTGTCGCCCAGCATAAAGTAGCTGTCCTCCGGCACCTGGTAGGGCCCCCAGGAGCCCTCCATCGGCTCCGCCAGGTAGGGCTCGTCGAGGGGTGTCTCGGAGTCGTCGATGTAGACCTTGCCGTCCACGATGTTCACCGTCTCCCCCGGCAGGCCGATCACCCGCTTCACATAGTAGGTCTTGCCGGTGGGATCGTCCGGGAAATGGAAGATCACCACATCCCCCCGCTCCGGGTCGCTGTTAATGTAGGACAGCCGTGAGCCGATCACGCGGCTCTTGGACATGATCGTGGGGATCATGGAGCCGGTTGGAACGCGGCTGTTGGCGATGATAAAGTTATTGAGCACGAAGGCGATCGCCACGGCGGCCACGATGATCTGAATCCAGCTGATAATCTCCGCCTTCCAGTCGATCGGTTCCTTCTCTTTGTTTTCTCTGTCTGACATGAAGTATTCCTCTTTTCTAGAACCGCCTGCCTATCGGATCTGGCCGTCCCCGTATATGATGTATTTTGTGGTCGTCAGCTCTTTTAAGCCCATGGGACCCCTGGCGTGCAGCTTCTGGGTGCTGATGCCGATCTCCGCCCCAAAGCCGAACTCCTCCCCGTCCGTAAACCGGGTGGAGGCGTTGGCGTACACCGCCGCAGCGTCCACCTCGTTTAAGAAGCGCTGGGCATTAAAATAATCCGACGTGATGATGGCCTCGGAATGGCCTGTATTGTAGTGGTTGATGTGCTGGATGGCCTCGTCGAGGGAGTCCACCAGCTTTAACGACAGGATGTAGTCCAGGTACTCGGTCCCCCAGTCCTCCTCCGTGGCCGGGGTGAAGGACGGCTCGATGGCGCAGGCCGCCTCGTCGGCGCGGATCTCCACCTGCTTTCTGGATAAGCGCTCCTTAAGGAGCGGCAAAAACTGCTCCGCCACGGCCCGGTGCACCACCAGGGACTCGCAGGCGTTGCACACGCCGATCCGCTGGGTCTTGGCGTTGTAGATAATGTCAAGTGCCATGTTTAGGTCGGCGGACTCATCCACGTAGATGTGGCAGTTTCCCGTCCCCGTCTCGATCACGGGCACCGTGCTGTTCTCCACCACCGCGCGGATCAGCCCCGCGCCCCCTCTTGGGATCAGCACATCGATGTACTGGTTTAAGCGCATGAGCTCCTTTGTGGTCTCCCTGCTGGTGTCCTCCACAAGCTGCACCGCATCCTCCGGCAGCCCGGCCCGCAGAAGGCCCTTTCGCAGGCAGCCGACGATCGCCTGATTGGAGCGGATGGCATCGCTTCCGCCCTTTAAAATAACCGCGTTTCCGCTCTTAAAGCAAAGGCCGAAGGCGTCCGCCGTCACGTTTGGGCGCGCCTCGTAGATCATGCCGATCACCCCCAAGGGGACCCGCTTCTGGCCGATCTGAAGGCCGTTGGGGCGCAGCTTCATGGACAGCACCTCCCCCACCGGGTCCTCCAGCGCGGCCACCTGCAAAAGGCCGTCCGCCATGGCCTGCACCCGGGCGGGCGTCAGCTGGAGCCGGTCCAAAAGCCCCTGGCTCATGCCGCCGTTTTTCGCCTTCTCGCAGTCCTCGCGGTTCGCCTCAAGAATCTCCTCCTCGTCCTCGAGCAGTGCCCTGGCAGCCTCCTCGAGGCCCATATTTTTCTCGCGCGATCCCAAAGTGCCGAGCACCCGGGACACCTCCTTGGCCTGATAGCCGATCTCATTCAATGTCATACGAATCTCCCTCATTATTCACAAACGCTCTGATATGGTCAATGATACCACAGAAAACCTTGAAAAGTCTACCGCCTGGCCGCAATTTAAAAGCCGCTTCCACATTTTACCAGTCCCTCCTGGGTTAGAATTCCCCCCACCGGCCGGTCGCAGTCCTCATGCAGCAGGCGCTCCAAAAGCTGGAAGCCGTAGGCCAGCCCCATGGCCCGATGTCCGGGCTCCCGCTCCAGGAAGCGGTCGTAGAAGCCGCCCCCGTAGCCGATCCGGTAGCCCTGTCGGTCAAAGGCAGCCCCCGGGACCACGATGAGGGCTTCCTGCGCATCCGCCCGCGCGCACCCGCAGGCCGGCTCGGGGATTCCCCGGTAGCCCACCGCCAGGTCCTGCTCGCCGCAGATCCAGAAAAAATCCATATCCCGGCCCGCCACCCGCGGGGCGGCCACCGGGATATTTTTTGCCCAGAGGGCCCGTATAAGGGCGCGGGTGTCCGCCTCCCTGCGGTATGAGATGTAGGTGTAGACCGGCAGGCCGCTAAAGAGGTCCCCGCACGCTGCGAACTGCTCATACAGCGCGCGGTTGAGCCGGTCCGCCTGCTCCCGCTCCATCCCGTCCCTGAGGGCTAGCATCTCCCGGCGCAGCCGCTTTTTCTCCAGCCTTATATCCGCCTCCATGGGCTACACCTCTTTGATTCCGCCGTGCTTTTTCCCCAGATCCGTGATCGTCCCGTCCGGCTCCTGGATGGAAATGTTGTTGAGTGACCCGCGCAGGCTGGCGCGGATGGCGGCGATGTATTCCTGGCGCAGCGCAGCCTGCTCCGCCTTCTCCTCCTCCGTCAGCCCCACGGACTTGGATTTGTGGTACAGCTCGTTGATTCTGTCAATTTGGTTTGCATCCATTATGTAGGTTCCTCCTAACTCTCCTAGTACTCGTTGTTCAGGTAGTGCATCAGGTCAAAATCCAGATTCGGGTGGGCCAAAAACAGCGTGCCCTTCTCCTCCCCCGCCATGATCTGCTGGATCACGCCCACGTGATCTCCGTTAGCGATCACCATGTCCGCCCCGCTGTCCGTGGCGATGCGGGCGGCCGCCAGCTTGGCGGACATGCCCCCGGTCCCCACGTCGCTGCTGGAGGTGTCCTTGCCCATGGACAAAAACTCTGTGGTGATCTCCGGCACCATGCCGATAAAGCGCGCCTCGGGATTGCGGCGCGGGTCGTCGGTGTAGAGCCCGTCGATGTCGGAGAGCAGGATCAAAAGGTCCCCGCCGATGAGCGCCGTCACGATGGCGGACAGCCGGTCGTTGTCGCCGAAGCTGTCCACGTAGGGGATCTCGGAGGTGGACACCGTGTCGTTCTCGTTGACCACCGGGATCGCTCCCAGCTTTAACAGCTCGTCAAAGGTGTTCTGGGCGTTGTAGCGGGAGGAGTCGTTGACCATGGTGTCCTTGGTCAGAAGCACCTGGGCCGCGGTCTGGTTGTACTCCGCGAACAGCTTCTGGTAGACCATCATCAGCCGCGCCTGGCCCACCGCCGCAAACGCCTGCTTCTGCGCCAGGGAGTCCGGCCGCCTCGTGTGTCCCAGGGCCTGCCGCCCCGCTGCGATGGCGCCGGAGGACACCAACACTACCTCGCGGCCCTCGCCCTTTAAATCGCTGATCACGCGGATCAGCTGCTCTATTTTCAACAGATTCAGATCCCCCGTCTCACTGTGGGTCAGGGACGAGGAGCCAATCTTGATCACAATTCGTTTCTTTTGCTTTAGATTTTGGCGTTCCAATGTCTGCATCGTTCATTTCCTTTCAGGCCTTCGCCTCTAACGGCGCGTAGCGCCGGATAATTTCTTCCGCTGTCTTTAAGCCGTCCATGGCCGCCGAGGTGATTCCGCCCGCGTACCCGGCGCCCTCGCCGCAGGGGTAAATCCCCCGGACGCTGCTCTCAAATCCCTCGTCTCTTGGAATGCGCACCGGGGAGGAGGTGCGGCTCTCGATTCCCGCCAGGATGGCGTCGGGTCTGGAAAAGCCCGCGATCATCCCCTCAAACGCCTCCACGCCCTCGATGAGCGCTCTGGAGAGCTCCTCGGGCCACAGCTTGCGCAGGTCGGCGAACTGATATGCGCCCTTAAGCTGCGGCTGCACCTGCCCGAATTCGCCGGACGGGGGACGGTTTTCTTTAAAATCCCCGTAGAGTTCTACCGGTATCTTTCCCCCGCCGAGTTCAAATGCCGCCTCCTCCAGCTTCCGCTGAAAGTGCATTCCGCCCAGGGGAGTCCGGTCCGGAAAATCCTCCGGCGTCACGGTCACGATCAGGGCGCTGTTGGCGTTCTCCCCGGCCCTGCCGTGGTAGCTCATGCCGTTGACCGCCAGCCGCCCCGGCTCCGAGGAGGCGTTGACCACGTAGCCGCCCGGGCACATGCAGAAGGAGTAGACTCCTCTCCCGTCACCGGTCTTGAAGGTGAGCTTGTAATCCGCCGCCCCCAGCTCCCTTACCTCCTCGCTCCCGTACTGGCTGCGATTGATCATGGCCTGGGGGTGCTGAATGCGAAGTCCCACCGCGAAGGCCTTCGCCTCCATGGAAAGGCCCTTCTCCAGCAGCATCTGGAAGGTGTCCCTGGCGCTGTGGCCGATGGCGAGCACCGCCGCCTGGGCTTCAATGCGCTCAGAGCCGTTGACCACAAGCGCCCGAAGCTGCCCGTCTGAGAGCTCCAGATCCGTCACCTGGCTCATAAAGCGCACCTGGCCGCCCAACTGTTCGATTTCCTGCCGGATAGCCTTCACCACCCGGCTCAGCACGTCTGTGCCGATGTGTGGCTTATTGACATAGCAGATGGAGGGATCCGCCCCGAACTCCACCAGGATTTTTAACACCTCCCGGTTCCGGCCGGAGGCGTCCTTCACAAGCGTGTTCAATTTTCCGTCGGAAAAGGTCCCGGCGCCCCCCTCCCCGAACTGCACGTTGGAGGCGGGATTTAGGTCACCGCCGTTCCAGAAGGCGTCCACGTCCTTCGTGCGGGCGTCCACATCCCGGCCGCGCTCCAGAAGGATCGGCCGGTAGCCCTTTCTGGCCAGCATAAGCCCGCAAAATAATCCCGCAGGCCCGGTCCCCACGATCACCGGCGGGCAGTCAAGCGGCGCCTCCCCGCAGTCCGGGCAGCGGTAGGGCTTTTCCTGGGAGACCGCGATGTTCCGGTCCCTCAGCCTATGTACCAGCTGTTTTTCCCCCTCCGCGTCCAGGCCGCTAAGCGTCACATCCACCACGTAGCTGTAGCGGATCTCCGGCTTTTTTCGCGCGTCCACGGACTGCTTGACAATATTTAAATGCTTGATCCGGTTCTCCCGGACCCGAAGGCTCTTGGCCGCCTTGGCCCGCAGGCCGTCCCCGCTGTGTCCCAGCGGCATCTTCAGCTGACTGATTCTAATCATTGCCCGTGTGCGCTCCTTTCCCGGCTGCACTCATACCGGCGATGGCCCCGCTGGACCACGCGAACTGCAGGTTGTAGCCCCCGCAGATCCCGTCCACATCCAGGATTTCCCCCGCCAGATAGAAATTTTTACACCTGCGCGACTCCATGGTCGCCGGGTCCACCTCCTGGGTGTCCACGCCGCCGCAGCACACCTGCGCGTTGGCGAAGGGGTTCACGCTCATCACCAGCGCCTCGTAGGACTTGAGAACCTCCAAAAGCCGGGAGAGCTGGCGGTTTTTCAACCCGCTCACCGGCTGGGACGGGGCGATTCCCGCCGCCTGCAAAAGGACCAGCGCAAGCTTTTTGTTTAAAAGGCCTACGAAGAGCTCCTCCGCCGTCTTGTAGCTCTGGCGGTCGGCCCGCTCTCTCAGGCGCTTAAAGGCTTCCTCCCCCGGCCAGCCAGGAAGGAAATCCACCATGACCACCACACGCTTCCCCTCGTCCAATGCCCGGGAGGCAAAGCGGCTGATCTGGAAGGTGGGGATCCCGGACAGGCCGTAGTCCGTCAGCTGCAGCTCCCCGGTGTCCTCCGCAAGAAGCTTGCCGTCGGCGTAGAGCGAGAGCTTCGCCTCCGTCCGAATTCCCGCCAGCTGCCGATAGTGCTTTCCCTGACAGCGAAGCTGCACCAAGGCCGGGAGGGGCTTTACAATCCGGTGGCCCAGCCCCTTGGCAAGCTTGTACCCGCTGCCGTCCGAACCGGTGTTGGGTGCCGCCTTGGAGCCCGCCGCAAGAATCACCGCATCCGCCGCGAGATCCCCCTGGTTCGTCCTCACAAGAAACCCGCGCTCACCCGGGCGGGCGCTCACCTCCTGCGCCTCGCAGTCCGTGAGCACCGCCACCCCCAGATGCTCCACCTCCCGGCGCAGCACATCCAGGACCGCGCTCGCCTGGTCGCTGTTGGGGTAAATGTAGCCGCCCCGGCTCTTGGGCTCGATTCCCAGCTCCCGAAAGAATTCCAGGGTGCGCTCCACGGGAAAGCCACCGATCACCTCCATGGGGAAGGAGGGCTGGCCGCTGCGGTAGCACTCCGGCCTCATATCCAGGTTGGTCAGGTTGCACCTGCCGTTGCCGGTGGAGAGAATTTTTTTCCCAACCCGGTCCATATGTTCCACAATCGTCACGTCGGCCCCGGCACGGGCGCCGAAAACAGCGGCCGCCAGCCCGCTGGCTCCGCCTCCGATAATGATGATTTTCCGTCTCATTCGTTTTTCACATTCCTTCCATAGTTCGAAGTACATTTTATCTGTTTTCGCCGTACATTTCAACTGTTTTCACATAATTCTCACACCCGCGCGCCATCCGGGCCATGCTCAGCTGGTGTAGGACTCCAAATAGTGGTACACATCCATCATCGTGGGAAACCAGATTCCCTCCATGAGACGCCCCCGCTCGGACTCCGGGAAATCGGTGATGGGGATGTGGGTGTAAAGGCAGATGGTGCTCTGATCCTTGCAGAACACCAGAAGAAAACCGGACTCGCTGACCAGGTAGAACTCCTTTGCAGGGCTGGTCTCAAGGACCGGCTGAATGTCCTCCTGGCCGAGAGCCGCCCGGTTTTCCAGCTCATTGACCGTCTCCGTCTCCACCGCGGTCCCCGGAAGGGCCTGCTCCTGGCGGAGACTGTAGCGCGTCACCGCGTAGCCCACAATCAGGCACACCATGGACGTGGCAATAAATAACAGAAAGCAGTACATATACTTCTTCATAGGATTGTCCTCCTTGTAAGAGATAGTATCTGCTTTCTGTTCTATTTTAATCACAACATTTTGTTTTTCTGAGAATTCTTTACAGCAAACGGACTTTTTTGAGCAGCGCCGTCAATTTTCCGCCTCCGGGCATGGTCGACAGCTCCTCCGCCCCAAAGCCCCCGAACTTGATGAGAAGCACGCCGTACACCGCGACAGCCACGGCGATGGCGGGCAGCACCTGAACCGTCAGCCATAATCTGCGGTCCGCCGCCCCCGCCGGAACCGCCAGGCGGATGAGCCGGTATACCGCGAAGGCGGCCACGCCCATAAATAGGGCGCTGACCCCGGGGATCACAAAGGTTTTGCGCCACTCCTGCCGGTAGTCCGCGATGCGGGCGATGGCCATGCCGTTGAGCACGCACATCATGAACGCGAATAAAATGTTGGCGAACACCACACTGTAGATGCCCCAATGAAAGCCCAATAGCATGGCCTCCAGCGCCGCCACGTGGAAGATCAGTGAGATCACCGCGTTTCTCAGCGGCACGTTCATGTGGTTTAACCCCTGTAAGATCGCGTTTGACACCGTGGACAGGGAGTAGAACACCACCGCAAGGGAGCCCGCCATGGTCAGGCGGATCACGATCTGGTTGTCCTCCGCGCCGAACAGCAGGTTGTTGATGGGCGCGGACAGCACAGTGAGGCCCACGGCCGCCGGGATGGCGATCAGCATGGAAAAGCGCACCGCGGTGGCAATCCGCTCCGCAATCTGCTCCCGGTTCCCGTTCGCCACCGCGCGGCTTAAGGAGGGGATCAGGGAGGAGGACAGGGCGTTTGACACCGCCACCGGAATGTTAAAGAGCAGCTGGTAATACCCCAGAACGCCCCACAGTGTGGCGATGCTTATGGCGGAAAAGCCCAGATGGTCCATCCCCTGGCCAAAGAGATAGTTGTCCAACACATTGCTGATGTTGTACACCGTGCTGCTGAGCACGATGGGCAGAATGGTGATAGTCAGGTTGTGGCCCAGCTGCCGGTAGGATTCCAACCTTCCGGTCACATCCTGCTCCGCCAGCCTGCGCCGCTCCGGCGCCTGAGCCCGGGTCAGGAAAATGAAAAAAATCAGCGCCGTGAGAGCGCCCGCGCCGGTACCGATGGTCCCGCCCGCCGCGCCCAGGGCGTAGGAGTACTCCGTGGCGCCCCTGGCCTGGTTTAGGGAGGTTCCGACCTTAAAAAGGATGGCAGCCGCGCCCACGCTGACGATGGCGTTGACCACCTGCTCTAAAATCTGTGAGATTGCCGTGGGAACCATGGATCCGGTCCCCTGGAAATATCCCCGCAGCACGCCCAGATAGGCCATAATCCAGATGGTGGGGGCCAGCGTCTTTAGGGCGTACATGGAAAACGGCGTCTTGATCAGCTGGGCGAAGCTCTCCGCTCCGAACCAGAGGACCGCCGCCGCGACGCCTCCGACCACCGTGGCGTAGGCCAGGGCCGCCCGCAGGATTCTCCTGCTGTTCTGGTGCTCCTCCCGGGCAATCCGGGTGGCCACCATCTTGGAGACCGCCACCGGCATGCTGTAGGAGGACAGAATCAGGAGGATGTTGTACACGCCGAAGGAGGATGTGTAGTATCCGTTGCCCTGCTTTCCGATGATATTGCTCAGTGGGATGCGGTAGAACATCCCGATCAGCCGGACCACAATGCCCGTGATCGCAAGGATACTTCCCTGGATCACAAAATTGGCGGCCTTCTTACTGCCCGGAGTTTTCGTCTTATGATTTCCAGTCTGTTCTTTTGTCTGTGCACTCATGTATCTTACTCTTTTCCTGTTATCTCAATTTTTCCAAAATCCCGGGTGGGGATGATGCAGACCCAGGTCTTTCCCGGGTTCAGCACGATCTCGTTGTGGTCCAGATCGTAGTAGTGGGTCACGCCGAACTCCCCGTCCTTCTCCCAGCTGATCGGGATGGCCTTGCCGCCGGTCATGAAAAATCCGCACTCCGACGTATGGACGTTGATGTTCAGGTACTCGGTGGTGGCGTAGTGCCCCATCTGGCAGCACTGAAAGATCACGTTTTTCACCGTGATCGGGCCCTCGTTTCCCTTGTGGACGCCGCCGTACTGATAGCGGTGGTACAGGCCGTCCTCCGGGGCGTAGACGAAGTAGGCCTTGTTCATATTATACCCGGTTTTCGCCGTGTCAGCCGCCATCACCCCGGGGCGGTCAGCCAACAGATCTCCCGCGCCTTCCCTGGCGAAGAGGTAGTGGCCCTGGTAGGACTTGTCAAACTCCTGAGAGTAGCCCAATTTCTCGATGGACTTCTGAAGCCGCTCCCCGCTGGAGTAGGCGTTGTGGGGCGACTTGCGGTCGCTGGAGCGGTAGTAGGCCACAGAGCCGATTCCGTCCAGGCCGTTGATGTTGTCTACATTCTTCAGATAGGGCTTGGCGAAGGTGCTCTGGCCGAAGTGGGCGTAAATAGCGTCAAACTCCCTAGCAAAATAGGTGTAGTAGGTCCGGCAGCTGCGCACGGAGCCTATGCGCTCCAGGTCGTCGTAGTCCTCGATGATGGACATGTAGCGGTTCATATCACCCTCCACCGGCGCCTCGTAAACCACGCCCGCGCGGTTGATGCCGTACTGGGGCAGAGCCTGCTTGTCGTTGCTCATCATAATCGCAATGGGACGGCGGTTTGCCTTCGAGACGTCCGTCATCTGGCCGGTCAGGTAGCTCATGATCTTCCCGTCCTTCTCCACCCGCTCCTCGGGCAGGTAGTAGGGGGGAAGCTCCTCCTCCGGCTGGGCCGCCGTTGTGGTGGTCTCAATCTCGATCTCCTGCGCCGTCGTCTCCGGCGGCTGCGTCTGCGCCTCCGTGGTGATCTCCACGTAGGTCTGCTTTGCACAGCCGCTCATAAGCGCTGACGCAAGCAGGACAGCAAACATCCATCTCCCATGCGATTTTTTCATCTCGTGTACCCCCTGCGCTCCAGAATCTCCTTCTGCCTGGTCTCCATGACCAGCCGTTCCCCGTCCTCCATGTGGTCGTAGCCGCACAGATGAAGCATGCTGTGGGCCACCAAAAAGGCCAGCTCCCTGGCCTGGGAGTGGCCGTACTTCTCCGCCTGCTCCTCCACCTTGTCCACGCTGATCACGATATCCCCCAGCATGAGCTCCCCCGTCTCGGGGTTAAAATAGTCCTCCACCGCGTCCTCCACGTGGTCGAAATCCGCCGGCGTCTCATAGTCCACCAGCGGGAAGCTGAGCACATCCGTGGGGGCGTCGATCTGGCGGTACTCCTGGTTGATGGACTGGATGGCCTCATTGTCCGTGAGGATCACGTTGACCTCCGCCTCGTAGGGGCATTTTTCATAGTCCAGCGACTCGTTCACCACATTCTCGATGATCTCCTCGTAGGGAAGGTCGAGCTTTTTCTCCGCCTCGTATTCGATGGTAACAGTCATAGTCCTTCTTCTCCTTTATCACTTGTAACGGCCCGGCACGGCAAAGCCTGTCCCGCCCGGGCCAAATCTCTACGAGCGCTCTCTCGTCCGGCGCGCATGAGGCGTGGTCTTCCCCTTCTGCTCATAGTCGTCGTAGGCCTGTACAATTTTCTGGACCAGGGGATGCCGCACCACGTCCGAGCTGGTCAGGTAGCAGAATCCGATGTCGTCGATCTTTCGCAGCACCTTTAGGGCCGTGTCCAGGCCGGAGGTGGCGCCGCTGGGCAGGTCCTTCTGGGTCTGGTCGCCGGTGACGATCACCTTGGAGCCGAAGCCGATTCGGGTCAGGAACATCTTCATCTGGGCCGGCGTTGTGTTCTGAGCCTCGTCCAAGATGATGTAGGCGTTGTCCAGCGTGCGCCCGCGCATGTAGGCTAGCGGCGCCACCTCGATCAGCCCCTTCTCCGAGTTGTGCAGGTAGCTCTCCGCGCCCATAATCTGGTACAGGGCGTCGTACAGCGGCCGCAGGTAGGGATCGATCTTGCTCTGCAGATCCCCGGGCAGAAAGCCCAGCTTCTCCCCCGCCTCGATGGCCGGCCGGGTCAGGATAATCCGGCCCACCTCCCCGTTCTTGAAGGCCTGGATGGCCATGGCCATCGCCAGATAGGTCTTTCCGGTTCCGGCGGGGCCGATCCCGAACACGATCATCTTCTTGCGGATGGCGTCCACATAGGCCTTCTGGCCCATGGTCTTGGGCTTCACCGGCTTTCCGGTGACGGTGCGGCAGATAATGTCCTTGTCGATCTCTAAAATCTGCCCGTCGCTCTCCGTGAAGGAGAGGGACAGGGCGTAGTCCACGTTCTGCTCCGTGATGGTGTTGCCCCTCTTAGAGAGCTCCACCAGGTTGCTAAAAACACTTTTGGCCTGGCGGATTGTCTGCTCAGGCCCAATCAATTTGATTTCCCCGTCCCTGGCAATGATGGTCACGTGCAGGGTCCGCTCTATTTTCTTTAAGTATGTGTCAAACTGGCCGCATACGTTGCGCTCATGTTCAACCGGGATGTCGATCATTGTCTCGATAACACTCATTCTGCTGCTCTCGTCTCCTCTGGCTTGTTATTCATGTCTGTCTCCTCCGGTGCAAGCGGCACCGCCTTCTGGATCGGCTCCAGAATCACGAACTGTCCGCTTATGGTGCACTGGGTGGCACTTGTATCTATTCTATCATTATTTTCAAGAATTTGTACCCCTTTTTCTGTTAAATTTCGCGCAAACAACTGTTTTTCCTGCTGTGCGATCTGCTCCAGCTCCTGTTTCGTGTACATGCGCTCGTAGGGCGACATCTCCTTCCCGCGGATGATTCCCAGGTAAACGGGGAGATAAAAGTTGGAAAACAGCTTCATCTGCCGCTCCTCCATCACATAGTCCCACTGCTCCTCCCCGAACGTGGGCAGCAGGCAGGTGAATGAGGCGGGCCCGGCCTTCACATACCACCCCTTGCGCGTCCGCCCGGTAAAAATCCGCTCCGTGTGGAGCAGCGGAAAGGACTTTCGGTAGGTCTCCACCGTCCGCGCCGTCACGTCCGCGTCCGCCCGCACCGCGTACCGGTTGATCTCCTCGTCGCTGTCATTCTTGATCGATACGATCCCTTTCACCAGCACCTGTCCGGCCTCCACCTCGTCACCGATGGCCACCTGGGCGGTCCCCTGGCGCACGATCATGGAGGTGATCACCCCCGGCTTGGCCGCCACCAGGTCACAGGGCGTCTCGTCCTTCTCGGGCAATGTGGAGAGCACCTCGTTCTCCTTGATGTGAATCAGGAGCCGCGTGCCCGACACCCGGGCCGAGACCCACGTGATCTCCGGGAAATTGGCCCGGATGCCCGACTCGAGCTCCTCGCAGTCGATCTGCTTTTTGTACATCCCGTAGTTCACATCCTGCTCAGCCAGATAGCGGATCAGAGTATCGTATGTATACTGGTGGTTTCCCTCAAACTCGATATCCCAGATAAACAGGCTCATCACGTAGAGGAGAATAAAAAAGCCGGCCACCCCGGCCCCAAACAGCTTGCGCTTCCGGTTCCGGTACAGGAAAAACGGAAGCCCTCTGCGCTCCAGAACCCTGAGGCGCACCCTGGACTTTCTGACTAACGGGCGCACCTTCCGGTACCCGGGAACCGTCATGTAGAACTCATAGTCCCCGTCCTTGCACAGGATCCCCCATATCTCCAGCTTCCTGGCGTTGCAAAGATTCAAAAAGCGCTCCGGCGAGTAACCGTGAAGCCTGAGCTTCACGTATCCGTGCCAGTTATGTAACAGCCGTTCCAACACCCCGGCATCCTCCTCTCCGCTCCCGTCTCCATCAGGCCTCAAACTCCAGGGACTGAATCTGACCCGTAATCTTCATTTCCTCGCTGGTATAATACTGGATCGCCAACCGCGCTCCGTGGACAATCACCTTGCAGTTCTTCGCCTGCACCTTCACCAGCGTATCTGTATATAAAAGGATGCTCCGGTAGTTCTCAATACAGACTTCCCTTCGCCCCACAAAACTGACCAGCACATCTCCCAACAACACATCCCGCGGAAGCCCCAGCGCCGTCACCGCCGCCACCTTCGATTCCCCTAACATTCATCCTTCACTCCCGACACACTGGTTCCCTTTATTATATGCAACCCACCCCCAAAAATGCGCCCCAAACCCAATTAACACCTTTTCCCCTTTTCTTTATATATCAGGCCGGAAATCCCCCCCAAAAACCAGCTCTCTGAAATCCCAGCGCGGGAACACAAAGAGGCGGGCGGGGTCACAGGGGCGTTGGGGGAGCTTTTCAAAGC
>USJW01000006.1 GCA_900555045.1 uncultured Clostridium sp. | reverse complement strand
GCTGCAGGATCCGGCAGCTGTCCGCGGTTCATTTCCCTGTTTTTTCTATTTTTCTCTCCCCGACACCAACTCCACCAACCGCTTCTGCCTCCCCCGCGAAAATCCTGCCTCCGCCAGCCGTTCCTCAAGCCCCCAGGACTCGTAGAAATCCAACAGCTGTTCCATATTCCCGGGCTCCGACCGGAACAGGTGGGCGAATGCCCCGCTGTCCGGCAGATTCTTAAACTGCTCGTTAAATCCCTGCTGGTTGTAGGTGCAGGACACCTCGTAGTCGGCCACGATATCCGCACGGTCCACTCTGCACAGCCAGAGCACGGCGGACGCTGCGACGCCGGTCCGGTCCTTCCCCGCGGAGCAGTGAAAGAGCACCGCGCCCTGTTCCAGGCACTCGGTCATCCGCTCCAGGCAGGCGGCCAATTTTTCCGTGTGATTGCCCGCCATGTCGATGTAGCCATCCTGCAAGCTCTTCGCGAAGGCCTTTCCCGCGGACTCCGCCAGGTTTTCAAAATCAATGTCCTCCGCCTGAAGCGGCGTGTGGTACCGGCGCATCCCCTCGGGCTGCCGCGTGGGAAACATGCGGATCTCCGAGCTGCTGCGCAAATCCAGGATCGTCCGCACACCGGCATTCCAGAGCTTTTCCCAGTCTTCTTCATCCGCCCCCGACAGATTTCCCGCCCGGTACAGTGTGTTCCAGCGGGTCATGCCGCCGTCCCCCGTCTCATAGCCTCCCAGATCCCGCACGTTGCACACGCCGTTTAGCCGGAGGCGCCTGATTGAATTCCCCATATTTTTCCATCTCCTTTTATTCATTGCACTCAATAAATGAAATGAGACGGCCAAAGCTCGCCGTCTCATCTCCTAAATCTATGCCTTATTCGTTCTCAGACTCTGCGTTCTCGTCCTCGTCCTCGCCGTCCAGCTCCTCCACCTCTTCGGTGTCATCGATGTCCAGCACTTCCTCAGCCACATTGTCCTCGTTGATCGCGCTGTTCTCGTCCGCCTCGTCGGCCAGAACCAGATCGTCGTCCTCAGACAGAACAATCTCGTCGTCCGCCTCCAGCTCCGTACTCAGCTTCACCTTGCGGTAGCGCTTCATTCCGGTACCTGCCGGGATCGGCTTACCGATGATTACGTTCTCCTTAAGGCCGATCAGGTGGTCAACCTTGCCGTTGATGGCGGCCTCGGTCAGCACCTTCGTCGTCTCCTGGAAGGAAGCTGCGGACAGGAAGGAATCGGTAGCCAGGGATGCCTTGGTGATACCGAGCATAACCTGCTTGCCCTCCGCGGGCTTCTTGCCCTCCGCGATCAGCGCCTCGTTCATCTCGTTGAAGTCCAGCACGTCCATGGATACGCCCGGCAGCACGTTGCTGTCGCCGCTCTCCTCGACCTTCACCTTCTTTAACATCTGATGCACGATCATCTCGATATGCTTATCGTTGATCTCCACGCCCTGTAAGCGGTACACGCGCTGCACTTCCTGGATCATGTAGTCCTGCACGGCGCGCACGCCCTTGATCTTCAGGATATCGTGGGGGTTCACACTACCTTCGGTCAGCTCGTCGCCGGCCTCAAGCACCTGGCCGTCCAGCACCTTGATTCTGGATCCGTAGGGGATCAGATAGGTCTTGGAGTTGCCGTTCTGCTCGTCGGTCACGGTGATCTCGCGCTTCTTCTTGGTGTCCTTGATGCTCACGGTTCCGCCGAACTCAGTGATGATCGCAAGTCCCTTGGGCTTACGCGCCTCAAACAGCTCCTCTACACGGGGAAGACCCTGTGTGATATCGCCGCCGGCCACGCCGCCGGTATGGAACGTACGCATGGTCAGCTGCGTACCGGGCTCACCGATGGACTGAGCGGCGATGATACCAACCGCCTCACCAACCTGTACCGGCTGTCCGGTGGCCATGTTGGCGCCGTAGCACTTCGCGCACACGCCGATATGGGACTTACAGCTCAGCACAGTACGAATCTTAACGGACTTGCGTCCGGTCTTATTTAACACCTTCATCACGGCAGCCGCACGCTTGGGGGTTACCATGTGGTTGGCCTTCACCACAACCTCGCCGGTATCCGGGTCGGTGATGGTCTCGGCGATATAGCGCCCGGTGATGCGCTCCTCCAGGTCCTCGATCACCTCGTTGCCGTCCATGAAGGACTTGATCTCCATAAACGGAATATCCTTGCCCTCACAGCAGTCCACCTCGCGGATAATCAGGTCCTGGGAAACGTCTACCAGACGTCTGGTCAGGTAACCTGAGTCAGCGGTACGCAGAGCCGTATCGGACAGACCTTTACGAGCTCCGTGTGCGGAGATGAAGTACTCCAGTACGTCCAGACCCTCACGGAAGTTGGACTTGATCGGCAGCTCGATGGTGTGACCGGTTGTATCGGCCATCAGTCCTCGCATGCCGGCCAGCTGCTTGATCTGCTTGTCGGAACCACGGGCTCCGGAGTCGGCCATCATGTAGATGTTGTTGTACTTATCCAGGCCGGTCAACAGGTCATGGGTCAGCTGATCATCCGTGTTCTTCCAGGTCTCGATTACCTCTTTGTAGCGCTCCTCCTCGGTGATCAGGCCGCGGCGGTAGTTCTTCGCGATCCGGTCAACGGTGGCCTGAGCGTCCTCAATCAGCTTCGGCTTGCTGGCAGGCACGGTCATATCGGAAATGGAAACGGTCATGGCCGCGCGGGTGGAATACTTGTATCCGATGGCCTTGATGTCGTCCAGGGTCACAGCCGTCTGGGTTGCGCCGTGTACGTTGATAACCTTTTCCAGAATCTGCTTTAACTGCTTCTTGGCAACGTGGAAGTCTACCTCAAGCTTCAGCTCGTTGCCCGGGATGCTGCGGTCCACGAATCCCAAATCCTGCGGAATGATCTCGTTGAAGATGAAGCGTCCGATGGTGGATTCGATGATGTCGGAGCGAACCGTGCCGTCGGGCATGGTCTTGTGAACGCGCACCTTCACCTTGCTGTGCAGGGTGGCCGCCTTGTTCTCGTAGGCTAAGATGGCTTCGTTCACGCTCTTGAACATCATTCCCTCGCCCTTCGCGCCGGGGCGCTCCTGGGTCAGGTAGTAGATGCCCAGAACCATATCCTGGGACGGAACAGCCACAGGGCCGCCGTCGGAGGGCTTAAGCAGGTTGTTGGGGCTCAGCAGCAGGAAACGGCACTCCGCCTGGGCCTCCACGGACAGGGGCAGATGGACTGCCATCTGGTCGCCGTCGAAGTCCGCGTTGAACGCGGTACATACCAGGGGGTGCAGCTTGATGGCCTTACCCTCTACCAGGATGGGCTCGAATGCCTGGATGCCCAGTCTGTGCAGCGTAGGCGCACGGTTAAGCATAACCGGATGCTCCTTGATTACGTCCTCCAGCACATCCCAAACCTCGGACTGCAGGCGCTCAACCATCTTCTTCGCGTTTTTAATATTGTGAGCGGTTCCGTTGGAGACCAGCTCCTTCATAACGAAGGGCTTGAACAGCTCGATGGCCATCTCCTTGGGAAGTCCGCACTGGTAAATCTTGAGCTCGGGTCCAACCACGATAACGGAACGTCCGGAATAGTCCACACGCTTACCCAAAAGGTTCTGACGGAAACGTCCCTGCTTACCCTTTAACATATCGGAAAGGGACTTTAAGGCGCGGTTTCCGGGGCCGGTGACAGGTCTGCCGCGGCGGCCGTTGTCAATCAGGGCGTCCACAGCCTCCTGCAGCATGCGCTTCTCGTTGCGGACGATGATGTCCGGGGCGCCCAACTCCAGAAGTCTTGCCAGACGGTTATTGCGGTTGATAATTCTTCTGTACAGGTCGTTTAAATCGGAGGTGGCGAAACGGCCGCCGTCCAGCTGAACCATGGGACGGATGTCCGGCGGGATCACGGGGATCACGTCCATGATCATCCACTCGGGGCGGTTGCCGGAGTTTAAGAACGCCTCCACAACCTCCAGCCGCTTGATGATGCGGGCCCGCTTCTGGCCGGTGGCGTCGTTAAGCGCCTTGCGCAGCTCAGCGGAGTCCTTCTCCAGGTTGATTGCCTTGAGCAGCTCCTGGATGGCCTCGGCGCCCATTCCTACGCGGAAGCCGCCGGTGCCGCCGTATTTCTCCACCTCTTCCCGGTACTCCTTCTCGGAGAGCACCTGCTTATACTGCAGGCTGGTGGAACCGGGATCCAGCACGATATAGGAAGCGAAGTACAGGACCTTCTCCAGAGTTCTGGGGGAGATGTCCAGGATGAGTCCCATCCGGCTGGGAATTCCCTTAAAATACCAGATATGGGAAACGGGAGCGGCCAGCTTGATGTGGCCCATACGCTCTCTACGCACGCTTGCCTTCGTCACTTCTACGCCGCATCGGTCGCAGATAACACCTTTATAACGAATCTTCTTGTATTTACCACAATGACACTCCCAGTCCTTGCTGGGTCCGAAGATCCGCTCGCAGAACAGGCCGTCCTTCTCCGGCTTCAAGGTTCTGTAGTTGATGGTCTCCGGCTTTTTTACCTCGCCGTGAGACCACTCCAGAATCTTGTCAGGGGAGGCCAGACCAATCTTAATGGCATCGAATGTCATCGGATGATAAGTTTCATTAGTTTCCGGCATGAGCTTTACTCCCTTCTATTATTCTTCTTCGCTGTCGTCCACAAAATCGTCCGCCTCGTCGGTTAAGAAAACGTCGTCATCCATCGTGTACTCGTCTTCCTCCGCGACCTCAGCTTCCTCTTCCACAGCCACCAGCTCGTTGTTCTTGAACTCCTGCTCCTGATATCCGTAGGCGCCCAAGGACTCGTCGGAGCCAAACCGGCGGTCTCCCTCCAGCATCGCGCGCAGCTCTGTATCGCCGTAGTCGATGTTCTCGGTCATCTCCACCTCGGTGCCGTCGTCGCGCAGAACCTGTACGTCCAGGCCCAGAGACTGCATCTCCTTGAGCAGAACCTTGAAGGACTCGGGCACGCCCGGCTCCGGAATATTCTCGCCCTTGATGATGGCCTCGTAGGTCTTCACACGGCCCACAACGTCGTCGGACTTCACCGTCATGATCTCCTGCAGGGTGTAGGAAGCGCCGTACGCCTCCAGAGCCCAAACCTCCATCTCACCGAAACGCTGGCCGCCGAACTGTGCTTTACCGCCCAGAGGCTGCTGGGTAACCAAGGAGTATGGGCCGGTAGAACGGGCATGGATCTTATCGTCTACCAGGTGGTGCAGCTTCAGGTAATGCATGTGTCCAATTGTGACGGCTCCGTCGAAGAACTCGCCGGTCCGCCCGTCGCGCAGGCGCACCTTACCGTCGCGGCTGATGGGCACACCCTTCCAAAGCTCGCGGTGCTCTAAGTGAGAACCCAGATACTCCATCACCTCGGGCTTTATCAGGTCTTTATATTTCGCCTCAAATTCCTCCCAGGAGCTGTTCACGTAATCGTTTGCCAGTTCCAGGGTATCCTGAATGTCGTTCTCGTTCGCGCCGTCGAAGATCGGGGTGGATACGTTGAAGCCCAGGGCCTTGGCTGCAAGGCTTAAGTGGATCTCCAATACCTGTCCGATATTCATACGGGACGGCACGCCCAGGGGGTTCAGCACGATGTCAAGCGGACGTCCGTTGGGCAGGAAAGGCATATCCTCCACCGGAAGCACGCGGGACACAACACCCTTGTTTCCGTGACGTCCTGCCATCTTGTCGCCCACAGAAATCTTACGCTTTTGGGCGATGTAGATGCGGACCGTCTCGTTCACGCCGGGAGCCAGCTCGTCGCCGTTCTCTCTGGTAAATACCTTGGCATCCACGATGATGCCGTATGCGCCGTGGGGCACCTTTAAGGAGGTGTCACGGACCTCTCTGGCCTTCTCGCCGAAGATGGCGCGCAGCAGGCGCTCCTCCGCGGTCAGCTCGGTCTCGCCCTTGGGGGTTACCTTTCCGACCAGGATATCTCCCGCGCGGACCTCAGCGCCGATGCGGATGATTCCGCGCTCGTCCAGATCCTTTAAGGCATCCTCGCCGACGCCGGGAACGTCGCGTGTGATCTCCTCCGGCCCCAGCTTGGTGTCGCGGGCCTCAGCCTCGTACTCCTCGATATGAATGGAGGTGTAAACATCCTCCTGCACCAGACGCTCGGACAGCAGAACCGCGTCCTCGTAGTTGTAGCCCTCCCAGGTCATGAATCCGATTAACGGGTTCTTTCCGAGAGCGATCTCGCCCATGGAGGTGGACGGGCCGTCCGCGATCACCTCGCCGACTTCCACGTGGTCGCCCTTGTAGACGATGGGCTTCTGGTTGTAGCAGTTGCTCTGGTTGCTTCTCTTAAACTTGGTCAGGTGGTAAACGTCCTTGTTTCCATCGGAGTCACGCTTGATGATGATCTCGTTGGAGGCGGAGCGGGTTACCACGCCGGCGTTCTTCGCCAGCACGCAAACGCCGGAGTCCACAGCGGCCTTGCCCTCGATACCGGTTCCCACAGCGGGGGCCTCGGTGGTTAAAAGCGGCACGGCCTGACGCTGCATGTTGGATCCCATCAGCGCGCGGTTCGCGTCATCGTTCTCCAGGAAGGGAATCATGGCCGTAGCCACGGAGAACACCATCTTAGGAGAAACGTCCATCAGGTCGATGGTCTTTTTCTGGAACTCGGATGTCTCTGTGCGGAAACGTCCGGATACGTTGTTGTGAATGAAGTGGCCTTCCTCGTCCAGCGCTTCGTTCGCCTGCGCCACAACGAAGTTGTCTTCCTCGTCCGCGGTCAGGTACACGACCTCGTCGGTAACCCGGGGATTGGCCGGATCGGTGGTCTTATCCACCACGCGGTAGGGGGCCTCGATGAAGCCGTACTGGTTCACCCGGGCGTAGGTCGCCAGGGAGTTGATCAGACCGATGTTGGGACCCTCAGGGGTCTCGATGGGGCACATACGCCCGTAGTGGGTGTAGTGTACGTCTCGCACCTCGAATCCGGCGCGGTCTCTGGACAGACCGCCGGGGCCCAGGGCGGACAGACGCCGCTTGTGGGTCAGCTCAGCCAGAGGGTTGTTCTGGTCCATGAACTGGGACAGCTGGGAGCTTCCGAAGAACTCCTTCACCGCCGCGGTCACGGGCTTGATATTGATTAAGGACTGGGGCGTGATGCCGTCCATGTCCTGGGTGGTCATGCGCTCTCTTACGACGCGCTCCATACGGGATAAGCCGATGCGGTACTGGTTCTGCAAAAGCTCGCCCACCGCACGGATACGGCGGTTGCCCAGATGGTCGATGTCGTCGGCGTTTCCCACTTCCTCTTCCAGGTGCATATTATAGTTGATGGAGGCGAGAATGTCCTCCTTGGTGATATGCTTCGGAATCAGGTCGTGGACGTTCTTGCGGATCGCTTCCTTCAAAGCTTCCACGTCGTCGGTCCCAACTTCTGCCAGAATAGCGGACAGAGCCGGGTAATATACTAACTCCGTGATGCCCACTTCCTCCGGGTCGAAGGACACGTAAGCGGCCAGGTCCACCATCATGTTGGAGAGAACCTTCTGCTTGCGGGTCGGTCCGTCCACCCACACGTAGGGAACCGCGGCGTTCTGGATCGCGTTCGCCAGATTCTTGTCTAGCTTGGTGCCCGCCTCGGCCAAAATCTCGCCGGTGGTGGTGTCCACAACGTCCTCCGCCAGAATCTGTCCGTTTAAGCGGTTCTTGAACGCCAGCTTCTTGTTGAATTTATACCGTCCAACCTTTGCTAAATCGTATCTTCTGGGGTCGAAGAACATACTATTTAACAGGCTCTCTGCACTGTCAACAGATAACGGCTCGCCGGGACGAATCTTCTTATATAATTCCAGCAGACCGTCCTGGTAATTGTCAGAGGTGTCCTTGCCGAAGCTGGCGAGCAGCTTGGGCTCTTCGCCGAACAGGTCGAGGATCTCAGCGTTGGTACCGAATCCCAGGGCGCGGATCAGCACCGTAACCGGCACCTTGCGGGTCCGGTCCACACGCACGTAGAACACGTCATTGGAGTCTGTCTCGTACTCCAGCCACGCACCGCGGTTGGGGATCACCGTGCAGGTGTACAGCTCCTTACCCACTTTATCATGGCCGATGCCGTAGTAGATACCAGGGGAGCGTACCAGCTGGCTGACAATAACACGCTCGGCACCATTGATCACGAAGGATCCGGTGTCTGTCATCAAAGGCAGATCGCCCATGAAAATCTCGTGTTCATTCATTTCATCTTTATCTTTGTTGTACAGTCTTACCTTTACCTTTAGTGGTGCGGCGTAAGTTGCATCCCGTTCTTTACACTCCTCGATGGTGTATTTCACATCATCCTTGCACAGTGTAAAGTCAACGAATTCCAGACTCAGATGACCCGCGAAGTCTGATATCGGAGAGATATCATCAAACGCTTCCTTCAGTCCTTCCTTTAAGAACCACTGATAGGAGTCCTTCTGAATCTCGATCAGGTTGGGCATCTCGAGCACTTCTTTCTGTCTCGAGTAGCTCATTCTTACGCTTTTCCCGGCCGGTACCGGACGTATTCTGCTTTTCTCCATTGACGTTTTCACCCCTGTTTTCTTTAATCATTGTAACAGTGTACACGGCCGCATTTTTTACAATCCAGCCGCCTGGTTACGTTTCGTTCCAAAATTGGGCGCAAATGGGCGCAAAAAGCCCACCTTGCCACAATAGTGCACACTCCATAATATCATAGCCGTGTCAAGGTGTCAAGCATTTTTTGCTTGCAATTTTACTGTGGAAATGATATACTGTTATAGAATGTCTTTTGGGCATGTGAAGCATTTAACCAGGGGACAGGCTTACATAATACATAAGGTTGGAGGTATTTTCCATGCTGCACACCGTTTTAAATGTCATACTCGTCATTCTCATCATCGCCGTCATCGTACTGGCCGTTCTCTACTTCCTGGGCAACAAGCTTCAGAAGCGCCAGGTGGAACAGCAGTCCATGATCGACGCAGCCGCCCAGACCGTATCGATTCTGGTGATCGACAAGAAGAAGATGAAGATTACGCAGACCGGACTCCCCAAGATGGTGATTGACCAGACGCCCAAGTACATGCGCTGGGCCAAGGTTCCGATCGTGAAAGCCAAGATCGGCCCCAAGGTGATGACACTGATCGCAGACGAGCGTGTATTCCAGTCCCTCCCGGTGAAGACCGAGGCCAAAGTGGTGATGAGCGGAATCTATATCACCCAGATCAAGAGTGTGCGCGGCGGTGCAATCCCCACCCCGCCCAAGAAAAAAGGATTCTTCGCAAGATTCAGGAAAGACAAAAAGAAAAACGACGAGAAAAAGAAATAATGACGGATTAAAAACTGTCGCCGAGGTAGAGCGCTTCTGCCGGGCGGCAGTTTTTTTGATGCCAAACGCATGGGAATTGATAATCTTTAGATTAGTAAATAATTGTAAAATAGTCTGATAATTTATTAATTAATGATAGATCTATTCTATTTTACCAAAAATAGTCGTATAATGAGTACACAAATTCAAGTATGGAGGTGAAATTGTTATGAAAATAACAGCAGCAGTTGTAAGAGAAAAAGGGCAGCCATTCCAATTTGAGGAATTAGAACTGCAGGACCCCCGCGAAGGCGAAGTGATGGTAAAAATCGCGGCCAGCGGGGTTTGTCATACAGATGAGGTCGCGCAGCAGCAGATGATCCCCGTGCCGCTCCCGGCGGTGCTCGGCCATGAGGGCTGCGGCATCGTGGAGAAGGTGGGCCCGGGTGTCACCGAGTTCGAGAAGGGGGATCACGTGGTATTTTCCTTCGGCTCCTGCGGTCACTGTGACAGCTGTCTCGCCGGAAAGCCCTATGCATGCGAAAATTTTAACGCGATCAACTTCGGCGGCGTCATGAGCGACGGCACCAAGCGCCTCTCCAAGGACGGCCAGGAGATCTCCTCCTTCTTCGGCCAGTCCTCCTTCGCCACCTACTCTGTGGTCCATAAGAACAGCATTATTCGGGTGGATAAGGATTTAGACCTGGATATTTTAGGGCCGCTGGGATGCGGAATCCAGACCGGCGCGGGGGCGGTCCTCAACCGGTTAAAACCAGTCTTCGGGTCCAGCCTGGTGGTGTTCGGCTGCGGCACGGTGGGAATGAGCGCGATTATGGCGGCTCACCTGTGCCCGTGCGAAAATATCATCGCGGTCAGCGGCAATGACGAGAGCTTAAAGCTGGCTAAGGAGCTGGGCGCAACCCACGGAATCAACCGCAAGACCTGCCCCGACGTGGTCGCGGAGATCAAAAAGATCACCGGAGGCGGGGCGGACTACGCCATCGACACCAGCGGCGTGCCGGACATGGTGCGAAAGGCCCTGGCCTGCGTGAAGTTCCTGGGCACCGCGGTGGTTCTGGGCGTCACCGGCGACCTCACCATCAACGTCCAGGGGGAGCTGATGGGCGAGGCGAAGTCCCTGATCGGCATCGTGGAGGGCGACTCCAACCCCAAGCTGTTCATCCCCCAGCTGATTTCTTACTACAAACAGGGGCGTTTCCCCTTTGACCGGCTGATCCAGGTATTCGAGTTCGATCAGATCAACGAGGCGTTCGCGGCCTCGCACAGCGGCAAGGTGATCAAGGCTCTGTTAAAGATGAGATAGGAGGCATAGCTCATGGAATATCAGTTATACATAAACGGTAAGTGGAAAAATACGGTCAGCGGCTCCGTCGTCCCGGATATCAACCCGGCGGACGGGTCGGTGTACGCCCAGGTGCACTTCGCGGGCGAGGCCGAGGTGGAGGAGGCCATCGCGGCCGCGGACAACGCCTGGAAATCCTGGGCCGCCGTGCCCGCGGCTGAGAAGGAGCTGATCCTCTTGAGGGCGGGCGACTGGATGCAGGAGCACATCGACGAGGTGGCGGAGGTCCTGATGAGCGAGAGCGGCTCCGCCTTCGGCAAGGCGTACTTTGAGTCCGGCTTTGCGGTGGACTTATTCCGCGCGGCCGCCGGGGAATGCCGCCGTGTGTTCGGGGAACTGCAGCAGCAGACCCCCGGCGAGATCTCCATGATCCGCAGGCTTCCCTTCGGGGTGGTGGCCGGAATCTCCCCATTCAACTTCCCGCTGCTTCTGGCCTTAAAAAAGGTGGTGTTCGCCCTGGCTGCGGGCAACACCTTCGTGTTAAAGCCCGCCAGCGCCACGCCGGTATCCGGTGTGATGATCGCCAAAGCGCTGGACGCGGCCGGATTGCCCCCGGGCGTCTTCAACCTGGTTCCCGGGACCGGCGAGGCGGTGGGCAACCGCCTGGTCGTCGACCCGCGGGTCAAGATGGTTGCGTTCACCGGCTCCACCGCGGTGGGCAAGGGGATCGCGTCCAAGGCCTCCGTGCTCCTCAAAAAATATTCCCTGGAGATGGGCGGCAAGAACCCGCTGATCCTGTTAAAGGACTTCGACGTGGACCAGGCGGTCCGCATCGCGGGCTTCGGCGCCTTCTTCCACCAGGGCCAGATCTGCATGTGCACCTCCCGGATGATCGTGGAGGAGCCGGTGTACGACGAATTCTGTGAAAAATTCACAGCGTACGCGAAGACCATGAAGGTGGGCGATCCCCACGAGCAGGACACCGTGATCGGCCCCTTAATCAAGAAGGAGCAGTGCGCGCTCATCGACAGCCAGCTGGAGGACGCAGTCTCCAAGGGCGCGGTGCTTTTGACCGGCGGGACCCATGAGGGCAATTACTACCAGCCCACGGTCTTAAAAGACGTGACCCCGGATATGCGGATCTTCTACGAGGAGAGCTTCGGCCCCGTGACCTCCATCATAAAGGCTAAGGACGCCGCCGACGCCGTGAGACTCTGCAACGACAACGAGTACGGCCTGTCCTCCTCCCTTCTGACCAACGACCTCTCAAAGGCTATGGAGCTGTCCCTCGAGATGGAGGCCGGAATGGTCCACATCAACAACGCTACCGTGTCCGACAACTCCACCGTCGCCTTCGGCGGCGTCAAGAACAGCGGCGTGGGCCGCGAGGGCGGCCGCTACTCCATCGACGAGTTCACGGAGCTCAAGTGGATTACCGTGCAGTATACGCCGGCGCAGCTTCCGTTTTAGCAGCTGGCGGGATGGACGAATGATATAAGAGTCGGCTAAAAAAGCCGGGAACATCAGTGATCTGACTGACGTTCCCGGCTTTTCATTTTGATTTAATTTCACGTTTTCACACGCCCCATCAGGCTGAGACCGTGTCCACCGACGCCCCCCGGACCGACTGCACATCCACCATGATGCTGCAGTCCGAGGCGTGCTGGTAATTGATATCCAAAGAGTACTCCACATTGACCTTCAGGCTGTCCTCCTGCTCATCAATCCGGATCCGGTTGGTCTGGATTCCGATGATCAGGTCGCCCATGGGGGTGGTGTAGCAGCACAGGTTCTTCTTATCCTTCTCAAACTGCATGTGAGCGCTGGCGATCCCTCTCTTGATGATGTCCACGCTGCCCGGAGATACCTTGATGATGTTCTTCACCGGCTCCGCGAAGCCCTCCATCACCTCGTCGTAGGTGATGTAGTGCTTGCCGTTCTTGTTGTAGTAGTCTCCCCGGGTGACCATCTCCACATCATCGTCTTCCTCATCCAATATCTGTACCCCGCTGATCGTAATCAGTACGTCCTTTGTCATGTCTGCCATTCCTTTCTGCCGTATACCTTGGACCGGGTCAGTCAAACCGCTTCATGCCGTGCGCCAGCAGCTTCTCCACCAGCGCCTCCTTGCTCACGCCCCTGGCCTCCCAGAGCATGGGATACATGCTGATGGCCGTAAATCCGGGCATGGTATTGATCTCGTTGAAGACGACCTCCCCGTCCTCCTTCACAAAGAAGTCCACGCGCGCCAGACCATAGCCGTCCACCGCTCGAAACACCGCCACCGCGATCTCGCGGATCTTTTCCGCCGCGTTCCCCGGAAGCTTAGGGTCTGTGACGGTCCTGGACTCCTGATTGAAATACTTGGCATCAAAGTCATAAAATTCAGCCGCAGCCAGAATCTCACCCACTCCGGATGCGACCACCGGCTCTGCGCCGCCGCCAAACACGGCGCACTCCACCTCGTGTCCAACAATCGCCTCTTCCACCAGAATCTTGCGGTCATGGCGCGCTGCCTCGCGAAGGCCGTTCATAAGCTCGCTGCGGTTCTCCGCCTTGCTGACGCCCCTCGAGGACCCGGCATTGCTGGGCTTTATAAACACCGGGTAGGGGAGGTGGCTCTCCACGCGGCTTGCCACCGCGTCCATATCCGCCAGCTCCTCGCTCATCACCGCCTCGTAGGCTGCCTGGCGCACGCCCAGGCGGTCCACAACGATCTTTGTGTACAGTTTATCCATGGAAACCGCGGACGAGAGTACGCCGCAGCCCACGTAGGGAATCTTCGCCAGCTCCAAAAGCCCCTGCACGGTCCCGTCCTCGCCGTAAAGGCCGTGTAACACCGGGAAAACGGCGTCCACATGCACATGCTCGGTGCGGTCCCCGTCCGTCAGGATCACACATTTCTGTGTGGCGTCGGGGGAGATCACTGCGCTCACCCGGCCGTTCTTCCAGCTGCCGTCCCTTATGTCCTCCACGCGGTCCGTCCTGATCCAGTGTCCCTCCTCGGTGATACCGATCAGCAAAAGCTCGTAACGTGTCTTATCAATCCGGTCTATCACATTGGCGGCAGACATGCAGGAAACGATATGTTCCGAGGACTGCCCGCCAAATAGTACAACTACTCTTGGTCTGCTCATGATGTTCTCCTCAAGTTTTCCTTACTCCGATCCATCGCAGGATCTACTTTTACAGTGTTTACATTATACCATATGTGTCAATAATTACAAACAGAATTTGATTTTGAAGATCCGATGGGAGGAATACATCATGAAATATAGAATCAGCCTGTGCATATCCGCACTTTGCTTTTTAACCGCATTTTTGATCGCCTTATCCGCCAGACAGCAGGGCAGCGAGGCCCTGGCGTCCCGCATCGCACCCGAGATCCTGCGCTTTCACATTCTGGCCAACAGCGACAGCGACGAGGACCAGCAGCTCAAGATGGAGGTCAAGGGGCTGGTGATTGACTACGTAAACGAGAACCTGGGCGAGAACGCCACCAAGGAGACGACCGCCGCATGGCTCACAGACCACAGCGAAGCGATCGAGGACATGGCGCACCGGTATCTCCTGTCCCGCGGGAAGGACTACCCGGTAAGCCTCATGCTGACCCGCGACTATTTCCCCACCAAGGCCTACGGCGACATGGTGTTCCCCTGCGGCACCTACGACGCGGCCCGGATCACCATCGGGAGCGGGAACGGCCACAACTGGTGGTGCGTGCTCTATCCACCCCTGTGCTACACGGACTCCATGAACGCGGTGGTGCCGGAGCACTCCAAGGAGACCCTAAAGCAGCTGATCCCTGAGGATGACTACGAGGCCCTGCTGCCGGAATCGGAGCGGACCGCACGCGCGCCGGAAAAGCCCCGGGTCCGGATCCGCTTCCGGCTGCCGGAGCTCATGGGCTTTAAAAGTTGACTCTCTCAGCGCTTCTGGGCGTCGAGCAGCTCGTTCAGCGCCTCGTCGCTGACATCGATCCACACGTCCTCCTCCTCGGCGTTCAGCCCTAAAAACTGGGCCAGCGTCCGGGGATCGTCGCTGTTGTTCCAGATACTGATGTAGCGGTCGATCTCCTCAAAGGGAATCTCCCCCGCCAGGTAGCGCTCCTTAAAATTTTTCTCGTCCATTACCGTCTCCCCCGAATCTGGTGTTCCTGCTCCTGCTCCTTAATGTTGCGTGAAACCGTGATCTCCTGGTTGTCGATGTGCTCCCGCATGGCGGTCTTGGCCTCAGCGATGTTGCGCCCCTTTAAGGCCGCCAGGATGTGCTCATGCTCCACCAAAAGCACCTGCCGTTTGTCCTCGTCCTTTATATACTCCAGGCGGTAGCGGTACATCTGCTCCCGCAGATTGTTGAGCATCTGCACCAGCTTGTCGTTGCAGGTGCCCTGGTAGATGATGTCGTGGTAGTGCTCATCCGTCTCCGCGATGGCCATGGCCATGCCCTGGGAGATCGCCTCGCGGAAGGCCCGCTGGGCCCGCTCCAAATCGTCCAGCTCCTCATCGCTCATGCGCTGGCAGGCCAGCTCGATGGCCAGCTCCTCCAGGGAGCGGCGCACCTCCAGCACATCCCTGAGGCTCTTCTCCGATATCTTCGCCACCTCGGCGCCCTTTCTGGGGATCATGAGCACCAGGCCCTCCAGCTCCAGCTTGCGGATCGCCTCGCGGATGGGGGTGCGGCTGACGCCCAGCTTCTCCGCCAGCTGGATCTCCATCAGGCGCTCCCCCGGCGCCAGCTCTCCCTTCAAGATTGCCTGCCGCAGTGTGTTGAACACCACGTCGCGCAGCGGCAGATATTCGTTCATATTTACTTTAAAGTTATTTTCCATCACCATGGCCTCCTATGTCAATCTCGTTTCACGTTGTAAAATCCGGTCAGATATACCTGCTTTGCCAGCTTCGCGTGCGCCCCGAAGCGCAGCGCCTCGTAGGCGTCCTGGGCCGCCCGCGGGTTTGTGAACAGTCCGAACACCGTGGGGCCGCTCCCGCTCATCATGGCGTTCACCGCTCCGTACTGGCGCATCACCTGCTCAATCTCCCCGATCACCGGATATTTTCCGGCCGTCACCAGCTCCAGCACATTCCCGAACTTTCCTGCAAGACTCTGCAGGTCCTTCTCCCGGATCGCCCCAATCATGCCGTCGATGTCCGGGTGCTCCTCCGGCGTCAGCTCCATGGCATCCAGTGCCTCGTAGACCACCTTGGTGGAAACGCTGATTCCAGGCTTTGCGATCAGCACCTGGCACTGGGGCACCGGCGGCAGTGCCGTCAGCTTCTCTCCGATCCCCTCGGACAGGGCCGTCCCCCGCATCAGGCAGTAGGGGATATCCGCCCCCAGGGTCACGCCTCGCTCCATCAGCTTTTTCGTGCTCAGCCCCAGGCCGAACATCTTGTTCACGCCGAACAGCACCGAGGCCGCGTCCGTGCTTCCCCCCGCCATGCCGGCGGACACCGGAATGAACTTGCGCAGGTGGATGCTCACGCCGTCCCGGACCCCGAATTCATCCATCAGAAGCTTCGCCGCCCGGTACGCCAGATTCTGCTCATTGGTCGGCAGGTAGTAAAGGTTGGTCTCCAGCCGGATTCCCGGCTCCCTGGTGCGGTAAATGTCGATGCTGTCGTGAAGCCGCACGGTCTGCATGATCATGCGCACCTCGTGGTAGCCGTCCGCGCGTCGTCCCAGCACATCCAGCCCCAGATTAATCTTCCCGTAGGCCTTCAATCTCAAATGTGTCATCATTCTGTCATCATCCCCTTCTCTGAATGTAATGTATCGTTCTATACGGCTGCCGCGAAGAAGCGGCAGAAATTGGAAATTGTACTTTGTATGTATTTCTGTTTTTATTATACATAATATTGTATACAATATTTTCGAGGAAATATCAATTGGCAAATTTGCCAGAAATGAAAACTATTTATTATGTGGGGGCGGAAACAATCTGATTCGCGCCCTGCAAGCAGTGCGGGGCTGATCCGTGCAGAGAAAAAAATGGCAAAAGTTCTTGACATTTTGGAAGGAGGATTGCACTATGCCGTTATCCGCGATCATATTTTTAGGAGCCGTCCTGTTGGTATTTACGATCCTGGACATTGTCATGCTGGTGTCACTGTCAGTGCCGGGGGACGAGCGAAATCAGGTCATCGTGTGGAAAGCCAGCTCGTTTACTCTGCTTGCCACCATCGGTTCAAAAGTCCTCGATGTAATTGAAAACATTGCAAGAGCGCAGCCCATGACCGCAAATCCTTTTATTCAGCTGGAGGTCGCCGCCATCATCTATTTTGGAGCACTTATCTACTATAAGAAGCGACTTGGGGGCTGAGGTCGGCATGGAAAATATCATCAGAAGCAGGCGCAAGGAGCTAGATCTCTCCCAGGAGGAGCTCGCAAAAAAATGCAACGTTTCCCGTCAGACGGTGAATGCCATTGAAAACAACAAATATGACCCCACATTATCCCTTGCCTTCCATCTGGCCAAAGAATTGGAGCTGACTGTGGATGAGCTTTTCACGCCTTCATAAATGTTATTGGGGGACCTATGTGGGCATAAAATATAGGGGCAGCATGTCATCGGCTAAATGATATGCTGCCCCTTACTTATCTCATACACTTACTTTGCTTCGCTCTCCCCGTTCTCCCCCTTCAGGTTCCGGATCGCCTCTTTCATCGCCTCATCCTCATCGTCAAACAGCGGCCGCATCCCCTCCGAGGTCTCCTCCTCCTTGGGCATGTAGCGCTTAAAAATCGCTGTGAAGAAGTAGGAGTTCACAAACGCCACCAGCGGCATGCCGAACAGAATCAGCAGCAGCGAAATCTGGGGCAGATAGAACAGGGACAGGTAGGAACCGTACACGATCAGGACATCGAGCGCCAGAATCCCGATGGTGTGGAACAGGTGGCGGATCGACATGAAAAACGCGTTGAACAGTGTCCGCTTCACCGGATTGTAAAACCGGGCCTGAAGCGGGAACACGTAGGTCAGGATAAACAGGTAGATTAACAGGAAGCCGCCGAACACCGCCAAGAGGGCGATCTTTATATTCCCGCCGATCCCCATCATCCCGTTCAAAAAGAACCAGAAATCGAAGGCCAAAATGGCGCCCACGGCCAACAGAATCAACCAGATTCCCGTGGCCTGCTTAAAGTTTTCCTTAAAGGACCGGAAGAAGGATCGGATCGTGGCATCGTCCTCGTCCCGGACCAGCTTCATCGTCACATAGTAGACAGCGGTGGTGGAAGCGCCGATGGTGAACACGGGGATTGAGCAGATGAACCACAGAATATTTAAAAGGATCAGATCCCCCAGCTTCCCGATAAATCTCCACACTGGATTGTCATAGTTAAATAGTCCCTGCAGCATAGTATGTCCTCTTCTTTCTCTGTCGGTGTTATATCTTTAACAGCTATTATAGCAAACTCTCGCCGAATTGCAAAGTCTGACGCCCATTTCATAAAAAATTTATGGTCCGGCGCGCCCATTTTATGGTATGATAAGGGGTATGTTGCTACATCGTCAAAAGAGGAGAAGATTCATATGTCTTTAAAAGAACACGCTAAAACGGAGAAAGAAAAGCTGAAAAAGATGAGCGGCCGCGACCGGCTGTGGTACATCTGGGAATACTATAAGTTTCACATCGCAGCTGCGATCGTGGTGATCGCCATGCTCAGTGTGGTCGGCAACTCGCTCTACCGCCAGACCTTCACCACGCGCCTGGCCATCGCCATCATCAACGACCGCTCCGGGGAGACCAGCCATCTGCTGGACCTTGAAAATGACCTCAAGGAGGCCCTGAACTGCGGCAAAAAGGACTTAATCGAGATCAACACCGGCCTGTACGCCACCTACGACGATACCGTCTCCCAGTACGGCTACGCCACCCTGGCCAAGATCAGCGCCCTGGTGGCCAGCAAGGGACTCGACGTGATGATCGCCGACCAGGCCTCCATCGACCACTACGGGGAGATCGACGCCTTCGACAACCTGGAGGAGCTGCTCCCAAAGGACCTGTACGCCAAGGTGGAGCCGTTCATCTACCGGGTCGTCCGCTCCGACGGCACGGCGGTCCCCGCGGCCATCTCCCTCGAAAGCACCCGTTTTTCCCAGGTGAGCGGCGTCACCATCAATCCTCCCTACCTGGCTGTGGTGAGCGGATCTCCCCGTAAAGAAGCAGCGGTTGAGATGATCCGCTATCTGTTTCCATGAGTGCGCTGCCTTCGGACAGCCGATTCATTCCAAGGCGTTCTGCCAGCCGGCAGGACGCCTTATTTTCTGCCTGAATCACAGCGCAGACCCGGCCCCCCAGCACCTCGTGGGTGTATTCCAGAATCTCGCGGCACGCCTCCAGAGCGTAGCCTTGGCGGCGGTACGGGGTGAAAATGCGGTAGCCCAGCTCGAGGAAATCGTAGGGACAGACGGGCGGTTGAGCGATCGTATCCACGGAGGTGTGCTCTGTGGGGGCGGCTTCCGCGGGGATAGCCCCCATGGTGGCCGCCTCCAAGACCCCCGCAAGCTCCTCTGGCAGCCGCGGCTGGCTCACCCCCGCAAGCTCCTCTGGCAGCCGCGGCTGGCTCACCCCCGCAAGCTCCTCTGGCAGCCGCGGCTGACTCACCCCCGCAAGCCCCACCAGTGCGCCGTCGTCTTTGCGCACAAGGGCCCAGGTGCCATACTCGTAGAAGCCGTACTGGCCCTTTATATAGACCGCTAGCTTCTCCGGATCCCGAAACAGCTCCTCGTCCGCCGAGAGCGCTTCCTGCTGTGGAACACGCTCCGCGTCCGCTCTGGTCAGCTCCCGGATCACCAGGCGATCGGTCACACCGATGGTCCAGGGAAGCCCCAAGTGGCGCAGCAGCACCAGCTCCGCCAGCTCCTCGGATACAAACTCCCAGCCCGGGACAATGTAGCGCGCGATATCCGGGCGGATGCGCCCGGGGGCGGGGGCTGACTTCTCTCCCGGCTCCGTCCCTACCTCCCCCTCTGCCGCCCCGCAAGGTTCCACACCAATTACGGCCCTCCCAGCGGCTTTCGCCGCCAGAAGGGCCTCAGGCTCGTCCGATATAATGACCGTGTGGCGGATTTCCCCCGCCAGAACCTCTATCTCTCTGACCATGCGCTTATCAGCACTTCACCGGCTCCGGATACTCTACCCCAAAGGTGTCCACGGTCATGGATTTGATCTTCTGCGGGGTCAACGGGCGGTCACTGTAGTCCGTCTGCACGCCTGCGATCTTGTCCACAATGTCCAGGCCCTCAGTCACTTTGCCGAACGCGGCGTACGCCCCGTCCAGGTGGGGAGAGGTCTTGTGCATGATAAAGAACTGAGAACCAGCGGAGTTGGGCGCCATAGCGCGGGCCATGGACAGCACGCCCGGCGTATGTGCCAGGTCGTTCTTAAAGCCGTTCTGGCTGAACTCACCCTTGATGCAGTAGCCCGGGCCGCCCATTCCTGTGCCCTGGGGGCAGCCGCCCTGAATCATAAACCCGCGGATCACGCGGTGAAAGATCAGGCCATCATAATATCCTTTTTTTACCAGACTGATAAAATTGTTCACTGTGTTGGGCGCGATCTCCGGATAAAGCTCCGCCTTCATCACATCGCCGTTTTCCATTGTAATTGTAACAACCGGATTGCTCATATGCGTTTCTCCTTTAGCTGCGGACCGGACTGCCGGCCCTTTTTTGTCTTGTTCAACTATAGCAAATTCCGGGGCATTTGTCCAGACGGTTGGGCAGGGAGCGACGGAATATGGGAGCAAACTGGGCGGAATAATTGCGGGTAACCCCTTAAAAGGACTTGAATTTTAAGAATTGATTGATTACAATAAAAGTGCATAAAGAAAGCACCCACTCTAGAAGTGGATGCCACTCGGAATGAATGCTTATTTGTCCTTACGGACGCCGCCCATCCTGTGTGTCAGACAGGGTGGGCATTTTATTGAGTGCAATGGGCCGCTGGCGCAGCCTGCGGGCGATTGTTTACGCTTATTTCTCTTATCGGGAAAGGCGATAATTGCTACAATCAAGCGGACAGAGGACATCAGCAGAGCCAATATCCCTATGAAAATTGAAATAATCTCATACGCTGTCATGGGCGCTACCTCCTTTCCTATGTATTCCGGCGAACCGGTTACAGATTCCGGGAGGTTGCCACTCCTGTCGGGAGTGCTTTCCTAAGCATAATTTTACTGTCAGAACATATGTTTTGCAGCATAAACCTGAAATAAAGCTAGAACCCACACTCCTAAAAACTGGTCAGTTTTTAGGTATATTCTACTTATAAAATATTGACGCTACCTTAATTTTTTATTTAGGAAATGACAAGGGCAGCTGGAAATTTTAACCTGAACCCGATGATTTTTATATGAAGCCATTGAATTTGCAATACCGATGAGAGGGGGCCACTGGGCTTTTCGAAGAAATCACTTGAATTTAGGGCATGGTTTGATTATAATAAACATATAAAAAGGAACAACCACCTCACACAAGAGGTTGGCCGAATACTCAAATGACAGAATTGCCACCCTTTCAACCGCCAAGTTTACAAGGGTGGTTTTTCTGTTCCCGTTTCCGGGACTTAGAAAACGCTACTGACTAATCTTTAAGATAAAGGTCAGTAATGCGAGAATGAACATACCAAAGGCCATTAAATCCTTAAAGTCAAATGTCATTCGCACCACCTCCCATCTTATGTAAAATGGAAGGCCAACACCTTGTAATAACATGATTGTTCCCTGTAGATTATTTTATCAAACGATTATCTATCTTTCAATTCTAATATTCCCGCTTATTGTTTAATTTGTCCTACTTTCGGCCAGACAATACGTGTGAAGCCAATGGAAAAATAACGCGATCCCCTGAATTCCCACCACCTCATTCACATTCTGTTCACAGATCATTAAAAAACTCTTTACACAATCAACACGAACTATTCATGATTCCCGGATATACTTTAACCATAGTCAGTTAGAGATAACGACTACACCAAAAAACGCTTACAAGATTTTTTTCATAATACTCGAGCTGATAAGAAATTATCAGCTCTCCTCCCTTTAATAATACTTTTATTCCAAAAGACGTACCATCCGCCAGGATGGTACGTCTTTTCTATTCCCATATTCTCAAATTTTCCGCTTCCCCCGCCAGTCCGGCACCGTCACCTGGCCGCCGAGGAACAACAGCGCCGTCAAATTCGGAAACGCCATGAGTCCGTTCCAGATATCGGAGAGTGTCCACACCACGTCCAGCCGGCTCACGCTGCCCGCAAAGACCGCGGCCGCGTAGAGCAGCGGGTAAATTTTTTCCACAAATTCCTGCTTTCTGTCTGCGCGCAGCCCCAGGGCGCCGGCCACATAGGCGGCCGCCTGCTTTCCCAGGTAGAACCAGGCGATCATGGTCGCAAAGGCGAACACCACCATGGAGGCGGACACCAGAAACTCCCCGGCCGCTCCCAGCCGCCCCTCAAAGCACCAGGAGGCCAACGCCGCTCCCTCGTACGGCACCGACTCCGGCGCCGCGCCGGTCATGCACAGGATCACCAGGGCCGTCAGCGTGCAGAGCACCACCGTGTCGAAGAACACCTCGAACATCGCCCACATCCCCTGCTTCTGGGGTGTGGTGTTCTCGGCCGCGCCGTGCAGCACGGCCAGGGTCCCGAGCCCGGCCTCGTTGGAGAACACGCCGCGCGCCATCCCGTAGCGCAGGCTCCGGCTGATCCCATAGCCCGCAGCCCCGCCCACAGCCGCCGACGGTGAGAACGCGCCGCTTATCACCGCGGCCAGGGCTTGGGGCAGGCGCTCTGCGCAGGAGAGAATCACCACCAGCGAGAACACGATGTAGATCCCTGAGGCGGCGGGCATCAGCTTCTCGGCCACATTGCCGATCCGCCCGATCCCGCCGCAGATCACCATCCAGATGAGGATGGTCAGCGCCGCGCCGCCGATGAGCGGGGGGATATGCCAGCTGAAGGCCATGGTGCCCACCGCCGAGTTGGACTGGACCATGCTCCCCATGCCCAGGGAGGACAGGAGGCACAGGAGCCCGTACAGCACGCCCAGCCCCTTGATCCCCAGCCCCCGCTCCATGTACACGTAGGGCCCGCACATATAGTGGCCGTCCTCCCCCCGGTACCGGTAGCGCAGCCCCAGCATGGTCTCCGCGTACGCGGTAATCATGCCGATAAACGCGGACACCCACATCCAAAACAGAGCGCCCGGCCCCCCGGCGGTGAGGGCGGTCGCCACCCCCGCGATATTTCCCGTTCCCACCGTGGCAGCCAATGCGGTGCAGACGGACTGAAACTGGCTGATTCCCTTGCCGCCCCCGCCTGCCTTCTCCGGGGCCCCGTCCTTCTTTCCCAGACTCCCCACCGTCTGCTTCCACCAGTAGGGAAATCCCCGCAGCTGAAAAAAGTGGCTCTTGGCGCTGAAAAATATTCCAACCCCCAGAAACACCGCCATCGTCCATGGCCCCCACACCATCTGATGTATCTGTTCCAAAAATGTCATTTTTCTTCACTCCGCGCCGCAGGCCGCCATCCTCACTATCTGTCTTATTCACAGCCCGGCCGAACTATGACATTTCACAAAATTTTCTAGCGGTTACACCTCGCATTTCCCATGCGATTATGCTAAAATATCATATAGATTAACAAAGAAAAGAGGTATGCCAATGCCAGGGTTTACCACTCACTATATACTGGGTATGAAGGCATACAACGATATGCCCCAGACCTCCTTAAAATTTATTATCGCCAAATACCGCTGGCTCTACCAGCTGGGTTTACAGGGCCCCGATATCTTCTTCTACAACCTGCCGATCCTGCGCCACCGGGACCACCGCAACGTGGGCTCCCACATGCATGAGCACCTGGTCAACCGCTTCTTCCGGGTCAGCTTTGAGAACCTGACGAAGATCGAGTCCCGCCAGCAGCGCGAGGAAGGGCTTGCCTACATGTGCGGCTTTTTGTGCCACTACGTGGGCGACTCCATCTGCCACCCTTACGTCTACGGCCGCATCCAGTACGACGTGGACCATCCGGGCGGCTACTACCACGGCCTCCATGCCCAGCTGGAGAACGACATCGACGCCCTGCTCCTGCACAAGTACAAAAAGAAAAAGCCGTCCCAGTTCAACCAGGCGGCCACCATCTGCCTAAACGGCATGGAGATACAGTTTATCTCCCGTTTTCTCTCCAAGTGCATCAACGAGACCTACTACCCGCTCAGCTACCGCAACAACTACCAGGTGACGGCGCGCATGATCCACCGCTCCATCCTGGCCATCCGTTTCGGCTGCCGCACGCTGGCGGACCCCCACGGGAAGAAAAAGAACAAGATCGAGTTCGTGGAGTCCCTCTTCTTAAAGAACCCGGTTGCCTCCAACAAGCTGGTGACCGACACGGTGGAGGACCCGGCCTGGAGCTTAAACCTGCACCACGAGACCTGGTGTAACCCCTGGAACCGGCAGATCGCCTCCCAGGCCTCCTTCCCGGACCTCTTCAAGCAGTCCCTCGGCAAGCTGGACACCATCTACTACATGATCAATTCCATGATCGACGGCACCCCCAGCGTGGACCCGGTGTCCATGGAGCGGTTGTTGGATGAAATTGGAAATTATTCCTATCACAGCGGGTTGCTCTGCGAAGAATGAGCGCGGCAATCGCATGCAGGCTGCGCCAGCAGGCCGATCACATTCAAAAAAAGTACCTCCGCTCCGGCATGTCTAAGCCATGCAGGGCGGAGGTTTTGTTTTCTTCTAAATTACTGCCTAAAGACGTACTCCCCCATTTTCTCCTCTAAAAGAACGGAAACACCCTAGGCAATATCACCACCGCGCACACATACGTAATCACCATAAGCGGCCAGCCAAAGCGCATGTAGTCCACCACGGTGGAGCGCCCGAACACGGACATTCTCTGGTTGGTTCCGGATGCAAAGGGAGTTAAATAGCCGCACCCGGCTGCGATTGCGATCGCCATGACGAAGGCCCTGGGGTCCGCACCGAGGCTGGTGGCAAGCGTGATGGCGAGGGGGCAGATTACGTCGCAGGCCGTGAAGTTGTTCATGAACTGCGTGATGATCGCGGTCACGATGAACAGCACGGAGAAGATAAAGTAGGTGTTTGTGTTGTTTCCGATGGACTGCTCCAACACCCGGCCGATCACATCGCCCAGAGGGCTGGTCGTGATCATCTTGATCACTGCCAGGAAGCCCACACAGATGAACATTCTCTCAAAATTGAACCCCGCCAGCACATCCTTCCAGCGGAAGAACCGGAAGACGTACAGCAGCGCAACCGTCAGGATGCCGTAGGCGTAGGGGTTAAAGTTCAGCGCCTTGAAAAATTCGAAGCTGTTTAACAGGAGCACGAGGATAAAGCTGAAGAATCCCAGGCAGATTCCCTTTCTCTGCCGTCTGATCCGGGCCATGTCCTCCTCGGTGTGAACCCGCTTTTCCGGTGCCGCATCGTCGTCGTGGATGTCGTCGTAGGACTTGTCCAGATGGTGGAACAGGATCATGTACAGGCCGCCCAGGACCGCGATGGGCACGCCGACCCATGCGAAGTCGAACATGCCAAAGGTGGCGATTCCCGCCTCCTCCAGGGCCGCGTTGGCGTAGATGTTGGTGTCCGTCCCGATCAGGGTGCAGGCACCGCCCAGGGTGGAGGCGTAGATGGCGAACAGCACCAGCTTTGAGCGGCTGATGTTCATCCTGCGGGAGATCCCGTAGAGCGCCGGCACCATGGCCATGGTCACGCTGGCGTTCTGCATGACGGTGGAACAGAGTGCCACCAGCACGAACACGATGCCGTACAGGCCCCGCTCGTAGTTTTTGCCCTTCAGGTTCAGCGCCTTGGTCATGCGCTCAAAGGTCTCGCCGATCAAATCGTCAAACTCCGCGATGCTCATCAGATAAGAGTACGCGCCGATGAGCAGCATCAGGAGCACGCTAGAGTTGGCGAAGAATCCCCACACGGTGGAAGCGTCCAGGATGCCCGTCAGAATCATGAGCGGGGCCAGGAGCAGGAACAGCAGGGCGTTGGAGAGCTTCTGGTTAAAAATGATGATTAAAAACAGTATCACAAAAATGAAATACAGCGCATTTTGCATAACCCATTTTCCCCCTGTCTTCTACAGTTTATAATGCACATACGTCCCCTCACAGGGGTTCCCGCAGCAAATATAAGCTTCCCCCGCATCCAGATCATAAATCTGGGATGCGATGGTCACGGACACCTTGGCCGGATCCTGGCCCACGCTCTCGTACGGCCGTGGCGTGTGCTTGCAGATGGCCTCATGGGTGGTGGGATCCGCCTTATAGTGGTCTTTCAAGCACTCCATGATGTACTCCGGGGTAATCTCCCCGCGCTTTCTCTCCAGCAGAGAGTAGAGGCGCACGTCGCGGAAATTGGCTCCCTTGTTGCGGCAGATGTCGCGCCCCACCGCAAAGTGGTTCGCATGGGTCAGAATTCCGTTCACCGGCTTCACCTCGATGGGGCGCACCGGATTCACCTCTAAGTCGGTGGCGTCGCCCGCGGCGGAGCCCACCATCAGGTTGCAGGAGATGGCTCTGGGCGCCCGGTTCACCGCCTCCACCGCCTCCCCGAGGGTTTTGCTGGTCAGAATTCTCCGGCGCATGAAGTTCGTGGGAACCCCGAGGCCGTCCCGGTCCCCGGTGCTGAGCAGGTTGTTGGTGCCCAGGCCGATGCCGAAATTGTTGAATCCATGGCGGATCAGCTGGCCCGCCTCGGTCATGCAGAAATAGCGCATGCCGTTCTGCTCGTCCACCCGCAGAAGTAGGGAGCTGTCCTTCATCCACGCCACATTGTCCCAGTTCATGCCCTGGTAGGTGTGGTGATTTGCCGACGCCTCCGGCATCACCGCAAAGGTGGTGCACTCCTGAATCGGAAACTTTAGGAGCTCATAGCGGGTGTTTAGGACCATCATGTCCTCGAAATCAATCCCCGCCCCCTTGCCGATTCCCCGGATCTCGTCCAGAAGATCCTCATAATCCTTCTCAAGGAAGGGCACGTAGCCCATGGCCTTCTGGCGGACCAGCTTCCAGGGCACATTCTGGCCCTTCTCAAAGCTCTCCTGGTAACGGCTGATTCCCTTTGCGATCAGCTCCCTGGCCGCCTCCCCGTGCTGAACGCCTCTCTCGTAAGGGGTGGCCCCGCTGATCTCCACTACCTTAAATCCCATCTCAAACTTCCTCCTGTCTCTCATTTCTCCGTAGTTCTGACAAAATGCGCGCACATTTTTCTTATCTACTATTACAGCACAGGAAGATCATAAAATCAAATCGATATTATTTTATATAATTATCTAAATTTATATATATCTTTGTTATTTTCCCTCCCCCTCCCCTTTTTATATTGAAATAAATACATGAATATGTATAATATAATTAGTTTTTATCTATGTGCATGCGCAAAAAAATCCGCGGATACCGCGGGATAACGGAGGAAGTTTATGGACTTTTATCAGATTGAGCAGATCCTGGCCGTGGCCAAGACCGGGAGCATCTCCGAGGCCGCCCGCCTCATGTGCGTGTCCCAGCCCACCATGAGCTATGCGGTGTCCAAGGCGGAACAGGAATTCGGCGCCAAGTTCTTCGACCGCAGCAGCTATCCCCTGAAGCTGACCTTTGCCGGGGAACAGTATGTGCAGACGGCCCAGGAGATGAAGCGGCTCCGCCGCGACTTGGAGAAGGTCTGCCTCGACGTGTCCCGCCAGGCCGCGGGGAAGCTGCACATCGGAATCCCGCACAACCGCTCCGCCCAGATCCTGCCGCGGATTCTCCGGGAGTATGAGAGCCTCTACCCCCACATCCAGCTGGACTACTACAGCACCAGCGCTGAGGAGCTGATGGAACGGCTCGCCCGGGGGGAGCTGGATCTGTGTATACTCACCAAGGTGGATCAGGACCCCCGCTTCCGCTACGAGGGCCTGTACACGGAGGAGCTTTTGGCCGCGGCCGCGGAGGGCGTGGTGCAGCCCCGGCACCTGCTTGCTGAAAATCACCAGGTGCTCCGCCTGGAGGCGCTGTCCGAGCTGCCGCTGCTGCTCCCAAACGCCCGCTCCGGCCTGGGCAAGATGCTGCAAAAGCTCTTCGAGTACTACGACATCGTGCCGCCCAGCGTTCGCAGGCTGGACGCCAACAACGCGCTGTACAGTCTGGCGGCGGCCGGGCTGGGCGTGGCCATTCTCCCCCAGAATGTCATCCGCCAGTCCGCCCATGCGCCCCACCTGAAAACCTACTCCCTCTCCGGCCGCGGCGTCGGCTGGACCGTCTGCGCCATCTTCCGGCGGGATGCCACGATCAGCGAGGCGGAGAACACCCTTCTGACGCTCATCCGCCGGGAGTTTGCCTCTCCCCATGAGCAGCTGGATTTATTCCCCCACTTCTCCGGCAAATGACCGCCAGGCGCAAAAAAAGGATATCCCCGGGCCGAAGCCCTGTGGGATATCCTTTTTTAAGCGCCCTACTCGATCACCTGGTCGCCGTCCTTTACGCAATAGTTGGCCTTCACGCCGAGGCGAACCGTCCAGTTCTTTGTCTCCTGGGTAGTCCAGCTTCCGCTTCCGCCCCCGCCACCGTTGTCATTGTCCCACAGCCACTGGGGAGTGGGCCAGAGGCAAATCTCCGGCTTCAGCGCCTTGTACACCTCGTAGCCAACGCCGTTCTGGCCATGGTGGGACATCTGCACGATATCGCAGTCCAGGGCGCGCAGGTCCACGTCGGAGAGCAGCTGGTTTCCGCCTGCCAGCGCCAAATCGCCCAAGAACACCACGTTGGTTCCGTTGAGGGATACCATGTAGGCTACGCTGCTGTTGTTCACAAAGTCGCTGTTCATCCGGTATGCCTGGTTGAGCACCTGGATCCTGGCGGGTCCCGCCTCGATCACCTGGCCGGAGACGATATTTCCGTGCAGCTTTTCCTGGGGGATCTGCGCGAACGCGCCCTTCAGGTAGTTCACCATGTTCGCCACATTGGGATCCTTCTGCTGGTACCAGCTGTCCTCCAGGAAGGAGTAGTAGATCCCGTCGATGGTGATCTCGCCGCTGTGCTTGTAGAGAATGTCCGCCAGCGCGCCCGCGTGGTCGCTGTCCGGGTGGGTGATCAGCCACGCTGCCACGTGCCCGCCCTTCTGCTTGATCTGGTTTAGCACGTAGTCCGCGTTGTCGGTCCAGCCGCCGTCCACCACGATCAGTCCGCCCTCGCCGTTCTCGATAATCACCGCCAGCTGCTGGGCGGCGGTGTCGTGGTTGGCCAGCATGGTCAGCCTGCCCGCGCCGAACAGGGAGGAGGAATCCGTCACCGGTGTGTTCACGGAGCCGATGGCCGCCGTCACCGGGGCCGGCTGTGTGGTCTGGGGCACCTGGGTCTGAGCCTGCCCCTGACCGCCTGCCTGGCCCTGGCCGCCTGCCTGCCCTGTCTGGCCCTGCGCCGCCTGGCCGCCCTGAACGCGTCCGTCCGCGCCCACCTGCTCAATCTTCGCCTCCCCGGTTGCGCCGTTTCCCGTGCCCGCCGCTGCCCCGTTTCCCGCCTCGTGGTCATCCGTGATGATCACCTTGTCGGGGGACGTGAGCACCTGGGCCTGGGCCCGGTAGCTGTTATCCTGCATGGCATAGCTGTCCACCCGGCCTGCTCCGGCCAGCAAAAATGTCAGCGCCGCCACGCACACCGCCGCGTGCTTCCAGTAGGAATCTCGTCTCATATTCAAGTCCATCTCTTTCTCTCTTAATTATCGGGATTTCTTACTGCGCCTGTGCAACCAGCGCTCTCTGCTCGCCTGCCTTCATGGTGTCGTTCACGTAGTAGGTGCTCACGTCGTCCTGGGTGCCGTAGGGGAACACCTGCACCAGCACGTTGTGGTCGTCAAAATAGCTTCCATAATACAGCTTGTCCTGTTCGGAGCCTGTGTAGTTGAAGTCCTGCGTTGCCAGCTCATCGCCGCACACCTTTAACACCGCTTCCCCGTAGGCCACCGCGATCTCCCCGGTGGTATTGGGCGTCACAGGCAGCAGAATGGTCACGGTCTTGCTGGCGTCGTCGTACTTCACATCGATATCCAGCACGTAATCCGCAAACGTTCCGTAGGGATCGATAAACTCTTCGCGCAGCGCCTCGCGCACCTCGTTCCAGTCGATCTCCACGTTCGCATGTGTCTCCAGATCGGGCACCGCAGGCCCTTCCTGAACGCCGTCCGGGGTTACAATATTGCTCTGTGTACAGCCACAAAGAATCGCCGCGCACAGCAGAAACAGCGCGGATAATTTTCTGAAATGTCTCATTTTATCCAATCCTCCTTTATCGTCAACGGTACTATTATAGCGGACAATCCTTGAATTTAACAGCCTTTTTTTCTTACAAAATTATTGTTATTCTTGTTAAAATTGCAATTGCCTCTTGATTTTTCCATGCCCCGGTGGTAATATGTTCAATATCATTTTGTTTTTACTTTTTTTGAACACCGAGCAGTCAAAGACTGATTCACCGAGGAGGACCTACCGCTATGAATTCTGACCAGATTTCCCCAAAGCCCGGCGCCATCAAACGGCAGCTGGACTGGATTGTCACCGTCGTGCCCTTTATCTGCATCCTATTGCTGTGCGCCCTGTTCATGGCGCTGCCGGAGTCCTCCACAAAAGCCCTGGACTCCATCCGCTTCTTTCTGGGGGACCAGTTCGGCAGCTACTACCTGATCCTTGGCTTAGGCGCCTTCATCTGCTCCCTCTACATGGCATTCTCCCGCTACGGAAAAATCCGCCTGGGAAATACGGAGCGTCCGCAGTACTCGGCATTCAGCTGGGGCTCCATGATGTTCACCGCCGGTCTGGCGGCCGACATCCTGTTCTACTCCCTCTGCGAGTGGATGCTCTACGCCGGGGAGCCCCACATTGCGGACATGGGCTCCATGCAGGACTGGGCCAGCACCTACCCCCTGTTCCACTGGGGCCCCATCCCCTGGAGCTTCTACATGATCCTGGCCGTATCCTTCGGGTTCATGATCCATGTGCGCCGCCGCAGCAAGCAGAAATACTCCGAGGCCTGCCGCCCGCTCCTCGGAAAGCGCGTGGACGGCCCCTGGGGCAAGGTGATCGACCTGACCGCGGTCTTCGCGCTGTTAGCCGGAACCGCCACCACCTTCTCGCTTGCCACGCCGCTTCTGTCCATGGCCATCAGCCAGGTGTTCGGGATCCCGGAGAGCAACCTCATGACCATCGCCATCCTGGTGATCATCTGTGTGGTTTACACCCTGGCCGTGTACTTCGGCATGGAGGGAATCGCCAAGCTGGCCGCCTCCTGCGTGTATCTGTTCTTCGGCCTCTTAGCCTACGTGTTCCTCGGGGGCGGCCAGATGCGCTACATCGTGGAGACCGGCCTCACCGCCGTCGGAAACCTGGCCCAGAACTTCATCGCCCTATCCACCTGGACGGACGCCCTGCGCACCTCCTCCTTCCCCCAGAACTGGACGATCTTCTACTGGGCCTACTGGATGGTCTGGTGCGTGGCCACGCCGTTCTTCATCGGCACCATCAGCAGGGGCCGCACCATCCGCCAGACCGTGCTCGGCGGCTACTTCTTCGGGCTGGCCGGCACCTTCACCTCGTTCATCATCCTGGGAAACTACGGCCTGAGCCTCCAGATGCACGGGAAGCTGGACCTGATGGGCCTCTACGCCAAGACCCAGGACCTATACCAGACCATCCTCGCGGTGCTGGGCACGCTGCCCCTCGCCAAGCTGGGGCTGATTTTGCTGGCCGTCACCATGATCGCCTTCTACGCCACCTCCTTCGACGCCCTCACCATGGTGGCGGCCTCCTACTCCTACAAGTCCCTGGAGGCCGGGGAGGAGCCGGATAAGCGGGTGAAGCTGTTCTGGGCCGTGGTGCTCATGCTGCTTCCCATCGCGTTAATCTTCGCGAAGAACTCCATGACAAACCTGCAGACGGTGTCCATCATCGCCGCCTTCCCCATCGGGTTCATTATTCTGTTGATCGTGTGGAGCTTTTTTAAGGACGCCAGGCAGTACCTGGACGAGGAGACGGCCTCCAGGCCGGAAAAATAGAAAATTTTGCGCACAGAAAAGGAGAGCCATCGTCACCTACGGCTCTCCTTTAGCATTTTAAATGCATGTCCTTTTTCCCTCTCTTTTTCATCCTGACGTGAAAATACTCTGGATCCGATCGCCCGCTGCTCCCTCATCACTTCCCTTAAAGTAAAATGTCAGGGGGCCGCCGCACATTCTGAACTTCTTAATCTCATCGTAATTCTTCACGTTGGCGGATCCTGCGTTGTTCATTACATAGATATCGCAGTGAAATTGATTAGCGGTCTGAATCAGATAAGAAATCGGCATAGGCCTGGGGGCCATGGCACGAAGGTCAACTTGTCGCATCAACATAGAATCACCCCAATTCCAAAAACAGAACCATTAAACAGTAAACCACGAACCTCCTTGTAAATCATTTTATATCCCCTGTAAAAAAATAATAACATTTTTTCCAGCTAAATGCAAGAGACAACTCACCTCTTTTGCAGCTTTATTCTGGCATTTGTATAAAAATAATATAAAAATTCCCGATTCTGCAATTCGAAGGTTACATCTTCTGAATATTCTGCAAAATCGGGAACAAACGTAACATTTATGCGGCCGGCGTCACACTCACGCCCTTGACGGCCCACTCATAGTCGCGCAGCGCCTGCTGGAGCGTCAAATCCGCGCATTCGTAGCCGGACTTGGCCGTAAGGTATCCCACCTCCGCCTGCATATACTGGATGTCGCTTATCAGTCCGTTCTGGCGCTGGATCTGCGCCGCGTCCCAGGAAATCTGTGCGCTCTGCCAGGCGGTGGAGGCGGAATCAAACTTGGCCTTGGCCTCCAGGATGGAGTCGTACAGGGTCTGGATGTTGGAGCGCACCTGCTCCTCGCCGTACTCCACGTTTCGGATCTTGTTGCGGGTCTCGGTGGTGCTCTTCATCAGCTGGGTCTCCAACATCGTCTTGCTCCCGCCGCTCTGCCGCATCGTGATCATATTGTAGTTGTTGATGGCCGCCTTGTCCTTGTCCGCCGCCACATCGATGGAGGCGATGGCCGAGGGGTCCGCGTGGGGGACCGGGCCGATCTCCGGGTGCGCGCTTGTCACATCGTAGCCGGTCAGCTCGCAGATGGTGTTGTACACCGACTCGATGCCCGCGTCCAGGCTGTCTAACTGCTGTCTGGCGGAGGAGAGCTGCGCCGCCGCGGACAGGATGCCGCTGTCCACCGCGAGGCCCTGGGCCTGCATGGTCTGCTGCAGATTCCAGGCCGCCTGGGACAGCTCCACGGCCTTCGCCGCCAGCGCGCGCCGGGACAAAAGCTGCTGGTACTGGTTGATAGCGAACTCTAAGCCGCGCACCGCCGTGTTCACGGACCGATCGATTCCCTTTTTCTGGGAATCTACAGAGTCCAGCTTATCCTCAATCTTCTTGGCACCATTTCGCAGCTGCTTGATCCCGGCTCTGGTTCCGGCGATGGCCTGGTTCATGGCCGCGCTCATCTGGGGATTATCCTTCTTGATATCCCGGTAGCCGTCCACGTCGTTCACCAGGTCGTCGGCCTGCACACGCATCTGCATGGCCATGTCCGCCATATCCCCCTTGACGCCGTCGATCATGTTGTAGCCGCTCTTTATGGGGCCGTAGAAATTTTTCATCAGGTCCGCCAGCTCGTCGTACTCGATGCGGTTATCGCAGAGCCGCTCCAGGAACTGCCCGTAGTCCTCCCCGGGCGCCCAGGCGTCCGCAGCGAGGGCCGGAAACGCTGCGCCCGCCGAGATCACGGCGGCCATCCCGGCCAGGCAGAGCCTTCTAAGTCTTTTATGTCTGATCATCATCATCGCGCTCACTCCTCACATCAGTTGGATGAGACAAGACCTTTTACGATCCAGTCGTAGTTTTCCATGGCAAGAAACAGCTGAAGCTTCGCGGTCTCAACCGAATTCTTCGCTGTCACATAGGCGTTCTCCGCGCTCTGGTACTGAAGGCTTGTGGCGGATCCCACCGCCAGCTTTGCCGCCATGGTGTCCAAATCCGCCTTGGAGGACGCAAGCTGCGCCTGGGCCGTGGCCAGAGAGTCCCGGGCGGTAAGCACGGTGTTGTACTGGGCCTTTAAGCCGCTTACCACACTGTTCTTCGTGCTCTGGATCGTGGCCTTGGTGGACTCGATCAGGCGGTCGGAGGTGAGGTTCCCCAGCTTTTTCTCGTTGTAGCGGATGGTGTAGTTGTTGGCGATGGCCGTCTCTAAATCGGCGTCCGGGTTCATCCCGTCGATCCGCGCCAGATCCGGCTCCGGAACCGGAAGAATCTCCGGCTGCGCGTCCGCGGACCAGCCAAGCATCAGGCACAGGGTCCGGTGAACGTTGTCGATGGACTTCTGGGTCGAGAGGATGGCCGCCTCCTGGTCCTGGACGCTCTTCTGGGCGTTTAACACATCCACGGCCGTGGCAGCGCCCACGGACTGGCGGGCCTTCGCAGCCTCGTACTGGGTGTTGAGCAGGTCCTTTGCCCGGTTTAGGTTCTCCATGGTGTACCCGGACTGCTGGTAGGTGACCATCAGCTGCTGCGCCTGGGTAACCAGCACGGCCTCCGCCTGGTCGTAGCTGATCTTCTGCATCTCCGGGTCCTCATAGTTGTTGTCCGCGGACTGTGCCAGAGTGTTGCCCTGCATGTTGAGCTGTGCCCGGGAGAAATCGTCGTCGCTGTCCCCGGCCAGATCCCACAGGTCCTGGGCCGCGTCCATGGCTTCCTGGTACACATCGTTTAAGTCCTTGTTCTTCATGTCATTGTACGCCTCCCGGTTGCTGCGCACCGTGGGGTTGTACTCGTGGATTAAATCGGCCAGCTCGCCGTACTCCATCACATTGTCCCTGAGGGCCGCCCATTTGTCCTGGGAGTAGGCGAACTCCGGGCTCAAATCCTTATCGATGTCGGGCCTGGGCGCCTCCACATCGGAAAGATTGTCGTTGGGCCGCTTGGCCGCAAGGGCGGTCACCGGCGTAACGCCCGCGAGAACGCAGGCGGTCAAAACCACAAGGCCGCGGCGGGCGGCGGGCCGTTTGTCACATTTTTTCATAGCTGCTCTCCTTCACATTCCGGCTTCAGTGCGCCGTTCTTCAATATGTAAATCTGTCTGCGTGTAACCTCCATCAGGCGATCCCGGTCCGCCACCCCCATGTAGAACATGGAGATGGTCTTGACGGTCATCACCACCATCATCTCCACCAGGCAGGCCAGCTTCTCCTCACTCTCGATCGGAAATCTCCGGCGGTCGATGCGCGCGTACAGTCCGCTCACGAACCCCCGATAAACCTCATCGTCGTACAAAAACGCCTTCACCCCGAACAGCTGGTTCTGGGTCACCATATTTAAATCCGTCAGGGCGTTCCGGTAAAGCTCCGCTCCCCGGCAGCTCTTTCCCACCCGCAAAGCCTGGTCCAACAGCGCCAGGGCCGTCTCAAAGAGGTCCCCGTTCTGGGCTTCCAGCTGGGCGTACACCCGCTCCCTGCACCGCTCCCTAAACCCGCTGACCAGGTAGCTCATCAGGTCGTCCTTATCCTCAAAGTAGGTGTAAAAGCTCCCCCTGGAGATGTCCGCCTCCTTGATAATCTGGTTGATCGAGGCTGCGGAGTAGGGCACGCGGGAAAACTCGTGCACCGCGGCCTTCATGATGGAATGGCGCTTTTCCTCCTTCAAATTAAAAAAACGCTGGGTCGGCATATCCGCATCCCCCTTTTATCCTTTGTGTGGCAGTAATTGTCCGCATTGTGACAACTTGTCATCTTCCAGCGAACAAAAAAGCAGAAAGATGAACATTCTGCTTTTTCATACTTACTTTTAAGTTTTTACCATAGTTTCCAGTCAATGTCAAGCAACGGCCCATTAAATTTCTATAAAGCCGCTGTCCGGATTTCTTAAGATTTCTGCTCCAGGTTCCTCGTCCGCTCCACAATGTACACCGGCCGGTCCTTTAGTTCCATGAACAGGATGGCGATGTACTCCCCGATGATGCCGATGATCACAAACATCATGGCGAACATAAAGCAGATCAGGACCACGATGGTCGCGTAGCCGCTGGGCGCACCCTGGCGGGTAAAGAGGGTGTACACCATCACCGCAATCCCTAAGAGGGCGGAAAAAATTCCCGCGTAGATTCCAAGCTTTAACGGCATGTTGGAGAAACAGAGGATGGTGTTAATGGAGAACGCGAACAGCTTCTTCAGGCTGTACTTGCTCTCCCCCGCCACCCGGGCTCTGGCCTCGTACTCGATGGTGGTCTTCTTAAAGCCCACGTTCTGCACGTACCCCCTGAGGAAGCGCACCTTCTCCCGGTAGCTGTCCTTAAGCACCTGGGCCACGTGGCGGCTGACCGCGAAGAAGTCCGAGGCGTTGGGCTCAAAGTGCACGTCCGAGATGTGGTTGATCACCCAGTAGAAGCCGGAGGAGGTGACGTTTTTCACCAGGCCCGCGGTCCTGTTCTTGGTGCGGACCATGTTCACGACCTCGTAGCCCTCCTCCATTTTTTCCAGGATCTGGGAAATGCACTCCGGCGGGTGCTGCAGGTCCGCGTCCATGCAGATCACCGCGTCCCCGCTGCTGTAGTCCAGGCCCGCGATCATGGCCGCCTCATGGCCGAAGTTTCTGGAGAAGCTGACAAGCTTCACACACGGATCCTCTGCCGCCAGCCCCTCCAGAACCTGCAGGCTGGCGTCCCCGCTGCCGTCGTTGACGAACAGCAGCTCATAGTCCCAGCTGAGGGACTTTAAGACCTTCGCCGTCTCTCTGTAAAATTCTTCCAGTGCCTTCTCCTCATTGTAAACGGATACCACAACCGATACTTTTCTGTCCATGAAACCCTGTTATGTCCTTTCGTCTGCTGTAATCGGCCGCCTACAGATCGACCTTGATCTCCTGGGTGGAGTGGGTGGGCACCCGCTTGTCCTCCGGCGGCAGCTGCATGTAGTCCCCGTACACCTCCGTCAGCACCTCATGCCATCCCTTCGGCACCATCAGCACCGTGTCCTCGAAGGGCATGTCCACCACCTCATCGCACCAGGCCCGCTCCACGGTGACGTAGAGATAGTCCGGCTGGTAGTTGCTGTAGTAGCGCAGGCTGCCCTTGCTGTGCCGGTCCTTTAAGGACAAAGCCCGCTGCATGGCGAAGATGGCCTTCAGGGGGATAAAGCGCCCGACTGTGGCCAGAACGCCCACAAAAAGCTTGTGGAGCGGGCTGTACTTTTCATAGTCCAGGCGGTAGCGGTGCCCCATGGCCATGCCGTAGATCGCCTTCTGCAGCAGCCTGGTAACGCACATGCCGGCCTTGCTCTTCGGAAGCCGGTCGGTGATGAATAAATCCACCCACACGTGGTTCAGCTTTCCGCCGTAGAACGCCATCTCCGGCGAGTCCGGATGGCACCGGCTGTTTTTATAGATAATCCGCGGCGTGAAGTCGTAGAACGCTTTTCCACCCCGGTATGCGTCCGGGTCCAGAAGCTCCATCTCCGGCGGGAGCTCCCGCGCCGCCACCTTGCGGAACGCCTCGTACTGGCTCCTGGTGAACGCCACATCCGCGTCGTCGTCCCAGGGGATGAACCCATGGTGGCGCACCGCCCCGATTAACGTCCCCGCGTCCAGGCAGTAGCGGATTTTGTACTTGCGGCAGATCCGGTCGATCTCCTTTAAGATGCGCAGGCTGGCGCCGTGGACGCCACTCATGTCATAGGTAACTGCCATCTCTCTCCTCCTTCTACTGCTCGGCCGCCTCGCGGATGGTCTTTGCCATGTAGTCGATCATCTCGTCGGTCATGCCCGGGTACACGCCCACCCAGAAGGTGTCGGCCATGATCCGGTCCGTGTTCTCAAGACTTCCAACGATCCGGTACCCCTTGCCGGACGCGCGCATCTCGTCGAAGCAGGGATGCTTGGTTAAGTTTCCGGCAAAGAGCATACGGGTCTGAACGCCGTGGCTCTCCACATACTGTACCACCTTGTTGCGGTCCGTGCCCTCCTTGCAGGTGATGAGGAAGCCGAACCAGCTGGGGCGGGAATTTGGGCAGGGCTCCGGCAGGATGTAGTGTTCCTCCGTCCCGGCAAGCCCCGCCTTCAGGCGGTCGAAATTGTGTCTGCGGCGCTCCACGAAGGCCGGGAATTTCTCGATCTGGGCGCAGCCGATGGCGGCCTGCAAATCCGTGGCCTTTAGGTTGTAGCCGAAGTGGGAGTACACGTACTTGTGGTCGTAGCCCAGCGGCAGCTCCCCGTACTGGCGGTCAAAGCGGTGGTTGCAGGTGTTGTCCTTTCCGGACGGGCAGACGCAGTCGCGGCCCCAGTCGCGGAAGGAGTGGATGATCTTGTTTAACAGCGGGTTGTCCGTGTACACGGCGCCGCCCTCGCCCATGGTCATGTGGTGAGGCGGGTAGAAGCTGGAGGTGCCGATGTCGCCCACGGTTCCGGTGAGCTTCGTCACTTCCTCTCCGTCCACGGTCATGGTGTAGCGGCTTCCCAGGGCGTCACAGTTGTCCTCCACCAGCCACAGATTGTACTTGTCGCAGAAGGCCTTCACCGCGGCCAGATCGTAGGGATTTCCCAGGGTGTGGGCGATCATCACGGCCTTCGTCTTTTCGCTGCGGGCCTCCTCCAGCTTGGTCACGTCGATGTTGTACTGGGGGATGGTCAGATCCACGAACACCGGCACCGCGCCGTACTGGATCATGGGGTTCACCGTGGTGGGGAAGCCGCAGGCCACCGTGATCACCTCGTCGCCCCGGTTCACCCTGCGCTCGCCCAGGAGCGGGGAGGTCAGCGCCATAAAGGCGATCAGGTTGGCGGAGGAGCCGGAGTTCACCAGCGCGCAGTAGCGCACGCCCAGGTATTTTGCCAGCTTTGCCTCAAACTCGTCGGTGTAGCGGCCGGAGGTCAGCCAGAACTCTAAGGCGCTGTCCACCAGGTTCACCATCTCCGAGTGGTCGTAAACCCTGGAGGCGTAGGGGATCCGGTCCCCCTCCTCAAAGGGCTTTTTCCGGTTGTGGAAGGTGTCGCAGTACTCGGACACCAGATTAAGGATCTGTTCTCTTGCTTCTGTCTCGGTTTTATTTTCAAACATAGATCTCAAATTCTCCTTGTCATTGTCGAATGATTCGGCCGCGCCTCGCCTCAGCCAAAAAACTCCCGGATCTGCCGGTCCGTCACCTCCAGCATGTCCTCGCCGTTCAGATACGCCTTGGACCACTCCACGGTCTTCTCCACCGCTTCCCTGACCCCGTAGCGGGGCTGCCAGCCCAGGGCGCGCTTCACCTTGGAGCAGTCCAGCTTGAGGAAATTGGCCTCGTGGGGGCCGCCGTCATAGCGGTCCACCCAGGCTGCGCCCTCGCCCCAGGCCGCGCAGAACAGGTTCACCAACTCCCCGGTGGTCACGCAGTCCTTGTCGTCCGGCCCCACATTGAAGTACCCGGCAAACGCCTGATTCTCCCACTGGCGCATGGCCACGGCCATGTACACGGCCAGGGGCTCAAGCACCAGCTGGTAGGGGCGGGTGGAGTGGGGATTTCTCACCACAATCTCCTTACCGCAGCCCGCCGCGCGGATGCAGTCCGGGATAATCCGGTCGTTGGCGAAATCGCCGCCGCCGATCACGTTCCCGGCCCGGGCGGTGGAGATGCTGCAGCGACCATCCTCAAAGAAGGACTTCTGGTAGCTGTGGGTCACCAGCTCGGAGCAGGACTTGCTGTTGGAGTAGGGGTCATAGCCGTCCAGGGGATCGCACTCCCGGTAGCCGTACTCCCACTCCTTGTTCTCGTAGACCTTGTCCGTGGTCACATTTAAGAAGGAGCGGACGCTCTCGGTCCGGCGCACGCACTCCAGCACGTTTACCGTGCCCATCACGTTGGTCTCGTAGGTGTACACCGGGTCCTTGTAGGAGTCCCTGACGATGGGCTGGGCCGCCAGATGGAACACCACCTGGGGCTTTGCCGCCTCGAACACCTGGCTTAGGTGCGCTAAGTCGCGCACGTCCCCGATCACGCTGTCCATGGTGTCCTCCAGGCCCGCGATCTCAAACAGGCTGGGGTCCGTGGGCGGATTTAAGGCGTAGCCGGTGACCTTGGCCCCGGCTAACGTCAGCATGCGGCACAGCCAGGAGCCCTTAAAGCCCGTGTGGCCGGTGACCAGCACACGCTTCCCACTATAAAACTTTTCCAATTCATTCCAATCCATACACTCAATCCTTCCAGATCTTCCATGGCGCCTTGCCGGACTGCCACATTTCCTCCAGCTTCTTCATCTCCCGCTGGGTATCCATACACTGCCAGAAGCCGCCGTGGTAGAAGGACTTTAGCTGTCCCTCCGCGGCCAGCCGCTGCATGGGCTCCTTCTCGAACACGGTGGTGTCGTCCTCCAGATAGTCGAACACCTCGGGGTTCATGACCATAAAACCGCCGTTGATCAGCGCGCCGTCGTTGTCGTCCTTCTCGCGGAAGGAGAGCACGGTGTTGTCCCCGTCGATGTCCAGAACGCCCTTCATCTGCCCCAGGTTCACGGTGGTGATGGTCGCCACCTTGCCGTGGGACTTGTGGAACTCCACCAGCTTGTTTAAATCCACGGTGCTGACGCCGTCGCCGTAGGTCAGCATGAACGGTTCGTCCCCGATAAAGGGCTGGATCCGCTTCACGCGGCCGCCGGTCATGGTGTAAAGGCCGGTGTCCACCAGCGTCACCTTCCAGGGCTCGGAATAGTTGTTGTGGACCTCCATCTTGTTGTTTGCAAGGTCAAAGGTCACGTCCGAGGTGTGCAGGAAGTAGTCCGCGAAGAACTCCTTCACCACGTACTGCTTGTATCCCAGGCAGATCACGAAGTCGTGGAACCCGAACTCCGAGTAGTATTTCATGATGTGCCACAGGATGGGCTTGCCGCCGATCTCAACCATGGGCTTCGGCTTTAAATGGCTCTCCTCGCTGATTCTGGTGCCCAGCCCGCCCGCTAAAATTACAACCTTCATGGTATTTGTCCTCCGTTCTTTACCTGTCCCGGAATACGTTTAAATGGTTCTCCTCCAGTATCCGGAACGCCTGCTCAATCTTATCCCGACCCTTGTTGTATTCGTAAATGGCCAGCTCCTCGTCCGTAAGCTCGGCGATGTGAGGGGCCAGAGTGACCATCTTCTCAAAATTGTCCTCCCGGTGGGGAGCCTTCTTCAGTTCACAATAGGTAGTATAACCATTTCCCGCCAGGATTGCAAGGCAGAACAGCGCGATGGCCGCCCGCCGCAGGCGCACCGCGCCCTCCCCCGCCCGGGCCGCCAGCGCGAAGGTCAGCACGATCCCCAGAATTCCTACCTGGAACTGCAGCGCATACCGGGAGCTCATGCCGTAGTTTTCCCGCTCAAAAATGTATCGGGAGAGGAAGATCAGCACGTGGTTCATGGACCCGGACACCAGCAGCATCAGCGGAAAAATCGTCTTCTCGTAGAGCTTTAAGCGCAGATTCAGCCAGAAGGCGGCCAGGTACCCGCACGCCACGAACAGCCCCAGAAGGTAAACCGCCCGGTTCACCGAGGCGCTGCCCCCGATCATCTGCTCCAACTCCTCCCCTCCCACCAGGATCCCGGCCAGGGATTTGAGCAGAAAGCGCACCGGGAAGTCCGGGTGGTCCCCCAGGATCGCGGCCAGGGAGCGGCCTGTGGCCCCGGCGTGCTCCTCCACCGCGAAGGAGCTGCTCAGCATATAGAGAAGCAGGGGAAGCAGGGCGCAGAGCCCGTAGACGGCGTAGCGCAGATCCCACGTTTTCCTGCCGTTACGCCAGTAATCCCGAAGGAAACAGAACGCGTAGGTGAGTAACATCGTGGCCGCGTAGCTGGCGCAGTACGGCCCGGCCGCCCCCAGGATAATCAGCCAGGGGAGCACGCACAGCTTCACCCGGTCTCCCGGTCGCTCCTCACCCGCCCAGACCCGGTCCAGCACCAACTGGTGGTAGTAAAAGCCCGCGAAGGCGAAAAAGTGTGCCCAGCCGCTGCCGTTTGTCAGCATCTCCCACTTATTCAGGCTGAACATGACAAGGGTCACCAGGCCGAACCACAGCGCGCCCAGGCGCCGCTCCCGGCAGTAGACGCCGAATACCAATCCGGCTAACCCCAGGCTTAGGACCCCCAGCACCCGCTCGAAGGTGATCGAGAAGCCGAACAGCTCCACGTTGATGATCCGCGCCAGGTAGTTGACCGGGATGCGGGTCAAAACGTCCGGCACAAAGAACTTGTCCGGGTTAAACACATCCGGCAGATAGCTGTTCACCAGGCGGATGTAGTCCGAGTACACCACGTCGGCGGTGGCGCTTTTCACATACCACAGGACAAACAGCGTGCCGAGAAGCGGCAGCAGCCAGTAGATGATTGTTTTTCTCTGTCTCATATTCCTCATTTCCATTGCCCGTCAATTCGCCGTTATGTTCACGATGGCGGCCAGCCGATCGATTCCGCGCTGTTCCTGGGCGTCCTGCATGTAGAAATTATAGTCGAACTGAAGCTTTACGGTCTGCCACGGATCCACGTGAACGCTGGTATGGATCACGCTGGAGCGCACCTCCATCCGCTCCGGCGGCCAGCCCTCCCGGGTGATCGTGAGCGTCTCCCCGCCCTTAAGAACGCCCGGGTACATGATCTCCAGATCAATGTTTCCGGTGGCTCCGGCCATAACGCTGATCTCGGCGTGCTCGTCCATCCAGCCGTCCGAATAATAGCCGTACTCCGCCCGCAGCTTAAGCTCCCGCACAAACCCGGTCACATCCCGGAAGGCGTTGTTCGCCGGGTCCTCCCAGAGGACCAGCATGTTGTCCGTCACCAGGCCGAACTCCCGGATGCTGTCGATGAACACCACCCGCGTCCCCTCGGCCTTTCGCTCCGGGTCAAAGACCTTGAAGAAGGTTCTGGCCGTGAAATCGCTGATCTCGTAGTGCTTGCCGATGATATAGATCGTCTTCCCGAAGATATCATCCCCGTATTTCCCGTAGGTCTCCTCCGCCAGGGAGTTGTAGCGCAGCTGGTCCGGCCAGAGGTAGAGCTTGGAGTAATGCCCCCGGTAAAACAGCTCCGCCGGCAGCATGAGGACCACGTAGCAGGCGAAAATCACGCCCCAGGGCCACAGCCGCTTGAGGTACAATTCCGGCTTCACGTCCTCCGTCAGCACGCCGTACATCCACGCCAGAAACAACAGCGCAGCCGCCAGGGAGACGTACACCCAGCGCATCTCCACACGGATGGTCACGCTGGAGGAGGCGATGCACATGGCAATGAACACCACAAACAGGCTGGCATTCTTTAGGGCACGGAACTTCTCCTCCTTCTTCATCCGGAAGAGCCGCACCAGAAAGCCGATCACTAAAAGAGCCACCATCAGGTCCGCCAGGATCACAAGTCCCTTGATCAGCCAGGGACTCTCGGACCACGGACAGCCGTTTAAATGCTCCGGCCCCGCTCCTATGCCGAACACGTAGGCGACCTGGCTCAGCGCGTAGCGGATCGCCTGTGAAATATTTAACGTGTCCGCCACCTGGGTTCCGCCGGTGCCCGCGGGCAGCACGGAGCCGATGGTGAACGCCCGGATCAGCTGCACAAGCAGGAAGGACGCCGCCGGGGCCATCCACTCCCAGATCTTTTTGGAGCGCCGGTAGATCAGCACCAGGAAAAACAGGGGGATGAGCGCCATGTAGCGCTCGTGCACGAAGCAGACTCCGAAGTACAAGCCGCAGGCGATGTAGTAGCGCCGCTCCTGCCCCTCCTCGTTGAGGAAGCGGTACAGATACCATAGAATCAGAATCGCCATCCAGAGGGCCATGGTCTCCATCAGGCCCAGCACCTGCCCGATCTGGTAGTAGGCCATGCGGCTGACGAGAAACATGGCGCCGCAGAGAAAGCCGATCCCCTTGGACCTGGCTAACCTGCGCCCGATGCTATAGAGCATAAAGGCCAGGGCCGCGTTTAAGAGGATGTTGATGGGGACGAACATCCCCACCCGGTTCCCCACCACGGCCATCTCCAGCCAGGCGGCCAGGTAGTAGAGGAAGCGGAACCGCGTGCTGCCCACCGGAAACACGTACTGCAGAAAGCTCTGCTCCCCGTAGCAGGACCAGAAATACAGGTCGTCCATGTAGAGTCCCTTGATCTCGATCCCCCGGTTCACCCAGATCGCCAGGGCTAACAGGATCCCCATGAAGATCACATGGTCCTTCCACTCGTATTTCTTTTCCATGCGCGAAAATCCTATGGAATGCTTAAAGGTCTGCTTTTTTTCCACGTATGCCGCCTCCTTCTGTCTTATCTCCCGTCCGTTTGGCCCAGATATTCGTAAAAGTTTGTCTCAAACTGCCGCGAGACCCGCTCCCGGTCGTAGACGATCCCGTCCCCGTCCGGCCCGCCGAGGCTCACGCGCCCCAGCAGGTTGTCCCCCTCACAGACCAGATCGGTCAGGCTTCCGTCCTCGATCATATATCGGATAATGTCCCCCGCCCGGTCGTGGGTCCTTAGGTACTCACCCTCGGCAAAGATATATTCTGTCCCGGAAATGTCCAAATACCACTTAAAATAGTCCAGTTTTTTCACCAGGTACACATTTCCGCCGCTGCCGGTGATGTCGTAGTAGCTCTGCGCGCTGCAGGGCAGCTCAAGGACCTGCGGGTGCTCGCCGAAGGCCACCACGCGGCTTCTGGGGTTTAAAAGCCCCGCGAGGGCGGCCGCGCCGCTCTCCTCAAGGTTTGCCTCACGCTCTGCCCTGTGGTCATAGTATCCCAGGTGCCGCAGCGCGATGGGGGTGAACCCCAGCGTCCCCGCCCAGCTGGTGCAGCAGGTGACAAACACGTTGGCGATGAGTAACGGCACGATCAGCCCGGAGAGATTCCGCTCCAGATCCGACCGCCGTGTCCCCAGCCGCCCAAGCCCCGCCGCGCTGATGATCAGGAGCGCGTAGAACAGAACAAAATAGTTTCCGTCCACCTGGGACAGGGTGTAGATGCTGTAAACGCACGCGAGACCCAGGGTGGGGATCAAAAGCGCTTCGCAGAAGGACTGGCCGGAATTCGCGGCCAGACAGGCCGGTTGGTCCTCAGCTTCTGGGCTCGCCGGTTGGGCCGCGGGGCCTGAAGCCATGGGCCTCGCCGATTGGGCCTCAGGCCTCCCAGCCGTCGGCCGGCGCAGCCCGCCCTTTCTCACAAACGCGAAAAACCAGCAAATCCACAGAAACAGCAGCACCGCGATCAGCCCGGTGCCCCAGGCGATAATCACATGGTCCATGTCCTCCCCCAGGGGGAGGGCCGCCATGCCCCACAGCCTTCTGGCCAGGCGGGCGAGCTTCTCCCCCGCGCTCAGGCTGGCGGGATTTCCGATCACGTGGGTGAACGAGTAGGGCAGGCGGACCTGAAAGCCGATCTTCTCGAACAGGCCCGCGAAGATGGAGGTGGCGGGCACACCCGTCAGCTTCCAGGTCCTGTACCAGAGCCCCGCCACGGCGGCGGCCGGAAGAATTGGCAGGAGATACCCCCAGCCGGCCGCCCGCACGCGCAGCTTTCTGCGCCAGATCAGGCAGAACAGACAAACGCCCGCCATGATGGTGGAGAACACGATGGCGGTGGGCTTTAACACCAGCGTCATCAGATAGGCGGAGAGCCCCATGAGAAACCACGGCTGCCGCTCCTCCTTCTCCCCCGCCGCGCCCAGCGCGCAGCAGACAAAATCGAAGAACAGCAGCTGGAACAGCAGCGTCACATTGTCGCTCTTGGCGGTGGCCGCCATGTTCATGATCCCGGGCACCGCCGCCATCATGGCCATGGCCCAGAATTTCCTGTTTTTTCCACCTCTGCGCCCCGCGATGTGTCCCGTCAGGAGCAGAATCCCCACAGTGGCCCAGAACGACAGGGACAGCACAAAGCCGTAGGTGGGCGTCCCGGACAGTGGGAGTGCCAGCACCTCCAAGCCCTTGGGGTAGGTGTACACCAGGTTGATCATCCCAAGGTCCTCGTAGATCCCCATGCCGTTGTCCAGCACGTAGGCGCTGCGCAGGCCGTAGTGGAGGGAATCGTAGTCCAACGCGATGTTTAACCGTCCGGCCTGCACCATGACCATGGTCAGGGCGAAGGCCGCCAGCACGGCCTGAAGCTTCGTCTCCGGCAGGAAGGCGCGGGACCGGAGCGCATGCCCGGGCGCCCTCCAGGGCCGCTCACAGAGGAAAAAGCCCAGGCAAAAGCCACCAAACGCCAAGGCCAGGAGACGCCACAGGCGCAGCCCTCCATGTCCGGTGAGGGAGACCGCACAGACCAGCACAATCCAGAGCGCACAGCCCAGAATCAGGTCCATCCCCGCCGCCTCCGCGGCCGGAAGCCTTAAGGAGGCGCCGGTCACCCGCGCGAACAGCCGGCAAAGCAGCCGCCCCGCCATCAGGAGAACCCCCGCGTAGGCCGCGGTCACCGCCAGGGGCGTAAACGCCCGGTGGCACCAGATGAACACCAGAATCCCGGCCAGGCAGCCAAACACCTGGATTCCTGGCTTTTCCGTCCGGCGCAGGCACCAGAGATTCCAGAGAAAGACCGCCGCCACCTCCGCCAGCATGGCCGCGGTGGCTTTATCCACAAGAATTTTGCGAAGGGGACCCATGATCCACAGGCCGATCCCCTGAGTCCCCAAAAGTACCAGCACCAGCAGGCCCGTCAGCGCCAGAATCCATTTTTCCCGTCTACTCATTCAGCACTACCACCTATTGATACTCGTCGTACGCGGCCTGATAGTGTCTCATCAGAAGCCGCACCACCGGCTCCGGCCAGAAGCGCCGGAACATCTCTGCCTCTTCCCTGGAGCGGTCATGGTTCACAATGCACTGCTTGGTAGTCGCCCCGTCATGCACCCGGTAGTACATAAGCGGGCGCTCTGCGCAGATAAACCGGCCCTCCCGCTGGGCCAACGCCAGCAGATTCGCCCAGTCTAGCGCGAATTTGTAGTCCTCCAGAAACAGCGGTTCGCCCAGCAGCCGCTTCTGGTAGGTGGAGGCGGGGCAGCAGATGGGATTTCCGAACATGAGCGGAAGCTTTTTCACCCACGGACGGTCGTTTAAGGCCGGAATCCGAAGGGGCAGGCGCAGCAACCGCTTCACAAGGAGCATCCGGTCGTGCGCGATCAGCCTGCCGTCCTTGACGATCACGTAGTCGGAGGTGAACATGCTCATGTCCGGGTAGCGCTCGTAGGCGCGGAGAAGCTCCGCCGCGTAGTCCTTGTGGTAGATATCGTCCTGGTGGGCGATGGTCACCAGTTCCCCGTCCGCCATGTGGTAGGCGAAATTCCAGTCGTCCCGCATGTTGCTGGCGCCCTCCCGCACGTAGACCGGTATCCCGTAGCGCCCGGCCAGCCCGTCGATGTAAGGGCTGGGCGTGGAGGTGCACAGAATGACCGGGGACTGAACCCGCTGCCCCTTCAGGGAGCGGATACAGCTCTCCAGATACGGTGAATCCTTATACGCGCAGATGGCGAATACGTGCTTGTGTTCCATTCATTCGCTCCTTCTAGAAAAAATGTTCCTCTAACATCAGACACAGCGCATGGTACACCGGCAGATGCAGCTCCTGGATCCTGTAGGTCTCCGTCTCAGGCACAATGACCGCCACGTCCGCCGTGCGCCCCATGATGCCGCCGTCGCGCCCGGTGAGGGCGATGGTCTTTAACCCCTTGGCCTTTGCCACCGCCATGGCGTAGACCACGTTCCTGGAGTTTCCGGATGTGGAAATTCCAAGGAACACATCCCCCGGCTTACCGTAGCCGTAGAGCTGCTGGGCAAAGATCAGATCGCCGTCCACATCATTTAGGTAGGCGGTGGAGAGGGCCGCATGGCCGGTCAGCGCGATGGCGGGAAGGCCGCCCTGAAGCTTGGCCGCAAGCTCCGGCCCGCGCTCCGGGTCCGCTGCCTCAAGGGCTTTCGCGAACTCCTCCGTCACCGGGCGGCGCTTGATAAATCCCTTCATCAGCTCGCCCACGATGTGCTCGCTGTCCGAGCTGCTGCCGCCGTTTCCGGCCACCAAGAGCTTTCCTCCGCCCTCATAGCACTCCCGCATAATCTCGTAGGCCGCCAGTACCTGGCCGCGGATTCCCGCCAAAACCGGATACCGCTCAATCAGTACATCCAGCTGTTCCATCTCATTCATGGGATTCTTCCTCCTTTTCCCTCTGTAAAATCCATCGGGCCGCCTCTGGGAGCGTGTCCGCATAGTGATCGTAGACCGGCTTTTTTCCGCCCTGTTCGGCCTCCAGCCGGCACTCCCTGCCGTAGCCGGTGCCCACCAGCACGGAGGTCACGCCGTAGCGCTTCCCGGCCTCCACGTCCAACAGCTTGTCCCCGATCATGTACGAGGCCGCCTTGTCCACCTGGAAGTCCGACTCCGCCTTTACAAACAGGCCGATCTCCGGCTTTCTGCAGGTGCACACGGTCTTATAGCGCCCGATCCCGTGCACCGGGTGGTGGGGGCAGTAGTAAAACGCGTTGATCCGGGTTCCGTAGGGCGTGAGCAGCTCATTCACATAGCCGTGAAGCTTCACCACGTCCTCCTCGCTGTAGTAGCCCCGGGCCACCCCGGCCTGGTTGGTCACCACCACCAGGCGGTAGCCGGCATCCGAGAGCAATTTTAGGGCCTCCGGCACGCCGGGCAGAAATTTAAAATCCTCCGGCCGGTACAGGTAATTGACCTCCTCGTTGATCGTCCCGTCCCGGTCCAGAAATACAACCTTGTCCATCTCTAAACTCCTTCGCGCCATCGCCCGTCAAATGTCAAACCGGTACTCCCCGTTGGGCATGTGGACCTTCACCTGGCGGTACTGCCAGCGGTTGTCGTCCGCCACCCAGCTCTGGGCTCCGCGCAGCTCGAAATTCCAGTCCGTCAGCTGGCCGCCCATCCGCTCCAGCCGCTCCGCCACCTTGTGGCGCACGTTGTAGGGGCAGTAGATCAGAAGATAACCGCCGCCGCCCGCGCCCAGAAGCTTTCCGCCCAGGGCTCCGGCCTTTAAGGCCTCCTCGTAGAGCATGTCGATCTCCGGGTTGGAGATTTTGCTGCTCATGCGCTTCTTGCTCTCCCAGCCGTAGTCTAAGAGCTTTCCGAAGCTGTGGAGATTTCCCTTAAGCAGCTCGTCCTTCATGGCGTAGGCCAGCGCCTTCACCTCGCACATGGCCTCGAAGGCGTCCTTCTTCTCGTAGTTCTGCACCTGGTCCTTGATGATGTTGGCCGACACATGGATCTTACCGGTGTAGCACAACAGCAAATTGTATTGGAGCTCGTGGATAATTTCCTTCTTGATGCGCAGGGGGTTCACCACCACGTTGTTGCGCCCGTGAAATTCGATAAAATTGAAGCCGCCGAAGGTGGCCGCGTACTGGTCCTGGTAGCCGCCGTCGATCTTTAGATCCAGCCGCTCCACCTGGTAGGCCAGATCCGCCAGGGCGTAGGCGTCCAGCATGGTCCCCTTCCAGCGGGACATGGCCGTCAGCATGGCCACCATCACCGTGGAGGACGTGCCCAGGCCGGAGCCTGGCGGCGCGTCGCACTGGAGGTACACCTCGCAGCCCTGCTTGATGTCCATGGCCTTTAACGCCGCGGTCACCAAATCCAGCTTCCCGTTGTACACGTAGTTCTCGTTGGTGTTGTACTTCACTGTCATGTCGAAATCCAGGGAGTGCACGATGATCTCGTCGTCATCCCGCGGGACGATGGAGCAGTACGCGTATTTGTTGATGGTGCCGCCGATGATCGCCCCTCCCTGCTCCTCACAGAACGGAGCCACATCCGTGCCGCCGCCTCCAAAGCTTATGCGCAGCGGCGCTCTTCCTCTGATAACCATACCCTCTCTCCTCTCTAGCGGACGATGCCTGCGGCCACGTCCTCCTGGAACTTGTAATATGCCTCGGAAATCCCGATATCGATGAAGTATCCGTCGTTGACAAAACCGCCCAGGGGGCGTCCCTCCTCAAGCCACCGGGGGATCATCTCATTCTCAAGGGAGACCTTTCCCTCCGGGATCTGCTCAAGCAGGCTGCGGCGCATCAGGTAGATGCCGCCGTTGATGGTGCCGGGGCGGGCCTCCTCAGTCTTCTCGTTGAAGCCCGCGAGGCGGCCGTCCCTGTCCAGAAGGGCCTGGCCGTAGCGGGACACATCTGGCACCTCGCGCAGCACCAGGGCCATGTCCAGACTGAGCGCGTCCTGGAGATGGACCAGGCGGGTGTAGTCGATCTGGTAGAAGGTGTCCGCGTTCAGCACGAAAAAGCGGTCGTCGGTAATCAGGCTGCCTGCGTTTTTGATGGCGCCGGCGGTGCCTAGGAGTGTCTCCTCGTAGGCGTAGGAAGCGTGAAAGCCGAAGGCTCGGCCGTCCCCAAAGTGCTCCTCCACCATGGTGCCCTTGTAGCCCACGGCGAAGATGATGTCGGAGATGCCGTGGCGCGTCAGCTCACGCGTCACATATTCCATGAACGGCCTGCCCTCGATCAGGGCCATGGGCTTGGGACGGTCGCTCACGACACTGCGAAGACGCGTGCCAAGTCCGCCGGCCAGAAGTATTGCCTGCATTGTATGTGATCCTCCTGTGTGTGATGTGATGATTGGTTACCTGTTTGGGAGTCCGCCGTGGCAACTTCGAAAACGCTGCGCGTTTTCTCAGTCGCGGGCTTCGCCCCATAAAGGTACACTCGCGGGCGGCCGGCGGCGAGCGAGCTCACCTCCGGCCGCCCACAAGCGTACCTTTGCACGGCTCATTGCTTGCGCGAACATTGCTTGCGCGAAAAGTCTTCCTCCACAACCTTCCAGGCTCCGTCCAGACTGAAGTATTTTCGGATATAATCCTGGGTTCCATGGCAGAGCTGGCGGCAGCGGGTGTTGTCCTGGTAGAGGGAGACGGTGGCCTTAGCGAAGGCTTCGGCGCCGTCGGCGATCTTTAAAACCTGGTCCACGAAGGGGATTCCCTCGGCCCCGGTGGGGGTGGTGACGATGGGGGCTCCGTTGTAGATGGCCTCCACCACCTTGCCCTTGACCCCGGCGCCGTACCGCAGCGGCACGACCACCACCTTGCAGGTGGCGTACAGCCGGGCCAGCTCCTCCTCGCTGACAAAGCCCTTGATGACGATTCCGTTATCCGGCTGCTCCAGGGCCTTGATCTCCTCGGTGACCTTGGAGCCGACCACGTAAAACTTCACATCCGGAAGCTGTTTACGGATCTTCGGGAACACCTCCCGCGCAAACCAGAGCACCGCGTCCGCATTCGGCGGGTGTGCGAAGCCGCCCACAAACAGCAGCCCCTCCCGCAGCGCGAAGTCGTCCTGGATATTCTCAAGGAACGTGTCATACACGTAGGCGGTGATGGCCTTAACCCGGATGCTGGCGTCGATGGCATGGACCGCGTCCACCTCCACGTAGGAGGGATAGTAGGAAACCGAGGCCTTGTACATCATGGTCAGCTCCACGGATTTCCAGTAGTCCGCCTCCCGCTTCACCTTCAGATCCCTGGTCAGCTCGTACTCTCTTCCCAAACGCAAAAAGTGCAGGTCATGCCCGTAGTAAATCACCTTGATATCGGTGTAATCTTTTATAAAGTCCACATACTTCGTGGCGATGTGGGGCCGGTTCAGGTACGCAAAATCGATCTGGTCCCCGTTCTTTTTCAGCCAGTCCCAGATCCCGGCCGCGTACTCGTCCCCGTACAAAATCTCAATCCCCATCTGCTGCAGGGTGGTGGAATATGGCTCCTCGTGGAGGAAATTGTCCCCCAGGAACTTCACCACATACCCCTTCTTTAAGAACATTTTCAGGTACTGGAAAGTGGTCTTGGAGCCCGCATCCCGGTCAAAGGTGGGCACATAGTGGTCCACCACCAGCACCACCGGCTTTCCCTGGCTGCGCTCCCTGGCCCGAAACGGGTTGGGATTTCCGTCGTTCACGCACTGCCCCTTAAACTCCTCCGCCCACTTTTCCTTTAGCTTTTGGCTGTTCTCCACCTGGTAGCGCTTGAGTCCCGTCCCGTTCACATCCGTGCCGTTGGAGATTCCCTCGAAGTGAATCACCTTGGAGAGCGGCTGGTAGACCACCCGGTACCCCGCCCTACGCACCTCAAAGGCCAAATCCGAGTCCTCGCAGTAGGCGGGCGCAAAGCGCTCGTCAAAGCCGCCGATCTGCTTCCACAGCTCTACGGACAGCAGAATGGCCGCGCCGGAGATATAGTCCACATCCTTCACGTAGTTGTACTCCGCCTTGTCCGGGTTGTCTAACCGCCCGTAGTTCCAGCCGGAGCCGTCGCTCCAGATGATCCCGCCGGCCTCCTGGAGCCGTCCGTCCGGGTACACCAGCTTGGAGCCGACCATGCCGATGCTTGGATCGGACTCGATCAGATTCACCAGGGAGGACAGCCAGCCGGGTGTCACCTTGGTGTCGTTGTTCAGGAACATGATATATTTGCCCCGGGCCGCCTCAGCCGCCTGGTTGCAGTTTCTCAAAAATCCCTGGTTCACCGAGTTGCGCCGAATCACTAACCCTTCCACGAACCGGCCCAACTCCGCCGTGGCGTCCGTTGACACGTCGTCCGCGATAATCACCTCATACGCCACGTCCTGGGTGTTCTCCAGGATGGACTGCAGGCAGGCGTAGGTGTAGTGCACCTGGTTGTAGCAGGGGATCACGATGGAGACAAGCGGCTTTTCCCCGGCCGCCTCATCGTAGGTCTTAAACCGCAGCTTCCCGTGGGTCAGATAGTCCTCGCCGATCTTGAAATCGCCCTCAATCTGCCTGCGCCCCTCCGCGGTCAGGTAGAGCTTTCCGTAGCGCACCGGGTGTTTTACCGTGTTGAAGCAGTAATTTAACACCTTGCGCTTTCTCGTCCCCCTGGGGAATGCCTTGTTCACCTGTGCCCCCAATTTCCGCCGCACCTTAAAGATCAGGGCCTCATGGCGGTTTAGGTAGGTGGCGAGCTTGCCCAGCTCGTCAATCTCATGCCGCAGGTCCTTGATCATCACTTCCAGGTTGGCCACATGGTTGTTGGTCAGGCGCTGGACCTCCTGCTCCTTGCGGATCTGGAGATTTTTCTCCTCCACCTCCGCCTGCAGCTGGTTGATCCGCTCCCTGGCGCGTGCCAGCTCCCCGTCAGCCTTGGCCAACTCCCCGAGGGTGGTGACCTTCTGCCGGAAGTTCGCCTGATAGCCCTGATCGTTGTCCCCGTGGACATACGCCTGGAACGCCCGCTCCATTGCCCCGTAGACGTCCGCCAGCTCCCGTCCGACTCCAAACTCCCCGAGGAACTCCTCCAGAGAGTGATAGATCATCAGACTGCTGTATTTATAATAGAAGTAAGCCAGATTCCGATACCGGACAAAACCGGCCGGAACCGGGAAATCGAACACCCACTCATAGTCCAGGCAGTAAATTTGCCCGTCCACATCCATCAGGTTCTCGAAGAGCCCGTCGATGTTGCTCACCTTGTACGCCCGGTCATGGATCTCCGGCACCGCACCGAACACCTCGGTGAACTCCGGCGTCACCTGGAAGTCCCCCAACTGTCCCTCGGGGATATCAAACACCCGATCCATGGCCCGGCCGATCGCCTCCACCGGCGCGAAGCCGCCGCAGATCTGTCTCCCCAGCTGCTCCGCCAGAGTCACACCGGTCAGAAATTCAAACCGGACCGAGCGTCCGTCCGCGCCAAACTCCGGCTTCAGGATGTGAATCCCTGGATTCAGCTCGCAGAGCTGCGCATACTTCTTCTCGAACGACAGGATGTGCCAGCTGCCCGCCGAATTGAGCGCGGTCTTCTCCACAAAGCGCTGCCCGCCTTCCTCCACGATGGCGGTGCGGATGGCAAACTCCTCCCGCCTGGTGCGGTTGTACTTCGCAAACACCGTCTGGCGCGCCGACGCCGACCTGGAGGCGACCACCAGAAACGCATTTGAAAAACGCCCGAAGTCGCCCTCCTCCCCCAGCAGGTCAAAGACGGCCTCCTGGTTCATGCAGCTGTACCTGGGGGCATCGTAAGCGGGTCCCTCCGTCAGCTCCCCCTTGCCCGGGAGATACCGGTCGGAGTAGATGGACACGGGCAGCTGCCAGTCCGGCGTGGGGTAATAGACCTCCGTCTGCACAAACCCACAGCCCGCAAACGCCCGCAAAACCCGCGCGCGGGTAAAGTCCGCCTGATCCTCCCCGTGGGAGCCGCCGGCCAGGTACCGAAGGCCCAGACTGTTCTCACAGGCCAGGATCAGTGTCCCGCCCTCCGCCAGGAAGGAGCAGCCGCGCTCCACAGCCTCCTCCACGGTGGTTCCCCGCCGGATGCCGCAAATCACCACCAGGTCAAACCGCGAGCCCCCGTCCTCAAGCCCGTAGGAGATGTTTCCATGTCCGCTGTTTCGCCTGCGGTTCACCTCCAGGTTCTCGTCGCTGCCGTAAAGGACCGTCACGTGGGCCGCCCGCTCCGCCAAAAGGCCGGTCAGGGCTCCGTAGTCCGAGTACAGCTCAAGCACCTGCTCCTCGCCGGTGAAGGGATACCACTCCAGCAGGTTCTGGCGCAGGCCAGACAGGGCAAACAGCAGCTCCGGGCGGCCTCCCGCCGCCAGCGCGGCAAAGATTCCCTCGGGGCTGCTCCCATATTGATCAAACAAATCTAAGATTTCATAACTGACATCACTCATCGGATTTCCTCTTTATGCTTGTTCGTTGTAAGGCTCTTTTACGGCCTTCACCTGGGATTCCATGTCGTATACACCCACCGTGTTCTTGTTGGAGATCACGGTGATATTGGTCACATTGTAAAGCCGGTGGTAGACCACATGCTCACCGTGCTCAAAGCCGGTACAGCTCATGCTCAGCAGGTACTCACCGCCCTGGAGCGTCATCTTCTGGGTAAACTCCACGGTGTAGGCGTCCCCCGGCTTCACCGGCTTGATGTCGGCGCCCTCAAACATGGTGTTCGTGCCCGTCAGCTCAGTTCCCTTCTTGTCCTTGATCGTGTACGTGAAAATCGGCGACTGGATCTCCGCGTTAAAGCGGATCCGCTCCCGGATCGTAAACATCTCGCCCTTCAGCAGCAGGTTGGTGATGTTCCCGCGCTCGTCGATCAGTCCCAGGTCGTAGATCTCCGCCCGGCCGTCCCCGTACTCCGTGCGCTCATAGTTGATGGTGAGCTGGTCCTTCATCAGCTGCGGGCCCTTCCCGTCCAGATCCATGCCGCCGGAAAAATCCGACAACTGCACGGAGCTGCTTTCCTCGCCCGCAGGATCCCCTTCCCGGTCTTTCTCGCGCGCGGCGGCGTCGGCCGCCACGGCCTCCTTCTCCCTCCGCTCGCGCTCCAGCTGCGCTTTGAGGGAATCCAGCTGGCCGGCCAGGATTTTCTTGTACAGATCCACGATATGACCCGGCGCGCCCTCGGCGATAAACTCGCCCTTGTTTAGCAGCACCACCCGGTCGCAGTATTTGATGATACTCCCCATGTCGTGGGTCACCATCAGAATCGTTGTGCCGCTCTGGCGGATCTCCTCCATCCGGCGGTAGCACTTGGACTGGAAGAACACGTCTCCCACGGACAGCGCCTCGTCCACAATCAGGATTTCCGGCTCCACATTGATCGCCAATGCAAAAGCCAGCCGTACAAACATACCGCTGGAATAGGTCTTCACCGGCTGGTACACGAAATCCCCGATCTCCGCAAAGTCCAGGATATCCTGGAGCTTTAGGTCCATCTCCTTTTTGGTGTAGCCCATCATGGTGCCGTTCATATATATATTTTCAATTCCCGTGTAGTCCATATTGAACCCGGCTCCCAGCTCCAGCAGGGCGGAAATCTTTCCGTCCACCTTCACCTCGCCCGTGGTCGGGGTCAAAACGCCGGTGATAATCTTTAATATCGTGGATTTTCCGGAACCGTTGGTCCCGATAATCCCCACCGTCTCACCCTTTTTCACCTGAAAGGACAGGCCGTTCAGCGCGTAAAAATCGCGGTGGTAATTCCTGTGAGTCGGGCTGACCGACTCCTTCAAACGGTCGATGGGTTTCTCATACAACCGATAAACCTTTGTCACATCATTGACAGTAATCGCATATTCCGTCTGCTGTTTCAAATCTGGCATAACAGTCTCCATTGCCTCATTTCTGCATATTTGCCCACTTTAGGCATAAGTATAGCATAGAATGTCGAATTTTTATACCTCTAATACCTGATTTAAAAAAACTTTAAGCTTTCGTAAACTTGCGTGACTTAATCACAGAAATCCCCTTACAGATATGATATCCTTAACTCAACAAAGCAAACAAACAATACATTCGGAGGGATAAACATATGACACTTGAACATTTAAACAAGGCAAACTTTAACGAAAAAACAAATTCTCAGGACAAAATTGTAGTGGTGGATTTCTTCGCCACCTGGTGCGGCCCCTGCAAGATGCTGGCGCCGGTTATCGAGAAAGCAGCCGATGAGCTGACAAACGTACAGTTCTACAAAGTAGACATCGATGAGGAAATGGATCTGGCCAACCAGTTTAAAATCATGACCGTCCCCACCCTTCTCTTCTTTAAAGGCGGCAAGCTGGTATTCCAGAACAGCGGAGTGATCAGCCGCGCTGAGTTAAACAAAATGCTGGAGCAGATCGGCTGATATGGCGGGTCTCTCCAAGCGGCTGGCAGCAGTCGATCAGGCGCGGTGTGTCGCCTGCGGCTGCTGTCTTAAGGTCTGCCCCCGAAAGGCGCTGCGAATCGTAAGCGGCTGCTTTGCGGCGGTTGACCCGTCCGCCTGTGTGGGCTGCGGCAAATGTGAGAAGGAATGCCCGGCCTGCATCATCACGCTTCACCCCAGAACCGTTTGCGATGGAGGTGTCCTATGAAAAAGAAGTGGTATGACTACCTCTGGATTGCCTCCCTCGCCTACCTGATCCTGGGTTTTTTCAACATTTTATTCGCATGGCTGGGGCTCATCTGCTTCATCACCCCCATCGCCATCTCCCTGGCCACTGGAAGCAAGGCCTACTGCAACCGCTACTGCGGCCGCGGCCAGCTCTTTACGCTTCTCGGCGGCAGGTTCCACTTGTCCGGCTGCCGGCCCGCGCCCCGCTGGCTGAGCTCCAAGGGCTTCCGGTACGGGTTCCTTGCATTTTTTATGGTCATGTTCGGTCAGATGCTCTTTAACACTGTGCTGGTGTTTCAGGGCGCCAAGGATTTAAAGCAGGTGGTAACGCTCCTGTGGACCTTCCGCCTCCCCTGGCACCAGGCCTACCTGGTCACCGGGCTCCCCCACTGGGTATCCCAGTTCGCGTTCGGCTTCTACAGCGTGATGCTCACCTCCACCATCCTTGGCCTCATCACCATGCTCCTGTTTAAGCCCCGCTCCTGGTGCGTCTACTGCCCCATGGGCACGATGACGCAGATGATCTGTAAGGCGAAGGCGAAAGCCGGTGAAGGCTCCAAATAATATTTTGCGGACAGACGCAGTGCGGCGGCATTTACCCGCCACAGCGCCGGTCCGCTTTTTTTGCCTGCGAATTGCCTGCAAATTTCTCCGTTTCCTCTTGCGCCAGCTCCCTTCTTCTGCTATTCTTATAGACATCAGAATATCAGGCGGCCTCTGACCCGCCCGATTCTCAACTGCGGTTCTCAACTGCATTTCTATATTTAACTCCCGGCATATCGCCGGAACATCACACGACAAAGCAGACACGCCAGCCGGTCCACAGAGCGCGCAGCCTTGCAATTCTGCCCGCACGCCCTTATAATATGTGTAACGGACCATTTTCTGCCCTGGCGCGGACTGCGGGAAGGAAGAAAAATGGGAAAGAAAGACATTGCGCTGATCCGCTATTTTGAGGATGAGGCGCGCTACGCGGACCTGATCAACGGTTTTGTGTTTAACGGCAAACCGGTGGTTCGCAGCCAGGATGTGCTGGAGAAAAGCGCAGCGGTCCACGGGGTTTTCCACCGGGTCCGCGAATATTTTTCCGTACAGAAGTACCGGGATCTGGTGCGCAAGGTGGTTTTAGGGATGGATTTCGTGCTGGTGGGCTTAGAAAATCAGGACAAGGTCCACTATGCCATGCCCATCCGGGTCATGGTGGAGGATGCCGCCGGTTATGACGAGCAGATGCGCCGGATCCGCCGGGAACACCGACGCGCGGGCGGCCTTGATGGGGCGGAATTTTTGAGCGGCTTCTCCCGGGAGGACCGAATCCATCCGGTCTTCACCATTGTCCTGTACTACGGAAAAGAGCCATGGGACGGCGCGCGTGACCTGCACAGCCTGATGGAGTACGACGGGCTTCCGGAGGAGCTAAAACCGTTTGTCAACAACTACCGCATCCATGTGCTGGAGCTGCACCGCTTCGGGGATCTGTCCCGCTTTCAGACGGACCTGCGCCAGGTCTTCGGCTTTATCCAGCGCGCCGGGGACAAGGACGCGGAGCAGGTGTACACGGAGGAAAACCGCACCGTATTCGAGGCGCTGGACGAGGACGCTTACGATGTCATATCCCTGCTGACCGGCTCCGACGAGCTGGCGGCAATCAAAGATACCTATCAGACGGAGGAGGGAAAGGTCAATATGTGTGAGGCAATCAGAGGAATGATTGAGGACGGGCGCCAGGAGGGTATCCTGGAGGCCTCCAGAACCGCTGCAAAGAATCTGTACCAGAGAGGCATGTCCGCCGAGGAGGTCGCCGCCATATGCGAGCAGGACGTATCCGTGATCCGCCAGTGGTTCGAACTCTGGAAAAAAGAAGCGTAAAGGAGCAATTATCATGGAATTGCATGTGATCGGCGAAACGTTTACCGTGTGTCAGATTTCGGATTCCACACAGGTGGACTTCACATCGCCCTACTATTTTTTAGGAAGGACGGACGAGGAGCTGTCCTTAGTCTGTCCCACGGACAGAGTCCCCGCCTCCGCCACTCAGCGCGAGGACGGCTGGAGGGCGTTTCGGATCCAGGGAGTGTTGGATTTCTCCCTGATCGGCATATTGTCGCCCATCGCTAATATACTGGCAGAGAACCGGATCGGAATCTTCGCCGTGTCCACCTTCAACACCGACTACATTCTGACCAAGTCGGAAGATTTCGACCGCGCCCTGGCGCTTCTCGCGCAGAACGGTTACCGGATCACCCGGTAATCCGGCGGGCGGCCATTATTAAGGAGGATTTCTCTCTATGACAACAATCGTGCCAATTTTAAAAGAATATTACCCGTTCTGGGAGCGCTTGAGCGCCGACGAACAGCACACCCTCGCGGCCTGCTCCGGGATCCGCAGCTACGACAAGGGCAGCTTTATCCGCAGCGACTGTGACGAGTGCCTGGGCGTGCTTTTAGTGCTCTCCGGCGAGCTGCGCATCTACATCCAGTCCGATGAGGGGCGCGAGGTGACGCTGTTTCGGGCCGGTCCGGGCGAGTTGTGCACCCTCTCCGCCTCCTGTGTCATGGCGGAGATCACCTTCGACATCTTCGTGGAGGCCGCGGAGACCAGCGAGGTGCTGATCACCCGCTCCAGCTGCATCCACCGGTTCATGGAGTCCAACATCTACGTGGAAAACTTCATCTACAAGCAGACCGCGGAGCGCTTCTCCGACGTGATGTGGGCCATCAGCCAGATCCTGTTCTCCAGCTTCGACAAGCGCCTGGCCTCCTACCTGGAGGACGAGCGGCGGCGCAGCGGCTCTGCGGTCATCACCGCCACCCATGACCAGATCGCCAAGAACCTGGGAAGCGCCAGGGAGGTGGTCTCGCGGATGCTCAAATATTTCGAGCGGGAGGGGCTTGTCTCCCTGTCCCGCGGAACTGTGACCATCACCGACGTGAAGCGCCTGAAGGCGCTGACGGCATAGCCCGGGCGATTTTCTCACCGTCCAGGCCGTCAAATCGCCGCGTTTCTTTCCGCCTGCTCCCCGCCCTCCTTAAACAGCCGGATCAGTTCCCTGGCCCCATGGGCCAGGAATTTATTTTTGTGGTAGATCACCGAAAATTTTCGCTCCATGGGCAGTTCCTCCACAAAAAATTCTGCGATCTCCCCCTTTTCGATCCCCTCGGTCACCAAAAACGCGGGCAGCACGGAGATCCCAAACCCTTCCGCGACCCCGCGGATAATGGCCTGGTTGCTGGTGCTCTGCCAGGCGATCCGGATATCCAGCTCATGGGCCGCCGCAAGGCCGTCGAAGATCTCCCGCCCCGCGCTCCCCTTCTCGCGCAGGATAAAGTCCTCCCGCTGCAGCTCCCCCAGCTGCACATCCCGCCGCCCCGCAAACCGATGTCCGGGCGGACAGATGAAGGTCAGCCGGTCCCCGCGGAACGACTCGCTGTCGATGAACTCGCTGTGGGCGATCCCCTCGATCACCCCGATGTCGATCTCATTGTCCAGCACGCACTGCTCAATGTTCCCGGAGTTCTCGATCCTGGCCTCCACCCGCAGCTCCGGGTACAGGCGCCCGATTTCTTTTACATATTTTGGGAGCAAAAAGGTGCCCACGGTGATGCTGGCCCCGACGCGCAGCGTGCCGTTCATGTCGGGGTTTTTCACCTCCTGCTCCATCTCGTCCAACAGCGCGATGATGTGCCGGGCGTACTCTAACACCCTCCGCCCGGACTCCGTCAGAAACAGCTTCTTGGAGATCCGGTCGAACAGCTTCACCCCGTAATATTCCTCCATCTCCCGGATCGCCAGGCTGACCGACGGCTGGGCCATAAACAACCGGTTTGCCGCCCCGGTCATGCTCCCGGTGTCGCACACGGTCAGAAAGATGCGCAGATGCCGCAGTGTCATAATCCATTCCCCTCAATCTATATTGATTTTATTATACATATTATATAATTATACTATTTTACATATGCATTTACAAGTTTTATAGTATAGGCAGTGAAAAGAAAAGGTGGGAGTTGTCATGTCTGTCGAAGAAACCATTCAAACCGCGCATCCGGAGAACCGCCGGACACTTTTGCGCAAGCTGTTTATCTCCAATCTGTACCTGAGCACCTTCACATTCGGGGGCGGGTATGTGATTGTCACTCTGATGAAGAAGAAATTTGTGGACCAGTACCACTGGATCGATGACCAGGAGATGCTGGATCTGGTGGCCATCGCCCAGTCCTGCCCCGGCCCCATCGCAGTCAACGGGGCCATCGTGGTGGGCTACCAGCTGGCCAAGATCCCCGGGCTCATCACCTCGGTGCTGGCCACAATCATTCCGCCCTTCACCATCCTCTCCCTGATCTCCCTCTGCTACACCGCATTCCGCAGCAACCCCTATGTGGGTTGGATGTTAAACGGCATGCAGTCCGGCGTGGCCGCGGTGATCGCGCAGGTGGTGTTAGAGATGACACAGGGTCTGGTCAAGAAGCGCCAGTGGAGCTCCATGGTGGTCCTGGTCATCGCATTCATCGCCAGCTATGTCTACAACGTCAACGCGGCGCTGATCATTTTGGCCTGTGCGGTGCTGGGTCTTCTGACCCGCAAGAAGGGAGGTTCTGAGGAGAAATGAGTATCTATATTCAGCTTTTTATCAGTTTTGTGCAGATCGGAGCGCTGAGCTTCGGAGGCGGTTACGCGGCTATGCCGCTGATCCAGCAGCAGGTGGTCACACTCCACGGCTGGCTGTCCCCCGGCGAGTTCACGGACCTGATCACCATCTCCCAGATGACCCCCGGCCCCATCGCCATCAACTCCGCGACCTTCGTGGGCACGCGGATCGCGGGCTTCTGGGGCGCCGTGGCCGCCACTGTGGGCTGCGTGCTGCCCTCCTGCCTGCTGGTCTCCCTGCTGGCGTGGGCTTACCTGCGCTACCGCAACCTGTCCCTGATCCAGCATGTCCTGGCCTCCCTGCGCCCGGCTGTGATCGCCATGATCGCCTCCGCCGGTGTCAGCATCCTGGTCACCGCCATCTGGTCCCAGACGAGCCTTACCGGCCTCTCGCAGGCCCTCAGCAGCGCAAACCTGCGCGCCTTCATCATCTTCGCCGGCGCGATGGTGCTGCTCATCCGCTTCAAGAAAAATCCCATCCAGGTCATGCTGCTGTCGGGCGTGGCCGAGGTGGCATACCAGATGGTGATGAAGATGGTGGCCGCGTAGAAGGCGGTTATGGGCAGAATTGTAAAATAATGGGTTGTCGGTGGAAATGGCGGCTCATTGCATAGAACGAAAATCGGGCGCTTGCATTTTATATGCAGGCGCCCGAATTGTATCTTAATCCGGTCAAACTGTTCCGATTTTCGCGTTGCTTCCAAGCGCTCTGCCCGCGCTTTCTCTCGCGTTTTCTCCTGCCGTCCCCGCGCATCCTACTCTCCGCTCATCTCCTCCATAACCTGCACCCGCTCCTCAAAGCTCAGCTCCCGGTGCACCTGGTGAAGCATCCACATATAGCCGAACGGGTCCGTGAACACGGAGTTTATCACCCCCATCTGCGGGATCTCCGTCACCGCCTGGACCTCCCGGCAGCCAGCCGCCAGCGCGGCCTCATGGGTCCGCCGGATGTCGGGGACCATCACGTTCATCCACATGGTCTGCGGCGCATCCTTCCCCGGCGCGACCAACCCAAACTCCGGATTCTCGTCCAGCAGGTGGAAGCGGGCGCCGTAGACGGAAAACACCGCCTCATTCTGCCCGCGCTCCAAATCCGTGACCTCGCTCCGCTCCACCTCGAAAATCCGCTCGTACAACTCCAGTGCCTCCCTGCTGTCCGGCACCACAAAGTCAATCTCAACACCCACTGTCATCGGCTGTCTCCTCCTTATAAATCCGTTTTATTTACACCTCTCGCCCGTGCTCCTTGAGCCACCGCCTCCGCTCCCGGTAGTCCGGCAGCACACGCTCCACCTGGGCCCAGAAGCGGTCGGAGTGGTTCATCTCCCTGCGGTGCGCCAATTCGTGCACCACCACGTAATCTAAGATTTCCGGCGGCATAAGCACCAGCTTCCAGTGGAAATTCAGGTTCCCGTCCGCGCTGCAGCTGCCCCACCGCGTCTTGGCGGCCCGGATGGAGATCCGGCCGTAGCTGACGCCCATCAGCCGCGCAAAATACATGACCCTGCGGCCAATCCGCTTTCGCGCCTGCTCCCGGTACCACCGCTCCAGCGCCGGGTCCTGCTCGTAGTCCGCAGGGCCGCGCTCCTCCTCGGCCTCCCTCCGGTCCCGCATGAGAAACCACTTCTCCACGATCCACTGCTGCCGCTCCCGGACAAACTGCTCCACCGCCCGGTCCGGCACCCGCCCCGGCACCCGCGCCAGGACTGCACCGTCCCCCTTCACCTCAAGCCCCATGGTGCGCCTGGCGGAGTAAACCACCTCCACCGGGATCACCCCGGTCTCACCCCCATCTCTCCAGTTTACCTCAATCTGCCGGATCATATCCCGGTTCCTCCCTTCACGCCGGCGGCCCATCACGCCCGGCAATCGCCCGCAGGCCCTCATCGGCGGCCCATTCCACCCATCAAAAACCCCGGCCCCGGCAGATACTGCCCTGGCCGGGGCGCGTTCCCCGATCCCGCGCTCGCCGCGCGGCTCTGGATTTACAATTTAAATTAAAGCACATCCGAAAAATGCGGGCGCAGCCGCTTGAACATCCTGAGCCCCACCAACATCACCACAATGGTCACGCCCCAGAAGTACAGGGTCATGGTCGGGCGCTGCCAGAACCAATCGCCCTTCAGCATGCTGGACCGGTAGCCCTCCACGATGTAGTAGAACGGGTTCAGCTTCAGCGCGGTGGCCACCCACGGGCTCCGGCTGGTGAAGGTCGTCTCGTCGTACATGATCGGCGTCATCCAGATTCCGAACTGCAGGCAGATGCCCACAATGTTCGACATATCCTTGAAGAACACGTTCACCGCGCTGGTGAAGAACCCGAAGGCCAGGGCCAGCATGGCCGCCGCGAAGGTATAGTACAGAATCTGTATCCAGGTCACAAGCACCGGCCGGCGGTACGCTGCGTACAGCGCCAGCATGATCAGGATAAAGAAGGCGTGCACCATCAGGCAGGACAGCAGCTTGATGATCGGCAGCATCTCCACCTTGAACACCACCTTCTTGACCAGGTAGTTGTACTCCTGAAGGCAGCCCGTGATGGCGTTTAGCGCCTCGCTGTAAAAGAACCACGGAACCAGACCGGGCACCAGCCACACCACGTAGGTGGCGTCGGGGACCGGCGGGACGGTCTTCATGCCGTACTCGCCGAAGATGAACCAGTAGATGAGCACGGTCACAAGCGGCTGCAGGAACATCCAGACGATGCCGAAATAGGAGCCCACGAAGCGCTTCTTAAAATCCGCCAGCGCCAGGTCCGCTATCATTTTTCGTTTTTTTACAATCTCCTTCACCAGAGAGATAACATAATTCATACGCGTCTATTTCCTTTTCTCATCCGTGAGCGCCCGTCCCTCAGAACTTGAACGTGTCCTTGAGGCCGCTCCACTTCTTATCCTTCTCGGAAATGATCAGTTCCATTCCCTCCTCGATGGGCCACTCCACACCGATCTCCGGGTCGCTCCACAGAAGGCCGCCCTCGTCGCCGGGATGGTAGAAGTCCGTGCACTTGTACGCGAACTCCGCCTCGTCGGAGAGCACTAAAAAGCCGTGGGCAAAGCCCTCCGGAATGTAAAACTGCTTCTTGTTCTCCGCGGAGAGAACCACGCCGAACCACTTTCCGTAGGTCTCAGAGTCGGACCGCAGATCCACCGCCACGTCGAACACAGTGCCGCGGACGGCGCGCACCAGCTTGCCCTGGGGATACTGCTTCTGGAAATGAAGGCCCCGCAGCACGCCCTTCACGGACATGGACTGGTTGTCCTGCACGAACACCATATCTAAGCCGGCCTCCCTAAAATCGTTCTGGTTGTAGGTCTCCACAAAATACCCGCGCTCATCCTTAAACACAGTCGGCTCAATCACATAGAGCCCTTTGATCGGACACGGTGTCACTTTTATCTTTCCCATTGCTCCTTACTCCTTTATCACTCTGACGGCAAAATCCGCCGTTTTTTATTAAATCCATATCACCTGGCAATTCTACCACGTTCTTTTCCCGCTGACAATACCCGGACTGCGCATTTTATCGGGCGGCGCCTACACCCGCAGGCACACAATCCCGAAAATCCGCAGAATCACATACACGTCAATGCACACCATCACAAACAGCAGGGACCGGTCGTCGCAGTCCGTGCGCACCAGCCGGTCGTTCTTTAAGGACAGCATAAAGACCGGCAAAAGCGGCAGGAGATACCGCCCCTGTACCCCTTTGATAAACGTGGCGCTCACCGGCGTCCACGCTAACAGCATGGAGAACATCAGCGCGCCCAGGCACATCAGGCAGATGCACCAGATCCAGACACGCTGCCCGCCGGATATCTTGAGCGCTTCCCCGGGCTTTCTGAGCGCCAGCATGAGAAGCAGCACCGCCAGCGCCAGCACCGCCGCAAACGGCGTGTTTAACACCGGGTCCATGTTCCCTAAAACGCCGCCGAACATGCCGGTAAACAGCTCCGTCCCCTGCCAGACCAGCGTGTTGTAGCACATCTTGAGCACCAGCACCGGGCTGTGAAGCAGCTGCGCGAAGGAGAATCCCGGCTCGTCCGCCCAGATCACATACCGGTCGGTAATGCCGGTGTAGAGCGCCACGGTCTGCAGGTTTACCACCAGCATCGCCAAAACAAAAGCCCCCAGCACCGCAAACGCCGCGGCCAGCCATTTTCCCCATCCCCCGAACTTTTTCACCGAGATCAGAAGGCAGAGCCCCGCGATCACGCCGTACACCATCTTGCACGGCCCCATCACCGCCATCACCAGGGCCAGCAGCAAAATGTCCAGGAGGCGCACACGCTCCGCCCGGTACGCCAAATCCAGGCATATCGCAGTGAAATAGGCGCACATGGACAGAATCATCACGTCGTAGGACATGGAGGAGGTCAGATTTAAGGCCATGGGAAGAAGCCCCACGCCGAACACCACTTCCTTCCCGAAGGGCATGCGCCGCATGGTCAGATACCCCATCCCCGAAAAGAACAGCAGGTTAAGCAGCCTTCCAAAAAACAGAAGCCCCAGGCTTCCCATGCCGAGAACCCGGGCCAGCGTGATCCCCAAGGCCTGTGGGACGTACGCTAAAGGCGTGGTGTGGACCGCCGGCTGGTAGGAGGGGACCATCCCCTCAGCGCTGCTCCCCGCCCGGCCGCCCCCGTGGATCTCCCCGTAGGTGCTCTGACTCAGGGTCTGCCCCAGCACCACAGAGTCCTTGTCCACCTTGCGGCCGCTGCCGTCGTCGGCCAGCACGTCCTCCAAGTCCTCCACCCACGCGTCCCCGGCCCGAACGTACACACGCCCCTCCGGGTCCGCGGCGGGCTTACCCATCAAACGGTTTGACACCTGGTAAGCGGAAATGTAGTGGGCCACCTCGTCCGGCGCGGACAGCGGGGGCAGCACGGCCATGTACAGAAGTCCAAGGGCCAGACTGCAGACCACAAAGGCCCGCTCCAGGCTGCATTTTTTCCACATCAGAAGCCAGCCGGACAGCGCCAAAAGCCCCATCCCCCATAAAAATGCGGCCGCATACCACCCGTAGAGCCAGCGGTTTCCCGTGTGGGCGGCGCCGTCGCGCACGTCGAGGCCATGCCACAGGCCGAGAACCGCCACCACAAGGATGCCGGCCAAAAGGATATGCTTCCCGCGGCTTCCCCGCCGCAGCTTTCCCTTATCTGTCCCCATCTCTCACCTCTGCCGCCCGGTCCTTGTCGTCCATCAGCTCCTGCACCATCAGCTCCAGCTCCTCCTTCTCCTTCTGGTCCAGAGCCATCTTCTGGATCAGCTCCTTCTGCTTGCTCTCGATCTGGGAGATGTGGATGGTCATGCTGAACACCTTGGCCATCAGTAAAAAGATCGTAAACAGGAACAGGAAGTTGGGCGTGGAGTAGATTCCCAAAAGTCTGGCGCATATGTCCGCTACCGGCGGACACGCCGCAAAGACCACCAAAATGAGTGCCAGCATCACCCAGAACATGGCGTCCTCGATCTGTACCTTGGCCTGGCGGATCTTACGCATCATGTACGCCATGGTTCCCAGGGACACGATGATCAAAATTATGCGGAACAACGGTTGCATCATTGGAATTTCCTACCTTCTTTCGCCATTTTCCGGGTCAAGCCTTGGCCCCGGCCTTTTTCCAGTACTCCTTGTTCATGCTGCAGCGGACCACAAGCGGGCGCGGCAGCAGCCTGTAGCATTTCCCCATGCGGTAGCCCAGATACTTAAAACCGCTCTTCACAAACATCCCGGGCACTAACCAGGGCCTGTGCTGCCTGACCAGATAGCGCGCGGTCTGCTTAACCAGACGCAGCCCCTCGCTCTCCGAGTGGATTCCGCTAAACACCTCCGGGTGGTCCGCCTGGGAGACCGCCAGGTCGAAATTGCGGTGGAACTGGGTCACGCAGCCGTAGTTGTGGGAGTGGATCACCCGCGCGCCGGCCACGTAGGCCACCGCGTAGTCGTCCTCCAGCACCGCATGGCCGGCAAAAATCATATCCTCGTTGAAGATGGTCCGGTTGGTGAAGCCGCCCTGGAACCAGAACTTCTCCCGGTCGTAGGCGCAGCAGACGTTGGAGGCGAAGAAGGTCTTGATCCCCAGCTCCTCAAGGTCCGCGCGTGTCTTCACCCGGCTCTCCTCCGGGTAGTTAAAGGAGCGGGTGTAGCGCTCCGCCAGGCCGCAGTCCTTATCCGCCAGCTGGCGGGCGTAGGCCATGACCACGGACTCCCCCAAGGGCCCCCGCAGGTCGAACGCCGCCGCCAGATGCTCGATCAGGCGATTGTCCGCGGGCACCGCGTCGTCGGTCATGAACACCATGATGTCCGCCCGGCTGTAGCGCGCGCCCCGGTTGCGGGTGGCGCCGTGGTCGAACTCCGCCTTGGTCAGGTGGTGCACCTCCAACCCCTTGATTCCCTCATAGCCCTTGTCGTTCCAGTACGAGCGCTCCGTGTTCATCACGATAATCTTCCGGATGGGGTATGTCTGAAGCTCCAGCATGCGCAGCAGGCGGCTGAACTTCTTATCCGGCTTGTAGGTCGGGATGATCACGTCCACGGTGCGCCTGCGCCCGGCGTGAGCACTCTGTTTCTCATTTTGTAAGCTCATTGTCTCATCCTGCATTCCCACGATTCTCCCCTTTCTCACGCTCGTAGGTCCGGACCGTACAGATTCCGAACCCGGCGGTGAGCCCGATCATCAGGATCAGATAGCAGCCCGCGGCACCCGCGATCTCCCAGCGCGACACAAGCGGGCCGGAGACCAGGGCGGCCGTGGCGGCGGCCATCAGATACACGATGAAGATGGCTCTCTGCCTTCTCATGATCACCAGTGCATAATACATCAAATTGGCCAGGGCGTAGAAGCCCCCGCCTAATACAATTACCACAAAAGAGCTCTGATATACCGTCAGAGTCCCCTGAAAACCCGCTCCCAGGAGCGTTTCCATAATTCCAAGCACCCACCGGCCAAGAATGCAGGTGGCGCCCACCGCCAGCACGGTCAGCCCGCCGATGATGGCCCCGATGCGCGTGAGCTGCTCCTTAAAGCCCAAAAACAGCTTCCCCTCCCAGAGGTCCGTCAGCCTTGTGAGGAACGGCCGGATCACAAAGTTCGCCACCATGTAGATCACGGAGGTTGGCATGAAGATCATGTTGAAATATCCGGAGGCCGCGTCGTTTAATCGCGCGTCGATGGCATATTTTGCGGAGGAAAACACGTAAAAGTCCAGGAACGCGGACAAGAACAGTAACACCGTGCTGCGAAACAGCCGGCTGGTCTGCCGCTCCCCCCTGGCCCAGCTCACCCCGTCCACGGCGTGGATCACCGGGAGGTTGAACAGGCAGACGCCCGCCACCTGCGCCGCCACCGCCGTCAGGCAGGCCGCAAACAGGCTCCGTGTAACCGCCAGCGCTGCGAGGAAGCAGAACACAGACAGCAGGGTCCTGAAAAAGTTGGACTTTCCGGTCAGGTACAGACTCCCCCGGCGCTGAAACTCCGACTCATAGACATCCGCGTAGCCGTCGATCACCTTGTACAGCACCAGCATAATCAAAATCAACGCCTTGTAGGGCGTGTAGTGCTTCGCCGCCACCTGGCCCGTCAGGAACACGCAGCCTACCGCCAAAGCGATCAGGCAGGTGAGATTGCGGTGCTCCAGGTAATCCCTAAAGGAGTACTCGCCCTTCCCGTCCGTGATCTGGAAGGGCCGGATCCCGAAGTAGGCGATGATGAACATCTGCTGTCCGAGGGTGGAAAAGCCGAAGGAAAAGATCCCGCCCTGGTCGTCCCCGACCATCCGCATGACCAGCATGGACAGCACCATGCTGGCAAGCGCGTAGCAGAAGCTCCCCGCCGTGTTCCACAGCATGTTCTGCCGCTCTATATTTTCGCCTTTGTACAGAAGGCGGGTTGTCAGTTTATTCATTGGCCCACTACCTTTTTCTGAAGTTCTGTATCAAGAATATGGACACCAGCATCCGCGCCATATACTTTACCGCCACCACTGGCTTTAAATAGCTCTCCCCCTCCAGCCGCTCGTCGATCTCCACCTGGATCTCGGCCACGCGGGCGCCCTGCTTGAGCAGGAAGGACAGCGTATCCGGCTCGGGGCCGTAGTTTAGGTTCAGCGCAAACTCCTCGATCATGCTGCGGCTGAACATGCGCATCCCGGAGGTGGGATCGCAGATCCTCGCGCCGGTGGTCAGGCGGATGGCCGCGCCGATCAAGCGGCTGCCCAGCATGCGCGGGGACCAGTCCTTCTTCTTCTCGACGAACCGGGAGCCGATGACGATGTCGTACCCCTCATCCATCTTATCCCGCATGGGCTTTATATATTCCGGCCTGTGCTGGCCGTCCCCGTCAAATTGGATGGCGTAGCTGTACCCCTTTAGGTAGGCGTACTTCATGCCCGCCTGAAAGCAGCCCGCAAGCCCCAGGTTTACCGGCAGGTCCAGCAGATTGTAGCCGTTCTCCCGGCAGATCTGCGCCGTGCGGTCCCTGGAACCGTCGTTCACCACAACGTAGTCCAGCTCCGGGAACTCGTCCACAAGCCGGCCCACCACCTTTTTGATGTTTTTCTCCTCATTGTAAGCCGGTATCACCAGCAGCACCTTGTCCATTTCCCATTCCTCTTATCCGATGTCGCTCCACACCAGCATCTGTATATCCTTCAGGGCGCGCACCCCTGCCTTCGCCGTCAGGCAGGACTCCGGGACCGTCTCCCCCAGCGCCCATTTCACCAGCGCGTAGGGCAGATTCACCCCGGCCGCGTGGCTGAAGGGATATCCGCCTCCGAAGCGCGCGTTCATCTCCAGTACATAATATTTCCCGCCGGAGGCAAATACATCCACGTCTAAATTTCCCCGGTGGCCCAGCGCGCGGGCCAGAATCCCGCCGATCTCTGACAGCTCTTTATTCTCCACCGTCATGGCCTCGTCCGTCTCCCCGGAGCGCATGGCCGTCTTCTGCTTCACGATGGTGGTGCGGTAATTACCCTCCAGGTCATTGATCACGTCCAGACCGAACTCCTGGCCCTCCAGCTTTTCCTGGATCAGCACGCAGGCGCTCCGGTCCTGGGCCGCCTCATATTTCAGATAGCTTGCGCTGATCCCGCGGCGGCACTTCTCCGCCAGGAGGCCAAGCTCCTCCTCGCTGTCGGCCGTAAAGATCTCCAGGGAGCCCATGCCCCAGCGCGGCTTGATGATCATGGGATAGCGCGCCCGCCCTTCCCGCACCGCCAATGCGGCTTCCTTCCAGTCTAACCATGTGCCCGGCACCGCCAGGCCGTGCTCCGCCAGAAAGCCGTGGGTCCTCCACTTGTCGTTGCAGATCGCCACCGCGTCCGCGTCCGCCGTCACCAGCAGCGTGCCCACCGCCTCAAACTCCGCCCTGTGGGCCGCCAGCACCGGCAAATCGATGTCAAAGAGCGGGATCAAGAGCCCGATCTCCCAGCGCTTACAGTAGTCCAAAAGAAACGGGATATAGTATTGGTCGTAGATTAACGGCGTCACCACCGTCCGGTCGGCCGCCGCGAAGGACGCCGCGGGCTGGCTGTTGGCCGCGTGGACCGCCCCGCCGCAGCCCGCCATCTTTAACGCTTCCTTAAAGTACTGCACCAGATAGCTCCGTCTGCCCGCACTTGTCAGCAATATATTCATCTCGTCTGTTCCTTTCTGTCCTACGCCAGGTCCCGTATCACCCGGCAGATCCGGTCCACATCCTCCAGGGCCAGATCCGCGTACAGCGGCAGTGTCAGCACCCGGTCCCCGATGTATTTGGCCACCGGCGTGTCCTCACAGGAGAACCGGCCCTCGTAGCACTGGAACGCGTTCGTCAGCGGGTAGAAATACTTCCGCGGGTAAATCTTATGGGCCGCAAGCTCGTCGTAGACCTGGTTCCGGTCCAGGGCAAAACCGTCGAACACCACCGGGAAGTACGCGTAGTTGGACTTAAGCCCCTCCTTGCAGCGCGGAAGCTTGAGCCCCTTTATCCCCTCAAGGTTCTCCATGTACCGCTCCACCACCAGGCGGCGCTTTTCAATCTCCCCGTCCACATGGCGCAGATTGCAGAGCCCCATGGCCGCCTGGAATTCGTTCATCTTGGCGTTTCCGCCCACCCAGACCACGTGGTCCTGGTCCACGATCCCGAAGTTTTTCAGGCAGTTCAACCGGTGGTCCATCCAGTCCTCCTTAAAGGCCACCGCGCCGCCCTCGATGGTGTTGAACACCTTGGTGGCGTGGAAGCTGAAGATGCTGGCGTCCCCGAAACTGGCCAGGCCCTGCCCCTTGTAGGTCTCCCCGAAGGTGTGGGCCGCGTCGTAGATCACCTTTAAATTGTGCTTTTTGGCGATGGCGCCGATGCGCTCCACATCACAGACATTTCCGTACACGTGGACCGGCAGGATGGCGCTGGTTTTCTCCGTGATTAACGCCTCGATCTTGTCCGGGTCCATGGTGTAGTCCTCGGGGTTGATGTCGCAGAACACCGGCGTCAGCCCGTTGCGCACGATAGCGTGGGTGGTGGAGGCGAAGGTGAAGGGCGTGGTGATCACCTCGCCGGTCAGCTCCAGCGCCTGGATCGCCATCTCTAGGGCCATGTGGCCGTTGACAAAGAGCACCAGCCGGTCCGTGCCCAGGTACTCCTTGAGCTGCCGCTCCAGCTCCTTATGGTAATCGCCCATGTTGGTCAGCCACCGGGACTCCCAGATGGGCCGCAGCATCTCCGTGAATTCCTCGAAGGGCGGCAGGGAGGACCTGGTCACCAGTATGGGATTTTCTCTCTGATCTGTACTCATAATCGTTCCTTTCCGGGCATGTGCTACCAGCGCATGCCGCACACCTGGGTGAGAAACCTGACCTCCGCCAGCACCACGGCCAGAAACGCCCTGGCGCATGCCATCTTGACCGGCCCGGCGCCGAGATATTCCCGGTAGTAGTAGAGTTTGCTCTCATGCAGCAGGCGCTGCTTGTCCCCGATGCGTTTCACGCTCTTGTCGATGCTCACCGAGTGGGCATGGACGTAGGAGCAGTTCTGTGCCAGCACGGCCTTAAGCCCCATGGATTTGAGCTTCTGCCCCAGCACCTTCTCTTCATAATATAAAAAAATGTTTTTGTCAAATACTTTGTGAATTTCACCGGCTGGAAACCGGTCCGCCCGCAGCATAAAAAAAGAGCCGCAAACCGCATCCACCAGCCTGCAGTCCGAGGTCCCCCCCTGCCGCAGCTTCTCAGGCGGCGTGTTTAACATGCGCTTAAACAGCCGTCTTGTGACGAGCCCGGTGTCAAGCAGATCCTTCCAGAGCGGCAGCAGCATCCAGTAGCTGAATAACGGCTCCCCCGCGGGGCTCATCACCTGCGCCGAGGCCATGGCACAGTCCGGCGTGGCGTCCAGTGCCGCCTTCACCCCCAGGATACAGTCAGGCGTCACATGGATGTCCGGGTTGGCGATGATCACATAGTCCGCGCCCAGGCGGTCCACCGCCCAGTCGATCCCCAGCTGGTTTCCCGACCCGTAGCCCCCGTTTTTGTCCGACCGCAGAAGGGACACGCGCTCCCTCCCGTCCGCAAACGCTGTGAGCGTTTCCCAGGAATCGTCGGTGGAGCAGTTATCCACCAGCACCACCGAATCCAGGCAGGTTATCCCCAAAAGCTCCTCCGCCAGCCCACAGGCGGTGGAGGCGTCGTTGTAGTTGAGTACAATCGTACTGATCCTGTCCATAGTCTCTTAGCCCCGCGCTTTCTTTCTGGAGTCGATCACCTTCATGCCAAACCGGCGGCTGATCCACAGGCGGAAGGCCGGACAGATGTAGGTGGCCTTGTTGAAGAACCACCAGAGCAGCATGTAGAGCTTCTTCCCACCCTGCTTAGGCGTCCCCTTCCAGGGCGTCCGGTCCAGATAGGTCTCATACAGCTTCCGGTAATGGTTGTGGTTCCCGGCAATCCAGGGGCGCTCGTCCCCCAGGTAGTGGATCACCACCGGGTAGCGCTTCGCCCGGGCAAATTCCTCCGGCCCCACCTCCCGGTAAGCGTTACACAGCTTGACCAGCGTGCCGTAGCGGAAATACCGGTAGTTGGTGAAAAAATTGTATCTGGGCGGCAGCGTCAGAATCCTTCCCTTAAGCGCACCGTTTATCGTGTCCTGATCGCAGGCGAACAGGCTGCCCGCATGGGCCCCGTAAAAGTCTAAGAGCTGCCCCAGAACCTTCTCCCGCCGCCACGCCCCAAGGTCCATGAGCAGCACGCCGGAGTTGTAGTAGGCGTCGTCCGGCCCCATGCCGATGGAGGCCTTCATCTGGCCGTACACCGTGGGCTCCATCACCATGCCCACCAGGGCGCCGGAGAGCGCCGTCTCATAGAGAGGCGAAATGCTGCCGCAGACGATGGTGTCACAGTCCAGGTAAAGGGCTTTCTCCACCGTTTCCGGCAGCACTTCGGCCGCAAACAGACGTCCCATGGCGCTGATATCAAAGCCGCGGGTATCGATCTCATAGGAAAATCGCTGCTTTAAATCCCCCAGCTCCACAGCCGCAAAGCCGCGCCCGAAGCCATCTGCGATCTGCCGCAGGCGGTCCTGGTACATCTGGCACATGTTGACGGAGAGCACATAAATATCCATATGCGGTATCTGGCGGTTGTTCTCCAAAAGGGAAAACAGGGATGCCGCCAGATGGCCCGCATACCCGTCGTTGGAAGCATATATAATATTTACCGTTTCTTTATTCCAATCCATTATGGCACCCATTTCTTACATTCCGTGGTCATTTTATTTACAATTTTACAATAATACCAATAAAAAGTAAATCACATATGGAATTTTCCCCCTAAATATGTTAGATTAAAACAGGTATCACATTAATCAATACGTAGGAGGGTTTTTATCATGCATAAATTCATCCGGCGTTCTGCGGCCGCCATTCTGGCTGCGTCTATGCTGCTTGGCAATTCCATGACCGCACTGGCGTCCCAGGACGATTCCAACTATGGGCCCGCATTCGCCACGAAAGTGTCAACCGAATCCCCAGCCGGCTCAGAGACGCCTGCAGAGGGCCAAACACCGGCGGAAAATACAGATTCCACCGCAAACCAGGGCACGCAGTCCGAGGTGTCTTCCGATGCCTACGATCCCCAGGATTCTTCCGCGGCAGAATCTGCAGCAGCCCAGGCGGCGGCTGAGGATGCGGCGGCAGCCGAGGAGGCAGCCCGCCAGGCGGCCATCGTGGCAAACACGCCGTACTTACAGATTCAGGTGCTGAAGCCTGACATGACCTGGACCAACCCAATCTTGGGCGACGACTATGTCCAGACCGACAACGCCGGCTTCCGCTCCCTGTGCATCTACTTAAACAACATCGTGGGCAACGTTCTCTACCGCACCTACTCCTCCGCCAACGGCTGGACAAACTGGGCGATGAACGGCGACCACACCGACGTCTGGGAGGACGGCTCCCTGGTCGAGGCCTTCCAGATCCGCTTTACCGGATTTGTGGGCAACAAATTTGACGTATACTACTGCAGCAACTTGTCCGACGGCTCCCAGCTCGACTGGACCAACAACGGTGGCACCTCCGGCGCCATGGCGGTCGGCAAGTACATCACCAGCTTCCGCGTCTCCCTGTGGGGCAAGGGCACTGAGGGCGCCGTCTACAAGCTGGACCGCCCGTTGGACGCCTCCACCTGGGACGGCGTGCGGATCAACGAGAACGGCGTGGCTGTCTACAGCAGCGGCACCGGCGCTCCCTTCACCGGCTGGGGCTGCAGAGACCGCGACCGCTACTACTTCGTGGACAATCAGGCCGTGACCGGATGGCAGTACATCGAGGGCTACAAGTACTACTTTGACGAGACCGGAAAGGTTGTGACCGACTTAGAGCCCATCATCGGCGCAAACGGCCCCTACCTGATCCGCATCAACAAGCAGATGAACACCACCACCGTGTACGTACAGGACGGAGCGAACGGCTTCATCATCCCGCTCAAGACCTTCCTGTGCTCCACCGGCGACGACACGCCCACCGGCACCTTCAAGACACCGGAGAAGTACCGCTGGCGCCTGATGAACAGCGGCGTGCACTGCCAGTACGCAACGCGCCTCGGCCCGGGCCTCAGCTTCCTGCTTCACTCCATTATTTACGAGAAGCCGGACGTGAACACCTTAAAGCCGGAGACCTATAACTTCCTGGGCGTTGTGCGCTCGGCGGGATGTATCCGTTATTTGTCCGGGGATGCGAAGTGGATCTTCGACCACTGCCCCATTGGGACCACTATTGAGGTGTACAACAGCCCGATTCCCGGACCTTATGACAGGCCGGCAATTGAGCAGATTATCTCTACGGACCAGCACTGGGATCCGTCGGATCCGGTGGCTGCGGCACAGCATCAGCAGTAGTAGGGTAAATTGAATATGAATAATGGGCCATGGGAGGGATTCCTATGGCCCGTTTTTTTGAGATGCATCCGTTCGTGAGAGCCGGGGGAGCGGGGGATGGAGGTTCCAGGTCTCCGCGGTGGGAAGGTCTAGGGCGCAAGGGGCAGGAAAAGACGGGCACTGCTCCGAGCTACGGCGCAGCCCTGATGGCTGCCCCTCCGCCTCCGCTGGCTCCGGGCGGTGAACGCCCTGCGCCATCCCGACTTTTCCTGCCCCTTGCGCCCAAGACCTTCCGAACCGCTCC
>USJW01000005.1 GCA_900555045.1 uncultured Clostridium sp. | reverse complement strand
GTATAAAACGCATAAAAAATCAAAGATATTATCGCGAAAAAACGAACAAAGTAACAAATGGCAAAAAAGGCCACAAACGCGGTAATATCTGAAATAATTCTATCATGGAAAGGGGGGCAGAGGCTCAGCAGTTTTATTATTTACTAACAGATCAAGAGGGGGATACTCATGGGGACAAAAGCAAAAAAGAAATTATCAATACCGCATATTTTTATCATTTTGTATGGAATTATTTTAGTTGTGGCGATTCTCAGCTACATTCTTCCGGCCGGACAGTATGACCGGGTTCTCGACCCGGCCAGCGGAAGGGAGATTATCAATCCGAATTCCTACCACATTATCGCCTCCAATCCCACGACGCTGATGGATTTGTTCGAAGCGTTCCCCAAGGGATTTATCGATGCGGGCTGGGTTGTAGTTTTGACCTTCTGCGTCTGCGGCGGCTTCTACGTTGTGAACAAGAGCGGAGCCATCGGCGGCGTGATCCAGTGGCTTGTCAAGAAGATGAAGAATAAAGGTATCTTCATTATTCCGATCTTAATGATCGTGTTTGCGTTTATCGACTGCTTTATCGGCATGTGCGAGCTTTGCATGGTGTATGTCCCGATTATACTGCCGCTTATGCTGGCGCTGGGCTTCGACTCCATGACCGCCTGTGCGACGGCGCTGTGCGGCTCCGCCATCGGCTTTACATCGGCACTTGCAAACCCGTTTACCACCATCGTCGGCCAGAAAATCGCAGGCCTGCCGCTGTTGTCCGGCTGGCAGTTCCGCCTGATTTCCATGATCGTGGTAGGCGTGGTGGGAATCGCGTTCGTGATGCGCTATGCCCGCAAGGTTCAGCTGGATCCCAAGTCTTCCATTATGTATGAATCGGATTTGATCCTCCGCAAGGAGATTGAAGAGCAGGCTTCCGGGGATTATGTTTTGACGTTCAGACAGAAGATCGCGGGCGTTGTCTCCTTATGTATGTTCATCATCATGGTCGTGGGCGTGTTCAAGTGGGGATGGGATATGCCGGAAATCGGCGGTATCTTCATGGGTATGGCAATTCTGTCCGGACTGATCTCCGGAATGAAGGGCAACGAGATCTGTGAGAGCTTCCTGGAGGGCTCCAACCAGGTTCTGATCGGCGCGTTGATCGTGGGACTTTCCCGGGGCGTATCGGTTGTGATGAATGACGCCATGATCACGGATACGATCATCCACGGGCTGGCCACCGTGCTTCAGAATCTGCCCGCAGGCATCACCGCCATCGGTATGCTGATCGTACAGACGATCATGAACTTCTTAATTCCGTCCGGCTCCGGACAGACGGTGGTTACCATGCCGATCATGGCGCCTCTGGCGGACCTTGTGGGCGTTACCCGTCAGACGGCGGTTCTGGCGCTGCAGTACGGCGACGGCTTCTCCAACATTTTCTACCCGGTATCCGGTTACTTTATGGCGACACTGGCCCTGGGCCATGTTCCCTATGAGAAATGGCTGAAGAAGATGCTCCCGTTATTTGGAATCTGGACCGGAATCGCGGCAGTATTTATGATTATCGCCCAGATCATACAGTGGGGCCCGTTCTAAGTCACAGGGCGCTTTAGAGGGGAGAAGAGGACAATGAATGAGACGATAAAAGCGGTCATTGATGAGGCGGTAGATGAGCGCTCCGACGAGATCATATCCTTTGCGCAGGAAACCATCCGCACGCAGAGCATGACCTGCCAGGAAGAAAATATGGCGCGGCTGGTTGAGAAAAAAATGCGCGAATTGGGGTACGACGAGGTCCATGTGGACGAGACCGGAAATGTACTCGGCAGAATCGGATATGGAAAAAATGTGCTGATGTTTGACTCCCATATGGACACGGTGACGGTCATCGATGCCGACCAGTGGGAGGACGATCCGTTCGGAGGAGTGATTAAGGACGGACGGCTTTACGGCAGGGGATCCGTGGACATGAAATGTCCGCTGGTGGCCTCCATCTACGGCGCGTACTTTGCGAAAATGGCCGGACTTCCCGACGATGTGACCATCTATGTATCCGCCTCCACCATGGAGGAGGACTACGACGGCGAGGCGGTCAGACAGCTCTTAGTGTCAACCGGTCTGCGGCCGGACGCCGTGATCATCTGCGAGCCTACCAACCTAAAAATCGCCACCGGCCACCGAGGCAGAGCGCTGATCGAGATAAAGGTTGAGGGAAAGAGCTGCCATGCCAGCAACCCGTCAAATGGAATCAATCCGGTCTATCGGATGGAAGAGCTGATTGCGCGGACCAGAAAGCAGGCGGAGCTTCTGGACGCGAAGGAGGGGGAGAAGGGCTCGGTCGCGCTGACCAATATCTACTGCAGCACCTCCTCCAACAATTCGGTGCCCCAGGACGCCACCATCATACTGGACAGAAGGCTTGCACTGGGTGAGACGGAGGATGTGATCACGGAAGAAATGAACCGGATGGTTGCAGGGACGAAGAGCCAGTGGTGCTTCAGCGATATTCCGGCCAGGAGCTGGACCGGAAAGGACTTTGTGTTCCACTCGTTCCTGCCGGCATGGAGGATCGATGAGAACCATGCGCTGGTCCAGGCGGCCGAGGCTGCATACGGAGCGATGAAGGCGGAGGAGCCGGAGCTGTTTCAGATGGGCGCCAGCACCAACGGAGTCACCACAGCCGGCATGTTCCACCTGCCGACCATCGTACTCGGCCCCGGAGACCTGGCTCAGGCGCATTCGGCCAATGAATACTGCAGCATCGGCAGTATGCTGGACGCCTGCCGCATCTACGCGGCGATTTGTCTGGGGAAATGGTATCAGGATTAAAAGAGAGAAGAATCAGCCGGGGGCCTGAAATTTGGGCCCCCGGCTTTCCTGCGCGATCCCCTGGACAGAGAAAAAACGCCGGTATAGGGGAGCTATACGGCGTTTTCTCAAGGGGAGTATAAATAATTAATAAGGATGAGGTAATGGTTTAAGGGAAACCATTTTTCCTCATAATAGTTATAATATATTTCTGCTGAAAAAGCAACTGTTTTTTATAGCCCGCAATCCCCTGAAAACCTCGTATTTACGCGCTTTTTACGTGAAATCTTTAACGATCTTTATGTACTCCTGGGCGTGGTAGGGGAGGTAGCTTCCCTTGCGGTAGGCGGCCACGAAATCCACTGTGGTGTTCGGGGTTCCGACGGAAAAGCAGCGGATGGGCTGCTTTAGCTGGATGTGTTTTAGGTGGGTCTCACAGACGAAGGTGAGGCCGTAGTGCTTGCTCACCAGCTCCACGCCCGCGCTGATGTTGCGGGTCTGCAGCTTGATGTGGGGCTGTATCTTGTAGTCCTTGAACACCCGGTTGACGATCTGGCGGGTGCGCTGCTCGGGCAGCTGGAGCACGAAGGGCTCCGACTCGGCCAGGCGCAGGTCGAACCAGGGATATTTGCAGTCCGGCCGCGCCTCGCCCTTGTCGGCCAACGGGTGGTCCTCTGGCATGATCAGGACAATCTCCTCATGGCTGATAATCTGGCAGTCGATGTCCGGGCTCTTGATGGGGAGGTTGAAGAACGCCAGGTCGGTCTCGCCGCTCAGAATCATGGACTCCAGGATGCCGGAGTTCTCCTCGAAGATATCGATGCGCACGTTGGGGTAGAGGCTGTTGAAGATGGGCAGCGTGCAGGGGAGCATGTAGGTCCCGCGCATCACCGGGAACGCCACCTTCAGCACGCCCACGTTGGAGCGGACGATATCGTTCATCTCCTGGTCCAGCTCCTTCTTTAAATTCAAAATCTCCGTGGCCTTGGCCACATAGCGCTGGCCCGCGTAGGTGAGCATGAATTTGTTCCCCAACTTTTTGAACAGCTTTTGGCCCATGTCCGCCTCCAGGTGCTGGATAAATTTGGTGAGCGTGGGCTGGCTGATATACAGGGAATCCGCCGCTTTGGTGATATTTTGATATTTTGCAACCGCGATGATGTAGGTCAGGTCTTTGAAGTCCATTGTCATCCTCCCCTCAGGTGAATCATTTTTTCTCAGACCATCATATCACAAACTATGGCCTCACGCTATAATTTTTATGAAAAATATGAATTGGATTTATTTTCCTGTCAGGCATATAATGAGGACATAAGATATGAATCGATTCATGGTATGAAAATAATAGAAATGAGGAGAAAAGGTATGAATTATGCAGTATTGTCTGTAATATTTCTGTTTGCGGTTGTGGCGCTGGGATTTTGGCGCAAGTGCAATATCGGTATCCTGGCGATAGGATTTTCGCTGGTGATTGGAAAGATTGGCGGGATGACCGGATCCCAGATTCTCTCGGGCTTTGACGCGAAGCTGTTTATCACATTGGTCGGCGTCACGTTCCTGTTCGGTATCGCCCAGAGCAACGGCACCCTGGAGCTGGTGGCCAAGAAGGCAGTGGGCCTTGCCGGAAACCGTACATATTTAGTGCCGGTGATTTTATTCCTGGTAACCGGTTTCCTCTCCGCCATCGGACCCGGCAACATCCCGGTGGGCGCGCTCATGACCGTGGTGGCAGTGACCATCGCAGTTGAGATGGGGGAGAATCCCCTGCTGTTCGCCCTGGCGGCGAAGGTGGCGGCCAACGGCTTCACCATCACACCGTTAGCGCCGGCCGGAGTTCTGACCACGTCCCTGGCCGCACAGGCTGGTTATACCGGAAGCCTCACCCCGATCATGCTGAATGTCATGCTGTGGGCCGTGATCATGATGGTCGGCTTCAGCATCCACTATAAAATTTACAAGATTCGCCCCGGTGCGGTGGCTCTGGGCGAGACGGTGCAGACGAAGGCAAAGATCAACAAGAACCAGTGGATCACCATTGCCGGGATCTGCGTGATGGTATACCTGGTGATGGTACAGCGGATCGACGTGGGCTTAGCTTCCTTCTTTGTGTCGGCCGTGCTGATCCTTTTAGGAGTATCCAACGAGAAACAGGCCATCGGGAAGATCCCGTGGGGCACGCTGCTTCTGATCTGCGGCGTGGGCGTTCTGATGAATGTGGTGATCAGCCTGGGCGGAATCGACCTGATCTCAACGGAGCTGTTAAAGGTTATGACTCCCGCCACCGCAGCACCCATCATCGCGTTTATCTCCTCCGTCCTGTCGTTCTTCAGCAGTACCACGGGCGTTGTAATTCCGACCATGGTGCCCACCATCGGCACGATCGTGGAGTCCCTTGGAATGGGTTCCGCAGGCTTTGTGAGCCTGACCAGCGTGATGATCTCCTCATCTCTGTCCTCCGCCTTCAGCCCGGCCTCCACAGGCGGCGGTCTGATTCTGGCAGCGTACATGGCGGCATCAAGCTCGGATAACAAGGAGGAGGAGCAGCAGAAGCTGTTCGGAAGACTGTTCATGATTGCCATCGCATGTGTGATCGCCAATATCATTCTGTCAGCGGTAGGCGTCTATGGGATTATCAAATAAGGGGGAGCGGTGAGATGGATAAGACACACAGAATTCCGTGTATGGTGATGCGCGGAGGGACCAGCAAGGGGCTGTTTTTCCTGCGGCAGGATCTGCCGGAGAACGAGGAGGAGCGGAATGCGCTGCTCATGCGGATCATGGGAAGCCCGGACAAAAAGCAGATCGACGGTCTCGGCGGGGCGGCCTCCGTCACCAGCAAGGTGGCGATCGTCTCCCGGTCGGAGCGCCCGGGGGTGGACGTGGACTACACCTTTGCGCAGGTGTCGGTGGATAAGCCGTTAGTCAGCTACAAGGGCAACTGCGGAAACATCTCCTCCGGCGTGGGCCCCTTTGCCCTGGAGAAGGGCCTGGTGAATCCGAAGAGTCCGGTGACCGTTGTGCGCATCTACAACACCAACACGGATAAAATTATCGAGTCACAGGTGCAGGTGGAGGACGGCAGCGTGAAATATACCGGCGATTTTGCCATCGCCGGTGTGCCCGGAACCGCAGCGCCGGTGAAACTGAGCTTCTTAGACCCCATGGGGTCCATGACCGGCAAGCTTCTGCCCACCGGAAATGCGGTGGATTTGTTAGACATTCCTGGATTTGGTCAGGTAGAGGCCTCCATCGTGGATGCGGCCAATCCCCTGGTATTTGTGGAGGCTGCGAGCCTGGGGTTAACCGGACGGGAACTGCCCGCCGAGCTGGATGCGGACCCTGAAAAACTAAAACTCCTCGAGACCGTCCGCGCGGCGGCGGCTTTAAAATTGGGATTTATCGATGACCTGGAGCGCTCGGCCTGGGATAGCCCGGGCGTGCCGAAGATGACGTTTGTGTCCAAGCCGGAGACCTACGAGACCTCCGACGGGCGCACCGTCGGGTGTGATGAGATCGACCTTCTGTCGCGGATGATGTCCATGCAGAAGACGCATCCCACCTACGCCATGAGTGGGGCCATGTGTACGGCCGCCGCGGCCGTGGTCCCGGGGAGTGTGGTGAATCGGGTGCTCGGCAGCTCTGCCGACCCCGCAAAACTGCGCATCGGCCATCCCGGCGGCGTGCTGGAGGCAGGTGTGGAGTATGAGCCGGCGGAGGAGGGCGTGCGCATTATAAAGACCTCCGGATACCGCACGGCAAACCTTTTGATGGAAGGATTTGCGTTTTATTGAATGTAATGGGCTGCTGGCGAAGCGGGCAGGCGATTGCTGAATGGAATGGGCTGCCGGCGCGGCCCGCGGTCGATTGTAAAAAAATTTTTTGAGCTGAATATTCGGCTGAATGTTAGACATACTAACCGTGTAACAAAAAAAGTTTTTCAGGAGGTAGAAAAATGTCTAACAACAGAAATAACTTCAACAACGATGCTGAGAACTCTAACAACTACCGCAACATGGATCAGCAGAACAACAGCCGCAACAGCTCTCAGAACAGTTCTCAGAACAACTCCCAGAACAGCTCTCAGAACAGCAGCCGCAACAATTCTCAGAACAGCTCTCAGAACAGCAGCCGCAACAGCTCTCAGGACAACAGCCGCAACAGTTCTCAGGACAATTCTCAGAACAGCAGCCGCAACAACAGCCAGAACAACAACTTCTAAAATTTATACGGCCGTTTTTTAAGAGAGAACACGATGCAAGGGCCCGATTTGTGATTATTGTCACAAATCGGGCTTTTGCCGTCCTTTGGGGAGATTCCCGCCGCTCACAAAAGCGGGACAGGTCTCATATACTGGAAGTAGGACAGCACATGCCCCGCCCCATGTGGGCGCCGGCAAATTTTGTGCCTGAAAGGATGGAGAATCATGGACTTTCCGATGATTTCGTATCGAGAGTTCGATCAGTGGCTGGAACAGGGGCGGCCCTTTATGACGGTGGACCTAAGAGACCCCCGCGAGTATGCGAGGGGGCGGATCTGGGGCAGCGTGAACATCCCCTACGAGGAGCTTTCGGGCCGCCTGGGGGAGCTGCCGCAGGGGTACACACTGGTATTTGTCTGCGACCGCGGCGCCAAGAGCATGCTGGCCTGCAGGGATCTGTCGCGGATGGGCTTTCGTTGTGTGGATTTGGCCGGGGGAATGGCGAATTACCGGGGAAAATTCATTGACAGAACACGGCCCGGGGCTATAGAATAGAGAAGTAAAAAATACCGGAAAGAAGGAATTGCACCATGAAACTCATGTTTGCATCGGATATACACGGATCCGCCCACTACTGCAGGCGGATGTTGGACATCTATAAAAACTCCGGGGCCGAGCGCCTGATCCTGTTAGGAGATATCCTGTACCACGGCCCCAGAAATGACCTCCCGAGGGAGTATGCCCCGAAGGAGGTCATCGCCATGCTCAATCCGCTTAAGGGGGAGATCCTGGCGGTCCGCGGAAACTGCGACACCGAGGTGGACCAGATGGTGTTAGAGTTCCCCATCCTGGCGGACTACGGCCTGCTGTTTGTGGACGGGAAGCGCCTTTACGCCACCCATGGCCATATTTTCAACGAGAACCATCTGCCGCCCTTAACCGACGGCGACGTGCTGGTGCACGGGCACACCCACCTCCTGGAGGCCAAGGTGGTGGAAGCCGGGGAGAACATGCATGTCACGATCCTAAATCCCGGCTCCGTGTCCATCCCCAAGGGCGGGAACCCGGCAACCTACGCGCTGCTGGAGGACGGAGTCTTCTCCATCCTGACACTGGACGGGGACGTGGTGAAGCAGATCAGCCTGTAGAGAAAGAATGAGGAATAGAGATTGAAGCGTACATTTGAATTGATCGCCCCCTGCCATTTCGGCCTGGAGGCGGTGTTAAAAAAAGAGATTATGGACCTGGGCTACGAGATTTCGCTGGTGGAGGACGGGCGGGTCACCTTTCTGGGCGACGACGAGGCAATTTGCCGCGCCAACGTGTTTCTGCGCACCGCGGAGCGCGTGCTGTTAAAGGTGGGAAGCTTTGAGGCCAGGACCTTCGACGAGCTGTTTGAGGGCACGAAGGCCATCCCGTGGGAGGACTACATCCCCGAGGACGGAAAGTTCTGGGTCGCCAAGGCGTCGTCCATCAAGAGCAAGCTGTTCAGCCCCTCGGACATCCAGTCCATCATGAAAAAGGCCATGGTGGAGCGGATGAAGGCCCACTACAAGATCACCTGGTTTAAGGAGGACGGGGCCAGCTTTCCGCTGCGCGTGTTCCTCTATAAGGATGTGGTGACCGTGGGGATCGACACCAGCGGCGACTCCCTGCACAAGCGGGGCTACCGGACCCTGACGGCCAAGGCCCCCATCACGGAGACCCTGGCGGCGGCGCTGATCCTGCTGACGCCCTGGAATAAGGACCGGATTCTGGTGGATCCCTTCTGCGGAAGCGGCACCTTCCCCATCGAGGCGGCCATGATGGCGGCCAACATGGCGCCGGGCATGAACCGGTCCTTCCTGTCCGAGGACTGGAAGAGCCTGATCCCGCGCAAGTGCTGGTACGAGGTCATGGACGAGGCCAACGACCTGGTGGAGCAGGACGTGAAGGTGGATATCCAGGGATACGACATTGACGGCGACATCGTGAAGGCGGCCAGGGCCAACGCGGCCCAGGCGGGGGTGGACCACATGATCCATTTCCAGCAGCGGCCGGTGAGCGCCCTCAGCCATCCGAAAAAATACGGGTTTGTGATCTCCAATCCCCCCTACGGGGAGCGAATCGAGGATAAGGCCAACCTGCCGGGGCTGTACCGGGAGATCGGCGAGCGCTACCGCGCATTGGACGCCTGGTCCATGTACCTGATCACCTCCTATGAGGAAGCGGAGAAGTACATCGGGCGCAAGGCGGATAAGAACCGCAAGATTTACAACGGAATGTTAAAGACCTACTTCTACCAGTTTTTGGGTCCGAAGCCGCCCAGACGGAGCCCGGAGAGCCGGACGGTTGAGAGCGAGTAGAGGAGGAAAAGCGGGGAGCTTCGGGATTGCCGCCGCGGCCATCCTGCTGGCGCTGGTGCTTGCGGCCGGCTGCAGCAGGTGGCAGCCCCGGGACGGGGATAAAACGGCGGGGGACGGCACAGAGGCGGATGGGACATGGAACTTGCCCGAGAGCGCGGATCCGGGGAGCGGGGCGGATGGAGCTGCGAAAACCTCCGGGAGCGGGCGGCCTGACGGGGCGGAGCCGGCCGGGGGAGACGCGTCCGGCGCGGCCGATTCCACCACCCCTTCCACCCCCTGCGCCGAGATCATCCACAGGGACCAGGGCGAGGAGACGGATCCTGTGAATCTCCCGGCGGCCTACGACTACCGGAAGGTGGGCCGCGCCCCGCAGATCGGAAACCAGGGCTCCCTGGGGACCTGCTGGGCCTTTGCCTCCCTGAAGGCGCTGGAGTCCTCGCTGCTTCCGGGAAAACAGCTGGAGCTGTCCGTGGACCACATGTCCATGCACAACAGCTTTTCGCTGTCCCAGGACGCGGGCGGGGAGTACACCATGTCCATGGCGTACCTTTTGGCCTGGCAGGGGCCGGTCCTGGAGTCGGAGGACCCCTACGGGGACGGGTACTCGCCGGACGGCCTCGCGCCGTGCCTGCACGTGCAGGAAATCCAGATCCTCCCGCCCAAGGACTACGAGGCCATCAAGCGGGCGGTGTACCGCTACGGGGGCGTCCAGAGCTCCCTCTTCACATCCATGCGCAATTATCAGAGCGAGTCGGTCTACTACAACCGGCAGACCAACTCCTACTGCTATATCGGGGACGAGAAGCCCAACCACGACTCCGTGATCATCGGCTGGGACGACAATTACCCGAAGGAAAATTTCAACATGGGCCTGGAGGGCGACGGAGCCTTTATCTGCACCAACAGCTGGGGCGAGGACTTCGGGGACCAGGGCTATTTTTACGTGTCCTACTATGACACCAACATCGGCGTCCACAACATCGTCTACACGGGGGTGGAGCCGGTGGACAATTATGAAAATATTTACCAGAGCGACCTGTGCGGCTGGGTGGGCCAGATCGGTTACGGCCAGGACAGCGCATGGTTTGCAAACGCGTACCGTGCAAAGGGCGCAGAGACCCTGGAGGCGGCGGGCTTCTACGCCACGGACCAGAACAGCAGCTACGAGATCTACGTGGCGAGACACCTGGAGGACCAGAAGGACGGCTTAAACAAGCGCGTCAAGGTGGCGGAGGGAACGTTCCGCTACGCGGGATATTACACGGTGCCGCTGGACCGAAAATTTGTGTTGGACGACGGTGAAAAATTTGCTATAATAGTAAAAATAACAACGCCCGGAACGATCCACCCGGTGGCCATCGAGTACGACGCGGGGGACGGGATTGCCGAGGTGGATTTGAGCGACGGGGAAGGCTATCTGAGCTACGACGGGCAGAGCTGGGAGCACGTGGAGGAGACGCAAAAATGCAATGTCTGCCTGAAGGCCTACACCTCGGGGGCGGAAGATTCATCAGACCGATAGAAAGCAGGTAACAGCCAATGGAACATAGAATCATATTTGCCACAGGCAATGAGGGGAAGATGCGCGAGATCCGCAGCATCCTGGCCGATTTGGGCCTCCCGGTGCTGTCCATGAAGGAGGCGGGCGTATCCCTCGACATCGAGGAGAACGGGGCCACCTTCGGGGAGAACGCCGAGATCAAGGCCAGGGCCGTCTGGGAGAGGACCGGCGGCATCGTGCTGGCCGACGATTCCGGGCTGGCGGTGGACTACTTGGGCGGTGAGCCGGGAATCTATTCCGCCCGCTATCTGGGGGAGGACACCTCCTACGAGGTGAAGAACCGCGTGATTATCGACCGCTTAAAGGGCGTCGAGGGCGCAGCCAGAAGCGCGCGCTTTGTGTGCAACATCGCGGCTGTGATGCCGGACGGCAGCGTCCTGCACACGGAGGAGACCATGGAGGGGCGGATCGCAAAGGAGCCGGCGGGAAGCGGCGGCTTCGGGTACGACCCAATTCTTTGGCTTGAAGAGTTCAAAAAGACATCTGCGGAGATCACCATGGAAGAGAAAAACCAGATCAGCCACCGCGGAAAGGCCCTTCGGGCGATGAAGGAAGAGCTGGCCGGATGGCTGGGAAAGGAAAAGGCATGAAGATACTGATTGTGAGCGATACCCATCGGAGAGATGGAAATCTGAAAGAGGTTCTGGCCCGCAGCGGCCCGCTCGATATGTTGATTCATCTGGGCGACGCGGAGGGCAGCGAGGTCGAGATGGCATCCTGGGTCAACGAGGGCTGCGACCTGGAGTTTGTGCTGGGCAACAACGACTTCTTCTCCAATCTGGATCGGGAAAAGGAGATCATGATCGGGAAGTACCGCGTCCTCCTGACCCATGGCCACTATTACAGCGTGTCCCTGGGCCCGGAGCGCCTGGTGAAGGAGGCCAGAGCCCGCGGCTTTGACATCGCCATGTACGGTCACACTCACCGCCCGTTCTACGAGATCGACCACAAGGAGGGGGATAAGGACCTGATCGTCCTAAATCCCGGAAGTCTGTCCTACCCGCGCCAGGACGGCCACAAGCCCTCCTACATGCTGATGGAGCTGGACCCCGAGGGGGAGGCGCACTTTGCCCTCAATTTCCTGGAGTGAAGGATATTCGGGCGGCGCTTTGTGAGGCGCAGACGCCTGCTATAAAGAGGATTGCGCGAAAAGAGGATGCCCGGGCGGCATCCTCTTTTCGCAATGACGGGTTCCCCGCAGGGAAGAGCCGCCTATTCTCTGTTTTTGAGCACGAGCACTGCAATGGTGAGTCCGAAAATGACCGCCAGCCACGGAATCACCGCCCACAGCGGCAGGGTAATCCCCAGGGCGCGGTTGAGCGGCAGCACCAGCAGGGAGGTCAGCGCCGCCTGGTGGAGCATGGACACCCGCGCGTACAATTGCCCTCTGTTCCGCTCGCGCTTTGCCCGGGGCTTTCCGCTGTCCACCAGGATTCGGTTTAGGTCCGGCACGCCCCACCTGGCGCGGCCCGCGGTGACCGCCCACAGAATCAGGGCGGGGAACGGCGACAGGGCGATCACGGCCCGCCACAGGTTCAATGCCCTCACCGGCAGGGTGATCCCTAATAACCCATTTATTGGAAATGCAATGAGAGACAGGATGCACAGGTAACAGAACAGGAACGCCAGGTCCCGGATTCTGCACAGCCAGTCGATTTTATCGCTTTTCATGATATCCCTTCCTTTCCGCTTCCACTCCAGCTTCATCTCCAGAAGCTCCGGGTCCAGCGCGTGAAAGTCGGGGCCGGACTCCCGCGCCTCCAGGCACAGCCGGTAGACGGCGTCAAGCTCCGCCATCTCGCGTTTGATCTCCCCGGCCCGGGCCTCCATCAGCGTTTGGGTCTGACCGGGCTGCTCCGCCATCAGCCGGATCTGCGCCACGGTGAAGCCCATCAGCCGCAAAATTCGTATCCGCCGCAGCCGCTCCACCTCCTCGTCCCCGTAGGTCCTGTAATTGTTGGAGCTCCTGAGCGGGGCCAGAAGCCCCTCCTTCTCATAAAACCGGATGTTGGGTTTTGGGATGCCCGTCAGGGCTTCCACCTCTTTGATTGTCATGTCATGGCCTCCTTACACAGGTATTGTAAGGGTTCAACAGGGTTGAATGTCAAGAGAAATAGTGAAAGAAAATCAAAAACAGCCGGTTGACAAGAGAAGACGGATGGTATATAATTATTTTTGCGTCGTGAGACGGGGAAGTTACAGGTGTATTGTGCCTGGCACCGGGGTGTGGCTCAGCTTGGCTAGAGCGCCTGGTTTGGGACCAGGAAGTCGCAGGTTCGAATCCTGTCACCCCGATTTTACAAACTTTTATCATACTGTGCAGGTGTAGTTCAATGGTAGAACACTAGCCTTCCAAGCTAGATACGTGGGTTCGATTCCCATCACCTGCTCTATTTTTTTGTCCGGGAGGCCTTGATTTTGTGGGATTTCCCGGTTTTTTTATGCTTACCATAGCCAGTACGATCAGTACGATTTCTTATGTAAACTATTGCTGCGCTGCCAATGCTAAATCTATTGCCTGTGCCTGTTCTTCCTTATCTTTTCTGTCAAAGGTGGGTTTAACCTGCCCTCTAAATGAAGAGGTTTTGCTATTTCAACTTGCAGACTTTGGCGGGGCCATCGGCCTAATCAGGGATTCCTGCTGAAAATACGCCGGGCCAGCCTATTATTTTCTGAAAAATAAATATTTCACGGGTAAAAATTGCGCCTTCAAAAAAATGCAAAAAAGAGCTTGCAATAATAAAAAAAGTGTGATAGACTATAACACGTTGACACGACAGAAGTGTGTCTGCGGGTAAGACCTTCGGACAAGTGCCGATTTCGGTGCAAAGTCCTTTCGGGGATGACGCCGGGGATTGAGTCTGTAGCTCAGTTGGATAGAGCAACGGCCTTCTAAGCCGTGGGTCGGGGGTTCGAATCCCTTCAGGCTCGTTGGACGAGAGTCCGCTAATTGAATATGGTGGGTATGGCGAAGTTGGTTATCGCGCCAGATTGTGGCTCTGGAGGCCCAGGGTTCGAATCCCTGTACTCACCCTTCATTGAAAATACCTTATCGGGAAACCGGTAAGGTATTTTTTTGTGCGATAGACTGCGGCCGTGACCCTTGGCGATTGCCTGTTTTCATATGCCCGCAGATATGGTAAAATGAGGGAAATCATCGGGAGAGGACGGTACAGTATGAGAAAAGAAAAAATAATTCCCTATATAAGCACAATCATTGCCCTGGCCGCCGCGGTCCTTCTGTTTTTGCGCTGGGACCCGGAGGCATTTTTGCGGGAGCCGCAGCCGCCCGTCACCATGGCGGACCTCAAGAAGGGGAGAACGGCGAATTTCGTCGGGAAACCGGCTGGGGAGGACGTTCCAAGGCTTTCCGGAGCGGAGGATTTCGCGGGGATGGCAAGCGGCGCAGAGGGCGCCACGGTGGAGCCGAAGGGCGTGATCCCCACGGGCGTCTACAGCCTGCAGCCGTGGTCCTCCCACTACACCGCGAAAACGGTGAACGGGCGCACCACAAGGGGCAGGCGCAAGGCGGAGGTGGTCCGCTCGCCGCTTGGCGCGCGGGAGGGCTACAACCAGTACTATCTGCTGGAGATGCCGGACGGCACCTACATCCTGGCCCAGATCTCCCAGAGTACGGCTGCGGCCATCGAGAAGGGAGAGCACGTCACGCTGCCGGTGGGGCAGAAGGTGGGCATGACAAACACCGCCAGAAGCTACCTGTCCGGGATCTGTAAGGAGTACGGGGCCTCCATGGACGGGGTTCTCTACACCTTCGATGACGGGTGGTACGAGGAGCACAGCTTCACCCTGTTTATCATGCGGTTCGGAGCCGCGGCCGCGCTGTTTCTTGTCCTGGCGGTGGGGATGGTGCTGGTTGGAAATAAAGTGTTCCGGGTGGATTCCGGGGAGGGGGAGGAAACGTGACCGGCAGCCGATGGCCACTCACTCACCGCTTAAACCTTCTTCGGTACTCGCTGGGGGAGATTCCCACCAGGCGCGTGAACACCCGGGAGTAGTAGTTGGGGTCCGAGAACCCCACGTTTAGCGCCGTGTCCGCGATGGAGGCGGGACTGTCCACCAGGAAATTTTTGGAGGCCTCCACGCGGACCTTGTTGATGTAGGTGTTGATGTTCACGCCCAGGCGCTTCTTAAATATATGGCTCAAGTGGGACTCGCTGCAGTGGCAGAAGTCCGCCAGCTCCGCCACCTGGACGCGGCTTGTGAAGTACTGGCGCACGTACTCGGAGGCGTGGGAGAGGATGTTGTCCTCGTTGGAGCTCCTGCGCCGCATGGAGGTGTCGTGGGTGGCTTTGATGGAGTCGTAGGTCAGGGACAGGTACTCCGCGATCATCTCCAGGGTGGGCACCAGAACCTCGGGCGTCACCGACGGCTCCTCGAAGGAGGCGGCGTAGAGGCGGACTGCCTCCTCCTCGTTTAACAGGGCCGATTCCCCGCACACGTGATGGATTCGGTTTTTGGCCAGCGCGCCGTGCCCGCCGAAGAAGCCGGCGTTGATGGTGCCGATGATGATGTCCCCGCTGACGATGGGCGTGACGAACTCGCACATCCCTGCATGGCACATGCCGAAGAAGGTCTTGCACTCCCTGCGGCAGCGGTTGTTCATCTTGCGGATCATGGTCAGGCATTTGTGGTAGACCTGGCGGTCCGACTTGATGTACATGCAGAATGGGTTGGTGTGGGCCAGGTAGGGCTGAAGAACCTCGTCCAATTCCTTGTTCACCGGGATAAACCCGGAATAGTCTTTGATGCAGATCTGAATGTGGTATTCTCTCTCCGCGAATGCCAGAAAATCAGCGATCTTTTCGTAACGGTTTCCCATATAAATCCCCCTTTTTGCTGTCACCCCGCGGTGAAGATGTGTGCCAAATTGGCTGCATTCCTTTACACGGGTCCTGCTGTTTCTATTTTAATATAAGATTGCAGAATAATCCAGAAATATAGCAGAAAATTTAATGCACTGCCCAATTTTACATGCTATCATAAAAGAAAAGAGGGCAATTAGCATAAAAAAGTATGAGAATAATCGGCGATATTATTGAAAAGCTCTATTTTCATGTGGTCGCCGATTGTAATAATCTGCACTGAAATAGGGGGATTGTGCTGTGACGGAGTATACGCAAGTGGCGGTAATCGGCGGCGGGCCCGGCGGAATCTGCGCGGCGCTGGCTGCGGCCAGGCTGGGGATGAGGACGGTTCTGGCGACGGACCGGCCGGTGCTGGGAGGAAATTCCAGCAGTGAGATCCGGGTGTGGACCCGGGGGGCAACCGGCGCCGGAAATATTTACGGCGAGGAGATGGGGATCTGGGGCGAGCTCAAGCTGCGCAATCTCTATCTGAACCAGGAGGGAAATCCGGTGATCTGGGACGATGTGCTGCTGGAGCAGGTCCTCGGGGAGCCGAACCTGACGCTGCTGTTGAACACGCACATCACGGATGTGGAGACCGGTACGGACGGGCGGCTTTTGGCGGTCACCGGGTTTCAGATGGGATCGGAGAAACGGGTCCGGATCGAGAGCGAGTACTTTATCGACGCCACCGGGGACGCGACCCTGGGAGCGGCGCTGGGCCTGCCCTACGCGGTGGGCAAGGAGAGCCGGGACACCTACGGGGAGACCTTCGCCCCGGCGAAGGAGGAGCGGACCACCTTCGGGAGCACGATCTTTTTCTTCACCAGGAGGGAGGACCACCCGGTGGAGTACACGGCCCCGGATTACGCCTACTCTCTGGATTACGTGGAGGAGCTTCTGGGAAAGGGCGGCCGAATCGCCAACGAGCGCATGGACGGCTGTGACTACTGGTGGTTTGAGACCGGCGGAATGGACGACACCATCGCCGACGCCCAGAAGATTGCGCTGGAGTTAAAACGGCTGGTGGCTGGAGTTTGGAACTATATCAAGAACAGCGGGAGGTTCCAGGCGGAGAACCTGACGCTGGCCTGGGAGGGCAACCTGCCGGGCAAGCGGGAGAGCCGCCGGATGCTGACGAAGACCGTGCTGAGGCAGCAGGATGTGCTGTCGGGCGGCCGGATGAAGGACGCCGCGTTCTACGGGGGCTGGTATCTGGATTTCCACCCCTCGGACGGAATCTTCACGGATGAGGACTTCTGCACTCAGATTCCGGTGCAGGTCTACGGAATTCCTTTGGGATGTCTCTACCACCCGGACCGGCCGAACTTGCTGTTTGCGGGGCGCAACATCGGAGCCAGCCATGTGGCCTTCGCGTCCACGCGGATCATGAACACCTGCGGGATGTCCGGCCAGGCGGCGGGAACGCTGGCGGCGGCCTGCCTGGCGCGGGGGAAGGCGCCGGACCTGCTCGATGAGGCAGAGCGGGAGGCGGTCTGCGAGCGGCTGATGGCGGACGACATGCTGATCCCCGGAAGGCATTTGGGCGCCGCGGGCAATCTGGCCGCGGAGGCGGAGATCTCGGTGTCATCCGAGGAGTGCGCCGGGGAGCTGGAGGCGAGCGGGTACTTCGGATTGGAGCAGGGGGCACTCATGGTGCTTCCAGGCGCGGCAAAACAGGCGCAGTTTCTGATCCGGGCGGAGGCGCCTGTAGAGCTGTCGTACCAGGTTTACCGCTCCGGGCTGCCGTCGCGGCTGGCGCTTGGCGAGAGCTGCGGGGCCGGACGGATCTCCTTAAATGCAGGGGAAGAGTGGCGTGCACTTCCGTTTGATAGTCAAGAGCCCGGGGAGGGCGAATGCTTCTATACACTGGCCATCGCCCCCTGCGCGGGTGCGTCCCTGGCGGTCGGGGACAGCCAGCTCACGGGCTTTCTGGCGGGACGGCGGGATCAGCCGTGGTACCGCTACCCCTGCGTAAAGCTGCCGGAGGGAAGCCATCTCTACGGGGCGGGGAATCTGACGGACGGGTACATCCGCCCGTGGGGAGCGCCCCACAGCTGGATCTCAGCGCCTGAGGAGGAGGCGTGGGTGCGCATGGAGTGGAGTAAGCCCAGGCGGATCACCGGCGCAGATATCTTCTTCAACCCGGATTTCTCGAAGGAGCTGACCTCGTCCAGGGCGGCCACCTGGGATGAACACCACAAATACGCGGCCAGAGAGGGGATGCCCCCGGAGCTGGTGCGGGAGGCGAAGCTGTGGGCCATCGGACCGGACGGGAGCGAGACGCTTTTGGCGCAGCTTGCGGACAACTGGCGCAGGCTCTGGCGGGTGCGGCTTAATGGCGGCGCAGATGTGGCAGGGCTCCGCATCGAGATCCAGGCCACCTACGGGGCGGCCCGGGCGGAGATTTTCGAGGTGCGCGTCCACGGGGAGTGAGCGTCAATGAAGCGCAGCGGGCGGATTACATGGCCCGAAGCTATATAAGATTCACAATATGAAAGAATCAAAGAGGAGGATTACAATGAAAAAAAGAACATTAGCGATTGCAATGAGCATGGCGATGACAGCCGGTCTTCTGGCTGGCTGCGGTTCGTCCTCATCCGGGACGGCGGCGCCCGCAACGACCGCGGCTCCGGCGGCGCAGGAGACTGCCGCAAGCCAGGCGGAGGAGAAGACGGAGGCCCCCACCGAGGCGGCGGGCGGCGTAAACATTGTCTGGGCCGGGTGGTCCGGCGAGGAGGAGGCCAGCAAGGACATTTTTAAGCGCATGATGGACACCTACCGCAAGAACACGGGAAATGACGTGACATGGGTGGGCTGGACCTGGGCCGACACGGCGCAGCAGCTCTTGATCCGCACCCAGGGCGGCGAGCAGCTGGACATCGCCCAGGCGGATATCGGAATTTTCAACACGGTTGCCAACGCGGGTGTTCTGGCGGATTTAAATGAGGTTATGGGCGAGGATTACCTGAAGGAGAACTTCGAGGAGGCAGCGCTTCAGGCCGGAAACATCGACGGCAAGCAGTACGGCATGCCCTGGAGCATGGCCAGCCTGTCCATGGTTTACAACCCCGAGATCTTAAAGCAGGCCGGATGGGAGAATGTCCCGAAGACCATGGAAGAGTTTGAGAAATGTCTGGCCGACGTGAAGGCGTTAGGCGGGGAGATTATCCCCTACGCGGTCTCCACAAAGGATGCCACCTGCGCGGGCGACTTTATGCCGTGGCTGTGGACCTTCGGCGGCTCTTTATTCAACGAGGACGGCTCCGTTGCAGTGGACAGTCCCGAGGCGGTAAAGTGCGTGGAGTGGTATCAGGATATGCTGGGCAAGGGCTATATCACCATGGACGTGGGCCGCGGCGAGGCGCGCCAGATGTTCGCCCAGGGCAAGGTTGCATTCTACGACGACGCCGTTGTGGCCAAGGGCCAGGCGGTGAGCAACGGCGTGGCGCCGGAGGACGTGGTGAAGGTCTGCTCCGCCATGGAGCGCCCGGTGCTAAAGGAAGGCGACAAACCCCAGAGCACCATGTGGGGCCACATGCTGGTGATCTTCAAGGATTCCCAGTACAAGGAAGCGGCAGCCGAGCTGGCGAAGACCCTGGTGAGCGACGAGGTTGCGATGGATTACTTTAAAAACAACGGCATGCCGCCGGTTACCAAGTCTGCGGCCGGAACCGATGAGGTGAAGAATGACGCTTACTTAAACGGATTCTTAAAATCCACCGCCACCGCGCGCCTGGAGGAGACCGCACGCATGTCCAATGCCAACGAGGTGAAGTCCATCATCACGGAGGAGCTGCAGTACGCGCTGCTGGGCCAGAAGACGGCCGAGGAAGCGGTGAAGGATATGGGCGCGAGAATGAACGCACTCTAAGATTTTGATTCAGAAAGCCCCGCATAGGGGCCGATAGGAGGTTGTTTTTGATGAAGCAGGGCAAAACTGGATTTCGCCTGACGAACGGCCAGGTCGGATTTTTGCTGGTGGTGCCGGGGTTGGCCATATTCGCGGGGATTATTCTGTATCCGTTTATCAGCGCGATTATCATGTCCTTCACGGACCGGACCATGCTGTCGCCGGAGTACGCGTTCGTGGGCGCGGCGAATTACCGGAAGGTGTTTGCGGACCCGTATTTTATGAAGACGGTGAAGACCACCCTGGTGTTCGTTGTGTTCTCCACCCTGCTTCCCTTCACCCTGGGCTTTATCTGGGCGGTTCTGCTAAACCAGGGCTTTAAGGGCTCCGAGTTTCTGCGGGGCGTCACGCTGGTGAACTGGATTATCCCGGGCACGGCCATCGGCTTTCTGTGGAGCTGGATTTTTAACGGCCAGTACGGCGTGCTAAACGGCGTACTGATGAAGCTGGGGATCCTGGAGAAAGGGATCCCCTGGCTGGGCCAGACCGGCACGGCGCTGGCCTGTGTGATTATCGCCAGGACGTGGCAGATGCTGCCGTGGTACATGGCCTTTCTTTTGGGCGGCCTTCAGGGCGTGTCCATGGAGCAGATTGAGGCGGCCCGGGTGGACGGAGCCAACAACTGGCAGGTATTCTGGTATATGGTACTGCCGGCCATGAAGACCATCGCGGTGCTGGTGCTGATTCTGGGAACAATTGGAAACTTACAGCACTTCGACCTGCCATGGACCATGGTGCAGGGCGGCCCGGCGAGAGCCACCACCACCCTGTCCATCGAGGTGTACACCACGGCGTTCAAGAACTGGAACATGGGCAAGGCGGCCACGGTCGGCACCATCTGGGCGGTGCTTCTGGCGCTGTTCAGCTTCGTGTACCTGCGCCAGGTCAACGAGTCAGAGTAGGGGGTGAGGGATATGTTTCGCAAGACACCGGCATTTCGCGTATTTTTCTGGTTTTTCACCGTGTTCATCGGCGGATTTATCTTTCTGCCGCTGCTCTGGATGATCAACACGGCTTTAAAGCCCACGGCGGAGACCTTCTCCCTGGACTTTTTTACCGGCACCAAGACACTGGAGAACATCGTCCACATCGTGACGGACGAGAAGATCATGCGCTATCTGCGCAACAGCCTCGTCGTGTCCTTTGGCAGCAGTCTGATGGCCACCATCGTCTGCGCCTTTGCGGCCTACAGCTTCTCCAAGTTCCGCTACCGCGGGCGCAAGCTGGTGATGGGGCTGTTCATGATGAGCCAGGCCTTTCCACAGGCCATCCTGCTTCTGTCCATCTACGTGCTGATGCAGAAGACCGGGCTTCTGGGGAGCTACTGGGCGCTTCTGATCTCCTACGTGGTGTTCACGCTGCCGGTTGGCACCTGGACCTTAAAGTCCTACTTTGACCAGCTGCCGGATTCCCTGATCGAGAGCGCTCGGATCGACGGTGCCGGAAACCTAAAAATCATGTTCCAGATCGTGTTCCCCATCACCATCCCGGGCATGATCTCCATCGCCATCTACGGGTTCGTGTGGAGCTGGAACGACCTGCTCTACTCCATGACCCTGGTGACGGACACCGCCAAGCGGACCCTGGCCTCCGGCCTGGTGATGACCTTCCTGGGGGAGGCGTCCACCAACTGGGGTTACATGATGGCCGCCAGCATCGTGGCCGCGATCCCTGTGACCGTCATCTTTATATTCCTGCAGCGGTATTTTATCCAGGGACTGACCTCCGGGGCGGTGAAGGGGTAGCGTGGATTTCGCTTCAAATCTGCTGAGAAAATTTCTGAGAAAATCCGCTGCGAAACGGGTCTTGCCAAGCCGTCGATTCTATGGTATTATGATTGGGTATGCCGGGAAATAAACGGCTGGTGGGCCATCGCCAAGCGGTAAGGCACAGGACTTTGACTCCTGCACTCGAGGGTTCGAATCCCGCTGGCCCAGCTAGGGAAAATGAGCTGTACGCTTCTGCTTATGCGGAGGGGGGGCAGCTCATTTTGTTTTTGTGTTAAAGGGAATTAAGCAGCAGGCAGTAAGGCGTGACTATAATTTTTGGTCGCGTGATGCCTGCTGGTGCTTAGTCCCTTTTTGCGTTTTATGGCACCTCCGTTTCGCGCTGCTACCCTCGGGTTTTCTGTGACTTCCGCTCCGCTTCACTCACAAAAAACGCCTCGCGGAATACCACCTATGAACAGCAACCGCTGTCTGTGCCTGGAAACCGGGAGTATACGGAAGGGTTGAGGGAGCTTAACATCAATGGTATAATGGACACAGCTTCCAGCTGCGGGAATGAGCGCCGGATTAACGGGCGGTTTGCGGAGCGGGGATTTTTGCATTTCCCTCTCTGCTTAAGGAGAAAGATGGATAAAAAAACAAAGAAGACGAAATTTGTGATTGGATTTTTAATTTTGCTCTTAATTCTATGTGCAGTCATTTATATAGAAAATATTCGTTACTGTAAGAACAGAATCGTAGGGAATTGGACGAACGGTTCAGAGTCCTGGGCATCTCGTTATGAGGTGACCTTTTATACAGATGGTACGGTAGAACGGCATGGTTATAGAAATCATGAAAAAGGTACCTATGAGGTGAGGGGGAATAAAATAATTGTTGATTACAATGACTGCACCTACGATTATATGGGTTATATTCCGATTGAGGGATATACGATGCACTATCAATACAACAGGCAAACAGATACTTTAACAAGACTGGATCAACGGGATTTTGTCTATGTAAGCTCTTTGGGTGCAGATAATCGGTTTGATAATGATGATTATACCGTACCTTTACAGAGGGCCGATCAGAATTGATGTCAATTTTGTTGGAAGGAGAAGTATGATTCGCCAGGGAAAAAAATGTAGAAAAAGCGTATATTATATCGTTGCTTTTCTTGTAGTATGCATCTGCTTTTTGATAAGTTGGTTTATTATATTTAAGTTTGCCGGATATAGAGTGTCCACAGATACATATGAAAGCGGCGACAATATATGTATCAATTTTCCTAAGATAACATATAAAAATAATAGCAAGAAGACAGAAAATATTAATGAAATAATCGATCATTATATTCAACAGCTCAGCCATTCAAATTCTGACTTGGGATTGGATTATTTTATAACGGAACAAGCCTCTGATTTATTCAGTGTATGTTTTTATGGAATACAATGTGAAGAAGATGGGGCAGGGATAATCTATAGCTGCTATGGGATGAACATCGATTTGAAGAATGAGAGGATTTTGAATTTAGGGGATATGGTTGAGGCAGGAGAGGAAGCTTTGAGGGACAGGATTAATAATGATGATTTTGAAATTAAGTTTGGAAAAATCGACAGTGAACAAGTAAAACGTATTTTTTCTATCGATTCAGATAATAAAAATAAGTGGTATATCATAGAACATGGGATAGGGATTATAATAGACGGATTACCGTTTCAGAGTGGTTACTATGCCAGAATAGAAATACCATACAATTAACTAAAGTGCGCGGAAGTTGATGGGATTTTCATACAGATAGCGATTCCCTTTTTCCTGTAAAATTGTATCCAATTCCCGGCCATATCGGCCGCGGATGCGTTCTGCCTCTGTTATCGCAGCCTGCGCGATGTCCAGATTCCGATACTTTTTCAAAATGATTCTGGAGACACCGCCCCGGGTGTTGACTAGCTGGAATGAGGGCCGTCGATCTTTGTGGCGGTCCTCATTTTTAGATAGAATCCGTTTAGATCGCTTCAATAAGGTATGGCGTGCGGAGCGAAAAGCATGTAGAATAAGAGGAGAAACGGCGGGCAATTGGCCGCCGGGCAGTTGGCCGTCTGCGAGGCGGCGGTATAGAGAGGGAGGACAGAGCCATGATATTGTATAGACCTGTGGGAGAGCGGGAATTGGAGCTGATCAGAGAGAGTGGATACCGGGCGTTCCCGCCGCGCCTGCCGGAACAGCCGATCTTTTATCCGGTTTTGAACCAGCGTTACGCCCAGGAGATTGCAGAACGCTGGAATACCCGGGACGAGCGGTCCGGGTACAGGGGGTATGTAACCCGGTTCGAGGTGGAGGACTCATATATTTCCAGGTTTGAATCCCATATCGTAGGCGCCTCCTGGCACGAGGAATATTGGATACCGGCAGATGAGTTGGACGAGTTCAACCGGCACATTTGCGGGCGGATCGAGGTTGTAAATGCCTTTGGGCCTGAGACGGACGCTTAGGGGGCGGCCAGGAGGATGAGCGATGGATTGGCAGAGAAGATTGTTTGGCAGGCCAAGGCATGAGCCGGAGACATTTGAACCGCTCTCCAAAGCCCATGCAGCGTATCTGCGGGAGTTGGTGAGAAAGGCGGGGCAGGCGGACAGACAGCGCAAGGTGTTTGGGGCTGAGCGCCACAAGTACCAGCTAAACCCCACGGTATCTCCGGAGGAGGTGGCGCGCTTTGAGGCGGAATACCACGTGAAGCTGCCTAAGGAGTATGTATTTTTTCTCACGCAGGTGGGAAACGGAGGGGCAGGGCCATACTACGGTCTGTATCCGCTTCAAAAGCTGGCCATGTACACGGAGTATCTAGACCAGTACACGGACCGGGATGAGGAGGGGCTTCCGGCCTTCATCGACCGGCGGATGACGGAGCAGGACTGGCGGGAGGCCATGGAGCGGGCCGACGAAGCACCGGACGACGAGGCGTACGACGCCGTCATACGGGAGGTGTGCTCTGGCCTTCTGGTGATCGGAACCCAGGGCTGCACCTACGATAACGCCCTGATGTGGAAGGGGAGCGAACAGGGCAGGATCGTCTGCTTCGACTGGAATCTGGAGCCGGATTACGGGCCATTTTTCACGGGTCTTTCCTTTTTGGACTGGTATGCGGCCTTTTTTCAGGAGATCCTTGCGGGCAACGATGTTGCGTCCTACGGCTACCGCAGCCTGAAATCGGAGCGGGAGCTGGTGGCAAGCTATCCGGCGGCCTCCACACTGCGGGAGCGGTGGCAGATTCTGCAGGGTCTGGAGCGCTTCAGGAAGGCGGAGGCGGCCACCGTGGAGTTCTTAGCCGGGCTGCAGGACCCGGAACTGGACGGGCTGCGCACGGAGTTACTCTTTCGGTTCGACCTGCCTTGCGGCATTGCTGTGTTCGAGACCCTGTTAGCAGGTCAGAACCCCGCCGGGGCGGTGGACTGCGCAAGGGGGCTCCCTGAAGCCTACAGGGACCGGTTTTACCCACGGATGGTGGAGCTGCTCTACCATTCGGAGGTGAAAGAGAAGGGGAGGCTGCTGTTTTTCCTGGGCGACTGCGGGTGCCGCAGGGCGGCGGATATCGCGCCCTTTGCGGCGAATCCCGAAAATGGGGAGGCGAACCGGAAAATTGCAGTCTACGTGATGGGCGGCTGCCCGGACAAGGAGGCGTGCATCCCGCTGTTTGCGGCGCTCATGCGGGACGAATCCTGGGATGTGGCCTTAAATGCACTGCAGGCGGTGGCAAAGCTGCCCTGTGCCGGTCTGCTTGAGACCTATGAGTGGATGTGGGAGAAGTATCAGGGCGACAAGATCATGCGCAATAACCTGCTGGTGGCCTTTAAAGCCCAGGGGATCATAAAGCAGTGAGAGGAGCGGTGGAGAATACGGGCGTAGAATTTACAGTGACGGAGCACCTGGACCTATGGTCTTTAAAACGGGAGTCAGGGCTTGACGGCTGGACGATGGTGGACTGCTCTGTGGGAGCAGACGGGCTGGTCTATCTGCTCTTTTCCGGTCATGTGCCGGAGCGGATCAACGGAATGTTCGTGGACACCAGGGCCAATGCGCACTACCGGGGCATTGGCCTGGCGGTGGATTGGCAGGACGGCACGGTGCTAGGCTGGGAGCCGTATGATTTCGGCGTGCAGGAAATGAATTTCCATTTTATTCAGCCCATAGGGGAGGACATCCTGCTGTTGGGCGCCAGATCCATGTGCTACCGGGACGGCAGCGTGGACCAAAACGCGGTGATTGTGGATAAAAACGGTAGGAAGCTTCAGGAGATGTGCCTGGGCGACGGCATCCAGTCCTGCGCAGTCGCCTGTGACGGGCGGATCATCACCAGCTATTTTGACGAGGGCGTGTTCGGCAATTTCGGCTGGGACAGGCCGGTGGGAAGCTGCGGTCTGATCGTTTGGGACCGGAACGGCCAGCCGATATGGAAGAACAAAACCTATCCGATCTGGGACTGCTATGCCATGAACCTGGATGACCAGGAAAACCTCTGGTTTTACTACTACAGCGAGTTCAACCTGGTGCGGATGAATTTCCGGTCCGGGGACCGGGTGTTTAAGCCACAGAGGGATGGCATGACGGCCTTTCTGATCACGGCCAGCGGCAGGGGGATTTTGACGGACGGAGGTTATGGGGACCACAGTCAGTTCCACTACTATGAACTTAGGGGACAGGAACTGCGCTACAAGGGCGGGGCGGACATTGTCTGTGAAGGGAAAAAACTGCTGCTAAAACAATACCGCTTTCGTGGCTCCAAGGCGGTGCTGCTGGACAACCAGGAGCGCCTGTTCTGCAGGGAGATCCTGTGAACCGGCGGCATCTGCGCGGCGCACACCAGAACGGTAGATTGATTTCGTCTCTCTGTTTTTATTTTGTGCTTTCATAAGGAAGAAAATTTTATTAACCGGTGCAAAAAATATTTCATAAAGGTGGTTTTAACAATGAGAAAAAAATTGGCATTGGCGGCCGTTGCCGTCGCTCTTTCTTTGATTATGTGTATACCTGCATTTGCAATGACACAGGAACCGGGCGGACAAGCAGGATGGGTGCAGGATGAGACCGGGTGGCGCTGGAGAAAAAGCGATGGAACCTACATGATGATACCATGCTGGATCGATGGCAACAGCGATGGGGTTTATGAATATTGATACTTTGATGATAATGGCTATCTGTATACAGATACCTCATTCACATTGTACGGTATTTATCCTGTCACTGTAAATGCAGACGGTGCACAGGTAAAAGATGGAGCTGTTGTGACTTATAAACCAGTTCGCGCTAAAGACATTGATACAAACTTCGAGGATGAAACTTACAATCAATATGGCCTCAATCGGACCGCTCTGAAAATGGTTTACCAGAGCCGTGAAGAAAATGCTCCATATGGCGAAGTGGCCGAGTGGGACAGCTATGATTACCATTCTGTCAGTTATGCAAATGGTTTTGTGGTAAATTACCCCAAATCCTACTACCACCAATATCTGGAAGTTGACAAAACGCGTGCCGGCATCGACAATACGTTGCTTTTAAAGTTCTATTATGACAGTACAATTTCCGACCGGGTTATGGATACGGAGGAAAAGGATTCTCTGTTAAGGGAATTAGGTCTTCCAATTACAAGTGATCCAAGGCATTATTTCGATGAAGTGTTCTGTGATTTCGATGTAGACGGCAAAAAAATACACATGGTTTGGTATTGCAGCGACAAACTATATCTTTATTTTATTAATATATAATCAGACCAAATCATCATTTTTTCAGAAATAGCGTTTTTACTTCCTGGCACAATTTAATTTTCTGTAGTGTAAAAGTAAAATGAGCTGAATTCCTTATAAGCATAGGAGCTCAGCTCATTTTTTATTAGCTGGGAAAGCGGGATCTCGAACCTGCATCTTCTAAATAAGCTCTGAGTCCTCGCAGCCTTCTCATTTTGAAATAATCGTCATGATTTTTCTCCCCCATTAAAGTCAAACCGATACATTCCATTCCGCCCTTTCGAGTCATCAAAATGCACCCGGATGTCAGGCATGGGGAACCGGAAGGTTTTGCTTGCCCACTGGATGGCAGAGGCCGTAAAGGCCTCATTTTGTATATCGCAATCTGAAAACTGAATGGCGCGCAGTGCGATCTTCAGGCAGGAATCTTCTGGGAATGCGTTCTCTATCCGGTCACTGACCCGTTTGAGTCCGCGGCAAAAATCGTCTAATTCTTCGGCCGTCAGAGTTTGGCTGGCCGGGTATGGCAGGAGCATGCTTTGAAAATAGATTCGGTCGGTCAGCTTGGTGCAGCCCTCTCTCGCTTCCGCTGACTGGAGCACCTGATAGCCCGCTTCAAGCATGATCCCAATTTTCCATTTCCCAAACATAAGTTTATAGTTACATTTCTTCCAGATGTATTCTTCGATCAATGACACCCCCCTGCGGAAATCGGATGTTTAGTAATTCTCCAGCGAACGGATAAACTCCTGGCGGAATTCCTCCAACTGTTTGATTCGCTCTGCAATCATGCTGCGGTAGCTCTTGTCCGTGTATCCGGCGAGCCGCTCCTTTTCGGAACAGTGCTTAAAGTGAGCGAGTATGTCAATGAGGGCGGGGATTTCCCGCATAAAATAGGCGACGAATCGCTTGGGGTAGGAATCCTCAGCCGCATAGTCCCTCATGACATCCCGGGCCAGGCGCTTCATCTGAAGAAAAGAGTCCTCGCTCCACTCCGCACGGAGACGGACGAAATCCATCAAATTTTCATCGGAATCCAGGTACTCATAAAATTTTCTGAGGCTGTCCTTCATCTTTGTATACGCGCCCCCCTTATCGTTGTCTGCCTGATGCGCTAAAAAGTAATATTACTAGATTATAGCAAAGATAGTATGAAAAGGGAAGCGCATCACCATGTGACGCCTGCATTCCATGATTTAAGTTCCCGTGGCCCGGTGAGCAGAGATGGGGTGGGCGGAGTCCTCCGTCGGAACTGATATGAAACAGGTGCCTGGAGGAAAAAATATGGGAAAAATATGGGCCGAAATTGCTGGCCGCATCGCGGGAGAATTGGTATAATAGATGGCATAGCAGGCAGTGCTGGCGTTGGCGTCAGCTTCGGCAGAGCCCCATATGAGCGCTGGGAAAATGATTATTTTGGATTTTAGTGAGGTGTCTATGGAGAAAGATCTTGTTGTGTCAATCTGGTTGGGACGGTTTGAGAGCGAGGAGGATTTGGAGGACTATACGCGGATCGATATAAGCCCTGAGGGGGAGGAGATCCGGTCGAAATTCCAGGAGGATTTTGGCATCGAACAGTACGGGTATGACATGGACTTTTCGGATGTCTTTCTGATCGACAATCCGGAATCGATCGAGGATTTGCTGATAGGGGCGAGCTACTCGGAATCGTTCATGGATGAGATTGAGGAGTGGGATGAGAAGCTGGAAAAAGAGTACAACAGCGTCATCGCGGTGTATGACTATGAGTACGACCAGGGGATACAGGCAGGCGGCAGGGCGGATGTGGACTTTATAGGCACAGTCCCATACGAGAAGCGCAGCTGGTACGACGAGGACGATTGTTTATAGAAAGAAGAAAACGGCGATGGCTGGGATTGCGTGGTGAAATGGCCATGGCCCGGCTGCAAAAATGAGCTGCCCCATGTGGTTTATGGGAGGTCAGCTCATTTTTACTTTTTATGGAAGCTATGCTATGGGTTTCTCCTCAATCAAGCGCACGCTGCCGTCTTCCACCTCGATAAAAAACGGCATCCCCGGTGTGGAATTCTCGTAGGTGTCCAGATACTGGAGAAATTTGCTCTTGTCCGTGGTCTCAACCTGGCGCTCGCTTAGGTCGGTCGGGGACACAAAGTCGCCGCCCCAGTCAATGAAGCGGTAGGTGGTGTGGTCGGTTAGGGTGAGGACTGTCCGGGAGCGGCTGGGGTTGTAGATGTAGTACCCGTCGGGCATGTCGCGCTCCGAAAGTCCCAGCTCCCGGACCCGGTCAGTGTCCTCGGGGGTTACCCACTCTGCGGTGTCCACATAGAGCTTGTCCTGGTCGATCCGCGTGATAAACGCGCAGAGGGAGCCGGAGACTTCGGACGGCTCCGCCGCGCGGAAGATGTGCCACTCGTTGTCCTCCAAGAGGACCATGATGAAGCCGTCGCCGAAATCCATGGTGTAGGGATTTTCGATGCAGCCGAAGTTGGACTCTCCCTCCGCTCCAGGCGTCTCGTCCGGCTTCACGGAGGAGCGGATATGGCCGTCCACGCTGTCGGAATCCCCCATGGGGCCTGTCTCAGAAGTGCCGCGGTAAAGCTTTCCGTCGGCCATGAGCAGGCGGCTGTCTGCCTGAAGGGAGGTGGAGGGCGCGGGCCTGGTGGCTTCGGACCCAGCGGTTTCGGACCCGGCGGCCTCGGAAACGACGGCGGAGGAGACGACGGCGGAGGCGGAACCGCCGGCGCAGCCGACGAGTAGTGTTCCGGCAGCCGATACCATTGCGGCAGCCAATGCTATGACGGGAAACAGGCGGGTGAACGGCTTCATTGAAAACGCTCCTTTCTGAAGTGCGGGGGATAGGATCTGGTGTATGTATATGGCTCACAGCGCCGAACCACTTTGAGGGGTGATTTTACTATTTTACCATATAAAGATTCCGGGCGTTTTACTTTTTAGTGGCGAAATTTATGAAGAAATGGTTGAGAAATTTGAAAATTGGATGGAACGGAAAAATGCCCTGAAAGCGATCGCCTTCAGGGCATTTCAGGGTGGATGGTCTCACCCGCCGGCGCGGCCTGTGGGTGACAAGGGAAGCTAAGGAAGCTTACCCCCGGGCCTTTGCCAGGAGCGCCTTCACCTCGTCTTTTTTTAACACCTTCCCGTAGCAGACCACCTTTCCGTCCACCACCAGCGCCGGGGTGCTCATGACCCCGTAGGCGGCGATCTGGGTGAAATCCGTCACGTGGTCGATGGCAGTGTCCATCCCGAGCTCTTCAAGGGCGGCGCGGGTGTTGGCCTCCAGCTCGTTGCACTTTGCGCAGCCGGAGCCCAGGACCTTGACCCCGGCTTCCGGCTTAGCGGGCGTCTCCGCGGCGGGAGTGGGAGCGGGGGCAGCGGTGTTGCCGGCCCCGGTGCAGCAGTTGTCTTCCTTCTTTTTTCCAAACAGCTTCATGTTTCATACCTCCTGATGTATTTTAAATGAGTAAAAATTGGAATGCGTTGAAAAAGTAGCCCACAATCACGATCCCCACCGTGCAGATCCCGATGAACAGGCCCAGGAGCCGCGGCTTCACGGCCTTGCGCAGCATGATCATGGACGGCAGGCTTAAGGTGGTGACCGCCATCATGAAGGAGAGGATGGTGCCAAGTTGGGCTCCCTTGTACAGAAGGGCCTCCGCCACGGGGATTGTGCCGAAGATGTCCGCGTACATGGGAACGCCCACCAGCGTGGCGATGAGGACGCCCAGAGGATTGCGGCTGCCTAAAACCGCCTCGATCCAGTGCTCGGGGATCCAGTTGTGGATGACGGCGCCGATGCCCACGCCCACCAGGATGTAGGGAAATACCTTTTTGAACGTGGCGGCCACCTGATCCCTGGCGTACGTGAGGCGCTCGCGGTAGGTCAGGGTGGGGGCGTCGATGTCGATTCGGCCCGCGTTTCGGATAAATTCCTCCACGTAGGGCTCCATGTGCAGCTTCTCAATCAACGTGCCGCCCGCCACTGCGATCAGAAGACCAACGGCCACGTAGATGAGCGCCACCTTTGCGCCGAAGATGCCGGTGAGCAAAAGCAGGCTTCCCAGGTCCACCATGGGGGAGGAGATCAGGAAGGAGAAGGTCACGCCCAGGGGCAGCCCTGCGCCGGTAAATCCGATAAAGAGCGGGATCGACGAGCAGGAGCAGAAGGGGGTCACGGTCCCCAGCAGGGCGGAGATTATATTGGCCCAGATGCCGTGAAAGCGGCCCAGAATCTTTTTGCTGCGCTCCGGCGGAAAGTAGCTCTGGATGTAGGAAATCATAAAGATCAGAAAACACAGCAGCACAGTGATTTTGATCACGTCGTACAGGAAAAAACGGACGCTTCCGCCCAGGCGGGAAGCGGTGTCTAACCCCAGTGCGCTTAAGGCATCGCCGATCACGGCGTTCAGCCATTTCATTCCCAGGAGCTGGTCCTGGATGAACAGCCAGATGGATTGCAGAGTTTGCATAGGTTTTTAGTCCCTCCATTTGATTTTCATATCAAAATAAATTGATGTGTCATGCGAAAGAAAAACCATCACTCAGATGGCGTTTCTCATTGGCTGCAGTCCTCGCAGGAGCCGTTCGGGTCCGGGGTGGTCAGGCGGGCGAGCAGCGAGACGGCGGCCTCGCTTCCCTCGCGGCTCAGCTGGTAGTGGGTCCATTTGCCCTCCTGGCGGCTGGTCACGATGCCGGATTCGCACAATATTTTCATGTGGTAGGACACGGCGGACTGGCCCATGTCCAGGCGGTCGATGAGCACGCAGGCGCACTTCTCGCCGCTGCGCAGGAGCTCCAGGATCGCAAGGCGGTTGGGGTCGCACAGAGCCTTGAATACCTTGGCATTTTTCTGGTGGTTTGTATCCATGCCGGTCACCTCATATCAAAATTTTTTGATATGTATAGTATAGGGCGCGGGAGGGGGAATGTCAATGGTTATTTTGGGGTGATTCTTGGGAGAGGCGCCTCTATGCCCGGCGGGCATGATATGTGATAGAATCTAAGTATTTGATGCCGCGGCCCCGCCGCACTATAATAGAGCTCATAACGCAAAGGAGGACGAATAAAATGGGAAAACGGGTACTTGTGATTTCCACCAGCCTGCGCAGAGGCGGAAACTCGGAGGCGCTGGCGGATGAGTTTATAAGAGGCGCGATGGAGGCGGGGCACGAGGTGGAGAAGATCAGCCTGTCTGGCAAGAAGATCGGCTTCTGTCAGGGCTGCCTGGCCTGCCTGAAGACGGGGGCGTGCGTGCTGAAGGACGACGCCAACCAGATTGCACAGCAGGTGTTTCATGCAGATGTGTTAGTGTTTGCGACGCCGATTTACTACTATGAGATGTCCGGGCAGATGAAGACGCTGATCGACCGCTTAAACCCGCTCTACGGTTCGGAGTACCGCTTCCGCCAGGTGTATCTCCTGGCTACCTCGGCCGACGAGGACGGCCGCTCCATGGACGCGGCGGTGAAGGGTCTTAAGGGCTTTGTGGACTGCTTTGAGCGGGCGGAGCTCTCGGGCGTGGTGCGCGGCACCGGTGCGGACGGGATCGGGGAGATTAAGAACCGGCCGGAGGCGCTGCGGGCGGCGTATGAGATGGGGAGATCGATCGGGTGATGATGGGCGATGAATAATAGTGAAGAAATACTTGACCAAATCAAGATGCTATCTTTGTCGGTCACAGAAGAGAACTATCATGCCAGGGTGCAGCAGGGATATAAATTTCTGATAACATTGCGTGATTTAGGTGTAGAAAAGGAGCGTGCGTATCAAGCATTATTTCAATATCACAACCGTTTAGAAGATGGCCTTTCTCGCGATTATATCGCAGATATTTTGGACTATATAGTTGGATGGTGTTCCCCACAATGCCGCATATGGAACATGGATTAAAAGAAAGGCCTGCTGCAGGCCGCAGAGGAAGCCGCCAGCGAGAAATGAGATTAATATACTCCAACAAAAAAGGCTGAATATCCTGCACGTTTCTTGTGCTGGATATTCAGCTCTTTTTTGTCAGCAGCCCATTTCACGGTATGTGTATAGCTCCTTATAAGCTGATCTAAATTGTCTATAAAATAACAAAATATCGGAATAATATACAAAATATTGCCAAAAGCGACTTTTTATATACTGTAAAGAGTGCTATAATGGTGCCATAAGTTCCAAATATTGTATGAAGAAGGTACGGAGGACAAGAGATGAGGGATAATGCGATGCAGCTGCACACATTCACGGATATTCCGGTGGAGGATGCGGCGAAGGACCAGCTGGGAATTGACAAATATGTGGGAGGTCTGGCGACGTTCATCGAGCGCTGCGACACGCCCATGACCATCGCGATCCAGGGGGACTGGGGGAGCGGCAAGACCAGCATGATGAATATGGTCAACCAGAGGCTGGGGGAGAAGATCAAGACGATCTGGTTTAACACATGGCAGTATTCTCAGTTCGACAGCGGGGAGCAGCTGAGCGTGCTGTTTATCAGCGATCTGGTGGACAAGCTGGCGATGGACGACGCGGACTCCAAGCGGTTAAAGCAGGCGGTGGGACTGCTCAAGACGATGACGCTGGCCGCGGCGGACCGGCTGGTGGGCGAGCGCGTCGGCAGCTTCCTGGATGAGGAGCTGGACGGAGGCCGCGCAAAGAGCGCTTCCGAGCTGATGGTCAATTTTAAGAAGCAGTTCCAGGCGTGCATCGACAAGGTGGTAAAAGAGAAGAAGATGAGCCGTGTGGTGGTGTTCGTGGACGACTTAGACCGCTTAAATCCGACCCGCGCGGTGGAGCTGCTGGAGGTGTTAAAGCTGTTCCTTGACTGCACCAACTGCGTCTATGTCCTGGCCATCGACTACGGGGTGGTACAGCGGGGAATCCGCGATAAGTTCGGGGATATGGAGGACTCCAAGGGGAGGAGCTTTTTTGACAAGATCATACAGGTCCCGTTCAAGATGCCGGTGGCAAACTACAACATCAAACAGTATGTGGAGGATATACTTAAGGCGCTTTCCATCCGGATTCAGGACAAGGAGCGCAGGGCGCAGCTGGTGGAATTCATACAGAATACCACGGGCACAAACCCGCGGTCCATGAAGCGGCTGTTTAACCTGTACTCCCTGCTCGATATTATCTCCGACAGCGAGGACGACGAGTACAGAAAAATTGTGCTTTTGGCGCTTTTGTGCCTGCAGCACTCCTACGACAATCTGTACAACTTTATTGTGGAGAACCGCGGGGATTTGGAACCCCAGGATTTAAACACTCTGTCCACAGAGAAGGGGTACAGCGAGCTCAACGAGGAGCTGCAAAAGAAGCTGGAGAAATATGAGATCACGGAGGAAAACTGGCAGCAGTATTCCGACCTGTTGGAGGGCTTTGTGGGGCTTGTGATTGAGAATTCCACTAAGGGACTGACGGAGCAGGACGTGACCATGATGCGCGAGGTGATCAGCTTCTCCACCATCACGGCCACCGGGAACCAGACGGAGGGAGAGAAGAGCAACCACGCGATCCGGTACGAGCATGGATGGGATTCGGAGTACACCGAGTACTCGCTCACGGAACCGATCGAGCGCACGAATCTGCCGGACAAATGGGACAGCGCCAAGATCTGCGCGTTCACCTTTATGGGGGAGCGGACGGAGGTAGATACCTTTGCGCGCATGTTCCAGACAGTGCTCGGGAAGCTATATGAGAAGGACAAAAAGAAGCTTTTGCAGGTGAAGGAGAGCGGGACGCCGAAGGTGCTTGAGACGCTGTTCTATGGTTCCAGGCGGGAGAAAATCGCGGCACCCACACGGATACAGGGGACTGACCTTGTCGTGGAGGGAAAATCGGGAAATACCGCCAAGATCAGCCAGCTGCGCGCGCTGATGAATGCGATGGGAATTGCGCAGAGCGAGCTTAAGCTGGAGCTGAGGTTGGCCCACAGAAAGGAAATTTGACGGCGGGGGATAAAAAATGGGAGCAACAGAGAGTGATTTCATGGCGTTGCAATCGGTGCGGCTGTCCACCCGGGTGGAGGTCATGTATGTGTACCTGTGCGACAAGCACTGCTACAGTATGCAGGAGGTCGCGGAGAAGGTGCTGCACGACAACCAGAGCCAGGCGGGAAAGCGCGTGTCCAGCATCATGCGCTGCTATGGGTTTAACGGGAAAGGAAACGCCGGAAGGTACGCAGACGTGGCTGTCCGGGATGACATTGAGGAATTTGTGCGGCGCTATCCAAACGGAGCCGCGGACGGGGCCTTTGAGCAGTTTATCCGCCCGAGGATTAAACAGCGCCAGGAGGCGGCCGCACAGCGGCAGCGGGACCAGCAGAGAGAGCAGGCTGAGCGCTGGCAGAGGGAGCAGGCGGCTAAGCGCAGGGCCATGGAGCAGGAGGCGGAGCGCAAACGGCTGGCAATTGAACAGGAGGCCGAACGCAAGAGACAGCAGCAGGAGTATGAGGAACGCTTAAGAAGAGCCCAGGAGGAGGAGCGTCGCCGGCAGGAGGAGGAGCGCCGCCGCCAGGAGATGCTTGAGCTCAAACGGAAAATCCAGCAGGAAAAAAGAGAGCTCTTTCAGAGCAAGTGGGAGCGCGCGAAAAAGCTGGGCGATAACAGGATGGAAGATGAGGCGGATGTGCTTTTTAGGTCGTTACTCAGCATGAAGGATGAGGAGACCGGCGGTGAGCTATCTTCTAAGCGGATGCGCCTGATCAATGAGTATGGAAATTTTTTGTTTCAGTGGGCGCTTCGGGAAAGAAATTTTGCCAAAAAGCTGGAAATATACAAGAAGGTACCTTCCAAGAGTTATAGTTTCACAGCGGCGGCCAACAATATCGGAGCAATATATCTGGATTCTGGGTTCCAAGGGCATGATTTGCAGGCCGCTGAGAATTGGTTTCGCGTATCGGCGGATGGCGGGTGCGACAAGGGTGCCCAGAATTTGGCGAACCTTTTGAAAGAGAAGGACCCGAAACAGGCATTGTTTTATTACCAGCGCAGCTGCCAAGACCCGGAGATTGCCAAGCAGGTAGCCGGTGAGATCGCAAAGCTGGAGCAGCGGATCAAGGACGGCGAGCTCCCCGGCGTAAGCCAGTTTTTGCAGGAACACCCGGAGTGGTTCCAGGTATCAACGGGGAGCTACGACAGCTGGAAGGCGTATGCTGAGGCAATCCGGCTGCCGGTAGAGCAGATGTGGAAAAAGTACCAGGAGACGAAGAGCTGTGTCCGGGAAGAACAGCGTTTTCTGTTTTTTAAAAAAAAGGTGTATCAATACCAGGGGGACCTGGAGATGGAAGACTTTGTGGGGGCCTGCGAGAACGAGTGGAAGCGCCGGATGGCGCTGTTCGGCACAGAGGAGTACATCTGCTCCGAGGAGGAGCAGAGAATGGCCGACAAATTCCATGAGCTGGGGATGCATTACTTACAGAATGAACAGTATCAGGAGGCATTAAAACCGCTGTGTCTAAGTGCCTCGAACGGAAATGCTGAGGCGAAGGAAGCGCTGTTTAAACTGTGCACGGAGAAGCTTAAAGACTTAGAAAAGGCGGCGGCGCTGGCGAGGTCCAGAGGGGACGTGAAGGCGTGCGCATACATGTTGAGCGAGATATTGGACGGCAGGATCGAGGGGGAGATGGGCGCGGCCTGGGAAGCGCTTAAATGGCTTGAAAAGGGCGGAAAAGAGCTGCGTGAAATTGAACCGGAGCTGTGCGAGCGCACAGTGAAGATCTGTGCCCAGAATGCGTTGTTGATTTCCAGCAAGGAGCCGGAGCGGGCGCTGACACTGATGGAACGCGTCGGAATTTGCTCGGGAGAAGAATATGGGACGGTGTGCTTGGAAATGGCGCTGTCTTGCATGAATACCGATAAAAAACGAGCGGCGGGATATTTAAAAACGGCCAGCCAGCAGGGAATTGTACAGGGGAAACAGCTCTATGCCGAGTATTTGCTCTCGGAAGAAAATGATGAGAAGAGTAAAATGGAAGGGATAGAGCTCCTCTCAGAGCTGGCGGAACAGGGAAAGGAAGATGCCGCGTCCCGTTTGGCTGAGTTGTACTATCAGGGGAAAATCGTCGAGACGGATTATGAGAAGTCTGTGTACTATTTTGAAAAGCTTTCCTCCCCTAAGGAATATACAAATTATTTTAGGGCGGTATATTGCCTGGCGAATTTAAAGCGTGAGGCGAAAGAGTGGAAGGAGGCGTTCCGTCTCAACACAATCGCGGCCAATGGAAATATCGGAGGCGCGCAGAATAACCTGGGGGCCATGTATATGTACGGTCTGGGGACAGAGAAAAATGAGGAGGAGGGGGAAAAATGGTACCGGATTTCGGCTGAGAATAATAATGCCAGGGCTGCGCTGAATCTGGGGACGCTCTATTATGAGCGGGGGAACCTGGAGGAGGCAAAGCGATTTTTGGAGCAAGCCAGGGCAGGTCAGATGCAGGGGGCGGAAAAAGTCCTTCTGGAGGTGGAGGGCCTGCTTGAGAAGCGGCGGAGGCTAGAGGGCTACAAGGAAGAATTTCAGTCGCGGTTTGCGCGAAGGGACTATGACGAAGCCATCACAATCCTGGAGAAAATTCATGAGGAGTTTCCGGAGGATGAGATCTACAGCGAGATGCTGATACCATGTTTGGAAGAGAGCGATGGGGATATGAGAGAGTTTGAGAAACACGAGAAGCTGGCGGAAAACTATTTAATGCAGGGGGAGAATGCGCTCGCCTGGGAACACTATAAGGTATCGAGGACTCTGAAGCACGAGGAGATCATATTTGTTCTGAGTGCCCGGGAAGAGTACAAGGAGGATGAGCTGGACAACCGTATCTCCAAGTGGCGCCTGGATTTTATGAGGCTATGTGTGGACACGAATCTGGACAAAACGACGTTGGGAGAACTCTTTGAGGAGTACTGTAATCCCAAGCAGCTGCTGGAATGCAAGTCGTTCGGCGACGATGACGAGACCCGGATGCTGCTTCGACTTTACCGGATGTACCTGGAGCTTAAGACGGACATCGCGTGGAAATTTAAGGACTATGAGGCGGCGGCTGAATGGCTGGCAGCGCGATATGTGGTGAAAGGAAAGGGCTATCACTACCCGGCGGAGGCGGGAATCCTGGCCCATGTGGAAAATGAGAAGCTGAAAGATAAAATTGAGACCTACAGCAGGGCCTGGGAGACCTACGAGAGCTTTTTGGAGCAGAACCAGCTGGAGGATCCCTATGAGAATAATGTTCTGATGAAATATCTCGTCAAGCGATATCCTTCTGCGATTGGTTTTGGGTTTTTCGACGATTATTTAAGCAAGCGGATTAAAACTCCGGAGGAGAATCGGGCGCTGGAATGCAGGGCATTAACCGTATTGTTGGCGCTGACGAAAAGCAAGCCGGTATTGAGAGCGCTGTATCGTTTGGGCCATGGTTATACAGAAAACACCCTGGTGTCCTTGGCGGAGTTAAACACACATGTGGTGAATTGCGTGTTGGACTTCCAGAGAGATACCTGGGAGATTCAGTTGGATGACCGGGGAATGGAGTACTATGTGGCCGGTCAGGAGCTAAAAGATCCGGATAAACTGATCTGCTGGTTTTTGAGCAAGCCATGGAACAGCCAGTACCAGGTGGGACTTGAAGCGATGGCCGGAGATCTTGAAAACGGCGAGAGCAGCCGATGGAGCGAGACGATTTGCGAGAACCGGTTGTCCCTGGAAGCTTCGGGGGACTGCCTGGATGGCAAGCAGCCCGTGGATGTGCTGTCGGAGGCGATCAGAGGAGCGGCGCAAAAATACCTCGGCACCCAGAATTATAAGGCTGCTGCCGCGGTTTTGCGGCTGATCAATCTCTGGCCGTACAGGCAAGAGATTGAGGCGGAGGAGATGGCGCTCAGTCAGATGCTGTTGGAAACGCCTGTGCACTGTGCGAAGGACTGCGCCGTGCTGGGAGACTATTACTGGAACCACAGGGAAAAATCGGATGCGGTGGAGAAGGCGGTGTCCTGCTACGAGGCATATGTTAAGGAGCGCGCTGAGCGCTGGGAGAAGGAGATAGCCCGGGAACCGGGCGTCGAGTATGTGATGGATGACGGAGGGAGTGCGGACACGGAGGAGGAGTATCTGGAGGAGTTCTGTAAGAAATATGACAGAGAGATAACCTTCCGGTTGGGGCAGCTCTACCTCCAGGGCGACGAGATTGGCCAGGATACGGATCAGGCCAAAGCGTACTTTGAGCTTTGCGCAAAATTGACATGCAACAGAGAGGGCATGAAGCCGTGGATCCAGGTCTGCGACGTTGTCAAACGGGCGAGCGCAGGAAAATGCGCTTCAGGCGTGGGTGAGGCGAGAGAGGAGGCAGGCGCAGCGCCGGTCACCGGCGGCAATCTGCGCCCCTTAGAGCAACTTTTGCACAAGGGCGAGAAGGCGCTTGCGATTGTGGTGGACGGGGTGGACTCCCGGGAAAAGATCACAGCCAAGGGATTTACGGCCGCCATGAAGTGGGTCATTGAGCGGGAGTGCGCGGGAAATCCGGAGGGAAGGGAGAAGCTGGAGCAGATCATCACGCTAAAGAACGGCAAGAAGCTGCCCGGCGGGCTGCCGGCCCGGTTCTTCTCGCCCATGCTGCCCCCGGAGGAGCAGAAGAATTTCACGATCCCCGAGACATCCGTCAAGCAGATCGAGGGGACCAATCTGGTGCTTCTGTTCCACTACTCCTCGGAGCTGCTGTGCGAGATTCTGGTCAATGTTTTAAAGTATATGGGAGCGGATCTGGACCGGTTCCAGCTGGTGATAGACAGCGAGGCATAAGGACACAGGCAGCCGCCCGCAGGCGGCGTAAGCGGCCCATTGGATTCAATAGAAGGCAGCGGGAGGGACCCTCAAGTTCCTCACGCTGCCTTCTGTTCTGCACGCTGATCTACTTTACATAAAAACACATATCGAGAATCACATTCCCCTGCCCGTCGGGCTCGGTGAAGCGTGGGGAGACGTACCGCTCAAAGCACCACTTGACGCCGTCTGCGTCTGCGGTCCACTCAAAGCCCTCCTCCGCGAGGCGGCTCATGCAGCAGTGGGTGTAGATGTCCGGCTCCTTGCCGTAGACCCAGCACACGGCGATATCGCCCGCGTCAAAGGCGACGCTGTCGTAACCGTCGGGGACCGCCGCCTCTAACGGCATGAACACGCCGATCCAGTACTGGAACGGTTCTCCCTCCTTGCAGCGGCACAGGCCGATGCACGCGTCGCAGTCCTCGAAGGGCTCGGGACCCGGCCCGGCCAGCTGGAGCGGCGCAAACAGATTGTTTTGGAACCACTCGCCCCATCTGTGTGCGAAGGTGCCGTTCACACGGTCGCTCTCCCCGTAGCATCTGCCGACCAGCTTCATTGCCGGCATGGTTTGGCGGTATACCCGTTTGATTTCAGCCATAATTGATCTCCATTCTTTGGTTGAGGTGATGACTACTGTTCTGCAAAAAACGCGTCAAAGGTTCTCACCCATCACTTGAACTGTGCCCGCCGCGTGTCCGTCTGAAGCGGACAGGGCGGGCCGCGCTTTCTTCCATTTTAATGGCTGGCTGTGAAAATGTCAAATGCAGGAAAAGAGGGGCGAGAACCGGACATCGCCAAATCCGGGTATCTGTGTTATAATTTTCTTATTGGTGCAAAAAAAGGCGCCGGGCCGCCTGGGGGATTTGCTAACAGGGCAGCGCGCGGCTAAAAATGGGAGAGTTTAATTTGAGAATGAGACGGAAATGGGCGGCGGTTTTGGCCGCGCTGCTGCTTCTTGGGGGAGGATCTGTGATCGGTTATACCCGGATGGCGGAGCGGAACCGGGACATGGTCTCCTGGTATGTGGCCGACATGGACGGGGACGACCGGGAGGAGCTGCTTGTTGTCACGGGCGGTGCCCCGGGGCAGAGGCTTGAAACCGGGGAGGCTTACGGGAAGTACGTGGAAGTGTACTCGGACTACTGGATTGTGGGAAAATGGCCGGTGGCTTTTGGGGAGCCGGACTACCGGTTTGACCTCTCCGACATGAGACCGCTCAAGGTGCAGGCGGGGGACATCGACGGCGACGGCGTGACCGAGCTGGCGGTGTGTGTCTACAAGGAGGCCAAGTTTCACCCGGTTGGCGCCAAGCGGCCGTTCTTTTACGATATTGTGGAGGGCAGGCTGGCACCGATCTGGCTGGGGTCGCGGCTGGCGCGCCCCTTTGACGATTACGTTCTGGCGGACGTGGATCAGGACGGGATATGCGAGATTGTCTCCATTGAGACGGCAAGGAGTGGGAGAAAGCTGTTTGCCGCCTATGACTGGAAGGGTTTTGGGTTTGAGGTGAAGGGAATCTCCGATGAGATGGACGGAGAGATCGTGTTTTCATCGCAGCGGCACAGCAGCGAGGGCGATGTGTGGGTACATGTAGAAGGGGAAAAATGTAAATTGCAGTGGGACGGCGAAAAGCTGACTGCTGTTCGGGAGTGAAGGGAGGAGATCGCGGATGTATAAAAAGATGATGCGGGCACTGGCGGTGTCGTGTGCAGTTGTGATGGCCACGGGCTGCGTGGGCCAGGGAAACAGGATGGATGTGACGCCGTCGGAGACAGCCGCCACTGCGGAGAGCAAGGAGACAGCCGCCACTGCGGGGAGCAGAGAGACGGACGTGGGGAAGGCGGAGGAGAGCTCGCCGGAGACCTCGCAGCACACAGCGGGCGGGGACAGCCAGGCGAGTGCAGGTACGGGGAAGATGAACCTGGATTTCAGTCCGGAGTTCAACCGGTCCGGCGGCCAGTATGAGCCCCTCTCATTTGCGGCGAACGCCCCGGCGTACAAGCTGAACGGGGACTTATCCAACGTGGAGAACTTAAACCAGTTTGGAAATCTGACCGAGGAGCAGCGGGGCATGATCGCGGCCAACGGCTTTGTGGTGATCCCCACAAATTCGGAGCAGCTGTTCTACATCTACGAGGAGAATACATACAAGAAGGTTCCGAGCTTTGTGACCACCGATTCGGTTTTGCAGCTGTACCATATTTTCTATGACTACTCGCTGCGCAATCTGGAGACGGACTTTCTGTACAGTGACCTCTCACGCTTAAACGGCAGCATGATCGGGCAGCTCATGGACATGTACGAGAAGGTGGAGGAGCCGCAGGTGAAGGAGGCGGCCCGCACGATGCTGGGGTATTTTGGCGTCGCCTGCCTGGCCCTCGAGGAGCCGCTTCCCGCAGGATACCCGGCGGAGCTGGCAAAGCTTGCAGAGCAGGAGCGTGATCTGATTGTGGCTGCGGGCGGGGTGGGCGTGTCTCCGCTCTTCGGATACGACGTGGATTACTCGCTGTTCAAGGCGAGGGGGCACTATACCCGCAGCGAGGAGCTGGGGCGGTACTTCCGGGCCATGAGCTGGTACGGCATCATGCCCATGCCGTTTTACAATCAGGACAAAACGCGGGATGAGCAGTCCGCCATGCGGGCCATGGTGGCGTCCATCGCGCTCTGCCGCGCGCCTAAGGAGGAGGGAATCCGGCTCTGGGAGAATATTTACAGCACCACCAGCTTCTTTGTGGGAGACTCGGACGATATCACACCCTGCGAGATCGCGGCGGCGGTTGCAAAGGTCTACTCCGACACCCCGGACATGGAGAAAATTCCGCAGGGGCTGGCCGCGTTCTACCGGGAGGTGGATCAGCTTCGCAGTCCGGACATCGTGCACAAGGTGGAGGGTGAGGTGACCCAGCTGCAGATGCGGTTCATGGGCCAGCGCTACATTCCGGACTCGGAAATTTTGCAGGAGCTGACGGAGCCCGACAAGCGGCCATTCCCCAGCGGCCTGGACGTGATGGCGGTCTTCGGGTCCCCGCGGGCCGAGGAGGTGCTGGAGGAATTCTATCAGCCGGAGAGCCAGTGGGACGGATACCGGGCGGCCTTTGAGCGGCTGTGTGGGAAGTTTCGGAGCCAGACCATCACCCATCAGACGGACAATCTTTACAGGGGCTGGCTCTACTGCCTGAAAAGCCTGACGGAGCGCGTGGGGGACGGCTACCCGCTGTTTATGCAGAGCCGCGCATGGGAGGACAAGGCGCTCTCCACGGCCCTCGGGAGCTGGTCGGAGCTGCGCCACGACACGATTCTCTACGGGAAACAGTCGGGCACGGAGTGCGGGGGCAACGAGCCGCCGGAGATCTTGGGGTACGTGGAGCCGAACCCGGAATTTTTCAACCGGCTGCTCTGGCTCACCGCCGTCACCAGGGAAAATCTGGCGGACAAGGGGCTGTTGAATGAGAAGCTGCAGTATAAATATGAACAGTTTGAGTCCATGCTGGAATTTTTGCGGGACTGCGCGCTTAAGGAGCTTGCAGGGGAGGATCTGACGGCGGAGGAGCACATGACGCTTCTGACCTACGGCGGTTTTCTGGAGTACTTGAGCAGCTCCATCGCGGAGGCGGACGGCTGGTATCTGGTGGAGTCGGATACGGACAAAAACATGGCGGTCATCGCGGACGTTCACACCTCCGACGGCGCCTACCTGGAGGCCGGCGTGGGGACCGCTGCGGAAATGTATGTGGCCGTGTCCCAGTACGGACGGGTCTACTTAACCAGGGGCGCGGTGTTCGACTACTATGAGTTTGTGTCCGAGGAGCGGCTGACGGACGAAGAATGGCAGGAGCAGGTGCGGCAGTCTGCGCCTGAGCGGCCGCCATTTACAGGCTCCTACATGGACGGGACCGTCGGCGAGGAGATCCCGGTGCCCGCTGAGCCCTACTCCAGCGGATGCTAGGGCATAAGAGAAGAGATCCGCGCACGGGGGCGTTTGGGGGATCGCGGAAGGGGTCACGTGGGGACTCGCGGGCGACCTCACGGGCGGCCAGGGCAGCGGCCTCGCGGAGAGATTCACGGGCGGCCAGGGCAGCGGCCTCGCGGAGGGACTCCCGGGCGGCCATTTTGGCGGTCGTTCTGGCCGCCGCCCTGGCCATTTTTCTGGCCGTCTCTTTTGTGGCGCGGGAAGCTCAGAAAGCGCGGGAGGAGCAGGGACCGCAGGGGCCGGAAGGCCGGCAGCAGGATCAGCTGGTCATCTCCCTTGTGGGGGACATCATGCTCTCCCGGGGCGTTCAGACCCAACTGGATGAAAATGGATATGATTACCCCTACGGGGATGTGCGGGAGGTGTTCCTGGGGGACGACTTGACGGTCGGCAACCTGGAATGCCCGATCACGGAGCGGGACAGCCCCGCGAGTAAGACGAAACGGTTTCTGTTCCGGGCGGACCCGGAGAACGCGGCGGCACTTAAGGCCGCGGGCTTTGACTGCATGAACCTGGCGAACAACCACTCCATGGACTGCCTGAATACAGGGCTCTCAGACACCATGAGATATCTGGAGGAGAGCGGTCTCTCGTATGTGGGGGCGGCAAAGGATGCCGCCTCCCACCGTCCCTTTGTGTACGAGAAAAACGGGATTCGGGTGGGGATTCTGGCCTACAGCGCGTTCCCGCCGGAGGGGTTCGTTTATGAGCAGGACAAGGCCACGGTCCGCTATGTGAGCACCATGGACCTTGCGGGGATGGAGCGGGAGATCGGCGAGCTGGACTGTGATTTTAAGATCGTCTATTTCCACTGGGGGATTGAGTACCAGCCCTACAAGAGCGATATGCAGGAGACGATCGCGAAAAAGGCCATCGATTCCGGGGCGGATTTCGTGGTGGGCGCGCACCCGCATGTGCTGCAGCGGGCGGAGACGTACCAGGGAAAGCACATTTATTACAGCCTTGGGAACTTCGTCTTCGACCGCCAGGTCCCGCCGGGCACGGACGAGAGCATGATTTTGCAGCTCACGGTGGGCTGTGAGGGGCTCCTGGGGCTGGAGGAGATTCCGGTGACGATCGAGCGGGCGAAGCCGGTGAGAAATCCGTAACTTGTCATGCCGGGATTGCAATTTTTTTTTGTAAGTGGTAGGATATAGCGTATCAAGTTAAGAGCAGCTGGTGCCGCCATCCGTGTTCGCGCGGGTGGCGGGTAAAAGGGAAACAGGTGAAAAACCTGTGCGAGCTCGTCACTGTGAGTAAGGAGCGCATGATCTTTGTCAGAGACAGTCACTGGTCCATATGGATTGGGAAGGCGGTCATGCGCGTTGATCTACAAGTCAGGAAACCTGCCAGATGTTGGTACCGGAATAGCATTCCAGATCACGAGTAATTGATCGTGCCGGTTTGCGGTGTGTACGCCGCAGATCTCTGACTTAAACGGTGATAGAAACTCCCGCGGTGGAGTTTTGTGAGCGTTGTGCAAATGCGGCCAGTTTGAGTGATGAGCGGATGCAATTTTTATTCCCGTACCTTGTTTTTGACTGATAGAATGTGCCAAGACAAGGAGGAAAAGGAGATGAGCATCGGAAAACTGGCGGCATTATTTGCATTTACGGCCCTGTCCGCGGCGGTGGTATCGGGCTGCTCTGCAAGTGAACAGGAGAGCGCCGGCACACAGACGGCGGGAAATGAGACGAAGGCGGTAGAGACGGCAGTGATAGAGACGACGGTGGAGGAGACGGCACTGAAGACGGCCCAGGCGGCCGAGGAGGAGAATTACAACACAGGGGATGCCTCCCTGGACAATACGCGCAATCAGGATGGGATCGGGGAGAACGAGCTCTTGGTCGTCAGCTTCGGAACCAGCTACAATGACAACCGGCGCCTCACCATCGGGGCGGTGGAGGAGGCGCTTGAGCGGGCATTCCCGGATTACTCTGTGCGGCGGGGATTTACCAGCCAGATCATCATCGACCATTTAAAGTCGCGTGACCAGGTGGCCATCGACAACGTGGGCGAGGCGCTGGCGCGCGCGGAGAAAAACGGGGTGAAAAACCTGGTGGTTCAGCCGACCCATCTGATGAACGGGTTCGAGTACACGGACCTGGTGAACGAGCTGGCGGAGTACTCCGACGCGTTCTCCCGGGTGGCCGTGGGAGCGCCGCTTCTCACCTCGGACGAGGATTTCGCGGCGGTGATTCATGCGATCACGGCGGACACCGCAGCGTACGACGACGGGGAGACGGCAATCTGCTTCATGGGGCATGGCACGGAGGCCGACTCTAATGAGGTGTATGGGAAAATGCAGGAGATGCTGCGGGAGGCGGGCTACGACCACTATTATGTGGGCACCGTGGAGGCCACTCCCAGCGTGGAGGATGTGCTGGCGGAGGTCCGCGGGGGCAGCTACAAAAAGGTGGTGCTGCAGCCGTTAATGATCGTGGCCGGTGACCACGCAAACAACGATATGGCAAGCGACGATGAGGGGTCCTGGAAGACCACCTTCGAGGAGGCCGGCTACGAGGTGACATGCCTGGTGCGGGGACTCGGCGAGATGGAGGCCATCAGACAGCTCTTCGCAGAGCACGCCCAGGCGGCGATGGACAGCCTGAACAAATAAAAGAGAGAGATGGACAGGCGGTCGGATCAATTTGCTGATCGCCTTTTTGAGGTATCCGTTATATGAAAAATCGAAAAATCAAGTGGATTGCTGCCGTGTGCGCGCTGGGACTTATGACGGCGGGCTGCGGCGAAAAGAGCCCGGCGGCGGAGACCGGCAGCCTGGCGGCGGCCGGGAGCGGCGGCGCGGAGGAGCGCGCGGGAGAGACAGCGGAAGATACCGGCGGACAGGTGGCCGCCGGGGACGAGACCAGCAGCCGGATCGATGTGGTGGAGCCCGGGATGGAGCCGGTTTACGCGGAGGCGTTGAAGGACGGCGTATACCCGGTGAAGGTGGATTCCAGCTCCAGCATGTTTCAGGTCACGGCGTGCGCGCTCACGGTGAAGGACGGCGCCATGCGCGCGGTTATGACCATGAAGGGCACCGGCTATTTAAAACTGTACATGGGCACCGGCCAGGAGGCGGCCGGGGCGGCAGAGGCGGATTACATCCCATTTGTGGAAAATGCGGACGGGACGCATTCCTTTGAGGTGCCGGTTAAGGCCCTGGATATGGGGATCGACTGCAGCGCCTTCAGCAAAAAGAAAGAGAAGTGGTACGACCGGGTGCTGGTGTTCCGGGCGGATTCCCTCCCGGCCGCGGCCTTCGTAGAAGGAACGCTGGTGACGGCGGAGAGTCTTGAGCTGGAGGACGGGGAGTACACGGTGGAGGTGACTCTGGGCGGCGGCTCCGGCCGCGCGCGGGTGGAGTCCCCGGCCCGGCTTCGGGTGGAGGACGGTAACGCTTTTGCCACCATTGTCTGGGGGAGCTCCAACTACGATTACATGGTGGTGGACGGACAAAAATATGAGTTCACCGGCGCGGAGGGGAACTCCACATTTGAGATCCCGGTCGCCGGGTTCGACCGGAGCCTGCCGGTGATCGCGGACACCATCGCCATGAGTGAGCCCCACGAGGTCTCCTACACGCTGAACTTTGACTCTGCGACGCTGAAACGGGTTGAACGATGATGAGCCGGGTGAAAACAGCGATGGTAGCGGTGGCCGCAGCGCTGCTGGCCTTTGGAATTTGTGGGTGCAGGGCGGGAAATGCCGGGGGAACGGCTGCCGCGGGGGCGCCAGCCATCGCAACCGCGGAATCCCCCGCTCCCACCGCCGCGGATAACCTCGTCACCTCCCCCGCCTCCCCTCTTCTCTGGTCCAACATGCGGCCAAGCCACAGCATGGACCTTCTCTGCGCAACCCAGTTTTCCATAGACTATTACGATGGCGGTTACTCGGAGATCTCGGTGGCGGACGGCAGCCGATACCTGGTGGTGCCGGAGGGCGGTGCGGTGCCGGAGGGGCTGCCGGGGGATATGACCGTGATCCAAAAGCCGTTAACGAATATATATCTGGTGGCGACCTCGGCCATGGATCTGTTTTGCAGCCTGGACGGCATCGGGCAGGTCACGCTGTCGGGGACGGACGCCTCCGGCTGGTACATCGACGAGGCGCGGGAAGCGCTAAAGCGGGGGGATATGTGCTACGCGGGCAAGTACAACGCCCCGGATTATGAGCGGATTCTGGAGAATTCCTGCGATCTGGCGGTGGAGTCCACTATGATCTACCACTCCCCGGAGGTGAAGGAACAGCTGGAGCGGCTGGGCATCCCGGTGTTCGTGGAGCGCTCCAGCTACGAGAGCCATCCCCTTGGCCGCATGGAGTGGCTGAAGCTGTACGGGGTGCTCCTGGACAAGGAGGAGACCGCCAAAATATGCTTTGATGAGCAGATTGAGAAGCTTTTGCAGGTGGAGGACCAGGAGCCCACCGGAAAGACGGTGGCATTCTTTTATATCAGCTCCAACGGGTATGTGAATGTGCGCAAGTCCGGGGACTATGTGGCGAAGATGATCCAGCTTGCCGGCGGGCGCTATGTCCCGGACCAGCCGGACAACGGGAACGCGCTGTCCACCATGAACATGCAGATGGAGGCGTTCTACGCGGCTGCGCGGGAAGCGGATTACCTGATCTACAACAGCACCATCGACGGGGAGTTACGCTCCATGGATGAGCTTTTGGCAAAGAGCGGGGTTCTGGCTGATTTTAAGGCGGTGAAGGAGGGAAATGTCTGGTGCGTGAAGAAGAATCTATTCCAGGAGACCATGGGGCTCGGGGACATGATTCTGGACATTCACCGGATGCTCACGGACCCGGACCCGGATCCCGGCCGGATGGTCTACATGTACCGGCTCAAGTAGAAGGGCGAATTTGCGGCGGTTCCAGCTTTGCGACGGAGGTGAGACGAAATGACAACAAGGAAAAATGTGCGGTACTGCGCCTCATTTGCCGCCCTGGCGGCCGCGATGTGCCTGTTTGTTTTTTTGAATATCAATTCCGGCAGTATCCGCCTGTCCCCCGGGGAGACCGCGCGGATTCTGCTCGGGGGGATGGGGGAGGAGACGGCGTACCGGATTATCTGGGACATTCGCCTCCCGCGCCTTCTGGCGGCGGTGATTCTGGGTGGGGCTCTGTCCGTGTCCGGCTTTCTGCTGCAGACGTTTTTTGCGAACCCCATCGCGGGCCCCTTTGTGCTGGGAATCTCGTCCGGGGCGAAGCTGGTGGTGGCGTTGTTTACGATTGCCCTTCTGGGAAGGGGGATCCCGGTGGGCTCAGGCCTCATGATCCTGGCGGCCTTCGCGGGGGCCATGATCTCCATGGGCTTTGTGCTCCTCATCTCCGGCCGGGTGAAAAAGATGTCCATGCTGGTGATCTGCGGCATCATGATCGGCTACATCTGCTCGGCGGTCACGGATTTTGTGATCACGTTTGCGGACGACGCGGACATTGTGAATCTGCACAACTGGTCCATGGGGAGCTTCTCCGGGATTTCCTGGGAGAACATCCGCGTGATGGCGGCGGTGGTGGCCGTGTCCATGGCTCTGACCTTTTTGATGGCAAAGCCCATCGGCGCCTACCAGCTGGGGGAGGTCTATGCCCAGAATATGGGAGTGAACATCCGGCGGTTCCGGGTGGCGCTGATTCTGCAGTCCAGCATCCTCTCCGCCTGTGTGACCGCCTTCGCGGGCCCGATCTCCTTCGTGGGAATCGCGGTGCCGCACCTGGTGAAGCGGCTGTTTGGGACGGCGAAGCCCATTTTGATCATTCCCGGGTGCTTTCTGGGCGGCGCGGTGTTTTGCCTGTTCTGCGATCTGATCGCCAGGACGGTGTTTGCACCGACGGAGCTCAGCCTAAGCTCTGTGACGGCGGTGCTCGGCGCGCCCATCGTGATCTGGATGATGGTGCAAAACCGGCGGAATATGCAGTGAGGAGGGAGCGCATGGCGCAGGACTACATTTACACGGAACAGATGGCCGTCGGCTACGGAAATATCCCGCTGATCGAGCAGATTGAGCTGCATGTGAGGCGGGGGGAGATTGTGACGCTCATCGGCCCCAACGGCTCGGGGAAATCCACCATATTAAAGAGCGTGATCCGGCAGCTGGACCTGGTGGGCGGAGCGGTCTACCTGGAGGGGGCGTCGATGCGGGATATGACGGAGCGGCAGATTGCCAGGCGGATGTCGGTTCTGATGACGGAGCGGATTCACCCGGAACTCATGACCTGCGAGGACGTGGTGGCCACCGGGCGGTATCCCTACACGGGCAGGTTGGGAATTCTCTCGGCGGAGGACCGGCGGAGGGTGCGTGAGGCCATGGAGCTGGTCCACGGGGAGGAGCTTGCGGCGCAGGATTTCACCCAGATCAGCGACGGGCAGAGGCAGCGGATTCTCCTGGCGCGCGCCATCTGCCAGGAGCCGGAGGCCATCGTCCTGGACGAGCCCACCTCCTTTCTCGACATCCGCCACAAGCTGGAGCTGCTGACGATCCTAAAGGATCTGGTGAACCACAAGCATGTGGCGGTGCTCATGTCGCTGCACGAGCTGGACCTGGCCCAGAAGCTCTCCGACTACATCGTTTGCGTGAAGGGCAGTGCCATCGCGCGCTGCGGCACGCCGGAGGAGATATTCGACACCGGCTACATCGCAGAATTGTACGGAATCACCCGGGGCAGTTACCAGGCGGAGCTGGGCTGCCTTGAGATGGAGCCGGTTCGGGGCATGCCTCAGGTGTTTGTCATCGGCGGGAACGGCAGCGGGATCCCGGTCTACCGGAGGCTGCAGCGCAGGGGAATCCCCTTCGCCGCGGGGATTCTCCACGAGAATGACATCGATTACCAGGTGGCGAAGGTGTTGGCCGCAGAGGTGGTGTCGGAGAAGCCCTTTGAGCTGATCCGGGAGGAGACCTTTGCGCGCGCGGTCAAGGTCATGGGCGCGTGTGGGGAGGTGATCTGCTGCGTGAAGGACTTCGGCCCGGTGAATGAGATGAACCGCCGTCTGGCACAGCTGGGGCGGGAGAAGATGAGATGGCAGGAATGAGTGCGCAGGAGCTTGGGGGAATGATTTAAAAAGAACAATTGCATGGAGGAACCAATGGAACCATATTATTACAGCCACATGGACAAACAGAAGCGGAGCGTTTACCACGCGATGAAGGAGGGGCTTACCGCGCTTGCGCCCTCCTTCGCCGTGCCGAGACTGGACGGGCGGGAGCTGACGGACCTCTTTTTTAAGCTGCGGCTGGACTGCCCGGAGCTGTTTTACGCGGTGAGCTTCCGCTACCGCTTTTACCCGGATTCCGCAAACGCGGAGTTCATCCCGGAGTACCTGTTTGAGAAGGGGAAGGTGAGGGAGCATGAGCGGGCCATGAAGGCGCGGGTGGAGAAGCTGGCCCGGCCGGCGAAGGATCTCTCTGAGTGGGAGAAGGAGCTTTACATCCATGATTTTATCTGCGAGAATGTCCGGTATGACAAGCTGAAGAAGCCCTACTCCCACGAGATCATCGGCCCCTTGGGCCAGGGGGTGGGGGTCTGCGAGGGGATCGCCAAGACGGTGAAGATTCTCTGCGACGCGCTGGGAATCTGGTGCATGATCGCCATCTCCGACGCCAACCCGGAGAAGCAGATCAAGTACCGCCACGCGTGGAATGTGGTCCGCATCGGCGGGAAGTACTACCATCTGGACGCGACCTTCGACAACAGCTTAAGCCGGGACGGGATCATCCGGCACGACTACTTTAACCTGGACGACGGGCAGTTTTTCCGGGACCATGAGCCCGTGATCTACGGGGCGCCGGCCTGCGTGGAAAAGGACAAATTTTATTACCGGGAGAAAAAGCTCTCCTTCACAAAAATGGAAGACATTTCCAAACGAGCCGCCCAGGCCATGCGCAAGGGGAAAACGCTCATCTTTCACTGGCGGGGCGGCCACATGACCCGCGCCGTGCTGGCAGAGATTTTAAAGCTGCTCCATGAGACGGCGGCCCAGAAGGGAAAGTACGCCAGGGTCAGCCTCAACTGGCCCCAGGCCGTCCTCCAGGTCTCCTTCGACGAGGTGCCGCCGGGGGCGGAATTTGTGGTGGAGGAGGCAAACGAGGGGGAGGCAGAGCGGCAGGACGGGAACCTGGGAGAATAGCGGAGCGGGTGCCGGGGCAAACGTCAGCGCACCTGCCCGCCCACGTAGCGCACCAGCTGGCGGCCGTAGGCCTCCGCCTGATCGCACGGGGAAAACAGCTCCGGCTTATACTCCACAAAGCTGAGCGCATCCTTGTATTCCCGTTTGAGCGCCGGCTCCCACAGGGGCTCGAACTGGGGCAGGAACAGGCCGCGCTTTTTGGTGTAGCAGGTCTTGGCGGTGGCGCGGACCCGGGCGGACTTGTCCACGAACTCGCCCACGCTTTTGTGCACCGCCGTGTCCTCTAAGGGCAGGTAAAAGTACTCCTTAAAGTTGGGGTAAAAGTATTTGAGCTCCCCGTCGTAGAGCTCCACCCGGCAGCAGACGAGACTCCCGTCGATCCGCACGTTCACCCGTCCGTTTTCCGCCTCAAAATCCACCGGCACGGCGAAGGGGCTTTTGTAGGTCAGATCGAGCATGGGCGCATCCTGGCCGAAGATGTCGCGAAGCGCCGTCACCTGCGCCCTCTCAAGGGACAGCGGGCCCTCCAGCATGTCCGGGTAGTTTAGGATGGGCAGGATCGACGGCATACCCTTTAGGTCGTCCTCGTTGTGCAGGATTAAGAGGTGGAACAGCCGGTCGTCCCGGGAGCGCAGGTACTCCTTATAAACCTCGATCAGCTCCCCGCCCGAGAACACGTCCTCCCGGTCCACGCCCAAAAAGCGCTCGATGGCCTTCTGCTTCAGGCTGTCCAGGCCCAGAAACTTTTTTAAGGGTCGGATTTTTTTGTAGATATCCAGGCTGACCACGCCGTCAAAGTGATAGTCCAGCTTGTAGTGTGCACAGCGCTTCAATAGGTAGGGAATGTCGAAGCCGTCCCCGTTAAAGTGGACCAGTATCTCAAATCGCTTCAGAAATTCAAAAAAGGTGGTGAGCACCTCCCGCTCGGCCTGGGGGCTGTCCGCGAAATACTGGGTCATGTTCCAGGCGCCGTCTTCATACCAGGTGCAGCCGATCAGGTATAGGCTGGAGGTGTCGCCGGAAAAGCCGGTGGTCTCAATATCAAAAAAAAGCAGTTTGTCCAAACTGCCAATTCGGGTCAAATCGTATGTACCTTTAAATTCCACAGGGTGTTCAATGCAAATCATGCGCCTGTTTCCTCCTTTGTGTTACCTATTTTAATCGAATCTGCGCCGGAAATCAAGGGCAACCGCACCATGGCCGGGAAAACTCCCCCCTACCCTTGCAAAACGGAAAACGGCCCGCTCATGAAGGAGCGAAGCCGTTTAAAAGCACTATGCCTTAACGCTTTGAGGAACCGGTTAAATTGAGCCGTTCGATGATCTCCAGCAGCAGGGAGACATCCTTGTCAGACATGTCATAGATCGCATCGATGGCTTTTATCTGGCTCAGAGAGGGTTTCCTATCGTCAAAGAAATCTTTGGGCTTGATACCCAGGTACTCACAGAGATAAGGAAATTCCGACAAGGACGGCAGCTTTCGTCCGGCCTCAATCGCGTTCATGTAGCTGGTGCCATGGCCCAGGTCCAGGCTCATTTTCCGGGCGGAAATATTGCGCGCCTCCCGCAGTTGGGAAAAGCGTTCGCCAATGAAGTTGTTTGTCATGACAGTGCCCTCCAATCCATATGATAGGCTATGGTAAAGCTAAAAATGAGTGCCGTGAGAACTTGTTTATGTTGAAATGCGTGCCAAAAACGCTTATAATAATATCTGCTATGACAAGGTAAAATCGGACGGCAGGTACACATGATATTATCATGCATTTGGCCGCCGGTTATGCGCAGAGACGGGCTTTAACAGGCGGTTAACACCGGTGGAGAGAAGGGGAGCGATGGACAGAAGGGACACCATACTGGTGGCGGACGACGTGGAGATCAACCGCGCGGTGCTGCGCAGTATTTTTGAACAGGATTTCAATGTGCTGGAGGCTGAGAACGGGGAGCAGGCTCTGTTTTTGATGCGGCAGTACCGCGGGAGCATCGCGGTGGTGCTGCTGGACCTTCGGATGCCGGTGAAGGACGGGTATCAGGTGATGGAGGAGCGGCTGAAGGATCCGGCCCTGGGGGAACTGCCGGTGGCGGTGATCACCGCCGAGGACACGGTGGAGTCCGAGGTGCGTGCCTTTGACCTGGGCGCCTCGGACATTATCATGAAGCCCTTTGAGGCCCATGTGGTGAGGCGGCGGGTCCAGAACATCGTGGCCTTAAACCGGCATCGCCAGGATCAGGACGAGCAGATCCGCGAGCAGGCCCGCAGGCTTCAGGATTCCAACGCGGCGGTGATCGCCGCGCTCAGCTCCATCATCGAGTACCGGAGCGCGGAGACGGGACAGCACATCAAGCGCATCCAGATGTTTACCCGGGTGCTGTTGGAGGACGTGGCGAAAAATTGTCCGGAGCTGCCGTTAGACGGGCCATCCATCTCCATGATCGTCAGCGCCTCCTCCCTGCACGACATCGGAAAGATCGCAATCCCGGACGCCATCTTAAATAAGCCCGGCCGCCTGACGCCGGAGGAGTTCTCGCAGATGAAGACCCACACGGTGCGGGGCAGCGAGATCCTCTCGCAGCTGGAGCGGATGGGCGATCCGGAGTACCTAAAATATGCGGGCGATATCTGCCTCTACCACCATGAGCGGTGGGACGGCAGGGGCTACCCCTGCGGGCTAAAGGGGGAGCAGATCCCGGTGTGCGCGCAGGTGGTGGGGATCGCCGACTGCTACGACGCCCTGACCACGGACCGGGTGTACCGCGGCGCGATTCCGCCGGAGCACGCCTACAACATGATTTTAAACGGGGAGTGCGGCGCATTCTCACCCAGGATCCTGGAGAGCTTTAAGCATGTGAGGGAGGCGTTTCGTGATCTGACGCTGCGCTACGCGGACCGGGAGGTGCAGCCGCCTGAGCCGTTTAAAGCCCAGGCGCCGGGGGCCCCGGATCCGGAAAGAGAGTCCCCCAACACCCTGCAGCTCTGCCAGATGAAATACCTGACGATCCTCCGGCACATCGACGCCACGGTGATGGAGGTGGACGTTGAGACCGGGCTCTACCATCTGGTATACTTGTCGGACCCGGCCTTTGAGCCGCTGCGCACGGGAAAACGGTTCGAGGAGGCGCTCCGCCGCTTTGTGGAGCGGGCGGTCTGCGCAGCGGACCGGAAGGAGGCGCTGGACTTTTTTGACCAGGCCCCGGAGACGCTTTTGCGGGACGGTCAGATGCGGCGGGAGTGCCGCTTTGGGGTGTCGGGGCCTGACGGCGGGGAGCCGCGGAGCTGCAGCTGCGTTTTGCTGCGGGTGGATACCGGGGTGGCTGAGGACCAGAAGCTGCTAATTATCTGGAAGATCAGGGATGAGGCGTGCGGGGGCGCGGATGAGGCGCGGGCCGCGTCAAACGCCAGCTTCCCGGGCGTGGAGCCTGGCGGTGGTTCCTTCTATTCGTTATGGGATCGGGCCATGACAATCCGGAAGGTGAGCCCGGGATTATGCGCATTGTTGGGATACAGCCGGGAGGCGCTCTTACGTGAAAGTGACGGCAGGTATCTTCAACTGGTCGAACCGGCGGACCGGGAGGTACTGCATCGCAGCCTCAGGGAGCAGCTGAGGGAGGGAAAAACGGCGGAGCTGGAGTACCGGGTTCTGGACCGGGAGGGACGGAGAATCTGGCTTCTGGACAAGGTCCGCCTTGAGACCGGAGGCCCCGGCGGTCCGCTTCTCCTTCATTCGCTCACGGACATTACCCGCTCCCGGGAGTCCAGGGAGAAGCTGGAGCGGGCCCTGGAGCGGTACCGCCTGATCCTGGAGCAGACCGACGACATGGTCCTGGAGTGGGACATCGCCGAGGACTTTCTGACCGTGTCGGACAGCTGGGAGCGGTGGTTCGGCTACATGCCGGTTCGGGAGCGGATTTCAAAGCGGCTCACCAAGGCCTCCCACATCCATCCGGACGACCTCACAGAGTGTGTGCGGCTCATGGAGGAGATGGCAGGGGGAAAAATGCAGGGGACCCTGGAGCTGCGCGTGGCGGACGCCTCCGGGCGCTACCGCTGGGTGAGAGCCCGGGCGTCCCTCCAGGTGGACGAGGGCGGCAAGCCCATCCGGGTGGTGGGCCTGCTGTCGGACATCGAGGAGGAGAAGAGCCGGGCGGAGCTTTTGCGGAACCGGACGGACCGGGACGGGCTGACGGGCTTCTACAACCGGACCGCGGGCAGGATGCGCGCCGCGCGTTGGCTGGAGAGCCGCAGGCAGGGGGAACCGGCGGCCGTGTACCTGATCGATATGGACAATTTTAAGGAGGTCAACGACCGGTACGGCCACAGCTTCGGGGATGTGGTGCTCCAGGAGATCTCCAACCGGCTGCGCAGGCAGTTCTCCAGCGAGGACATCCTGATCCGCGTGGGCGGGGATGAATTCCTGATCGTGTCCCCGGGCGTCCGCGGGGCCGAGCGGGCGGAGGAGCAGGGGCGCCGGATCATGGAGTCCATGCAGAAAATCTGCCGTGAAAACATCATCCGCTTCCAGTTCTCCTGCAGCATCGGCATAAGCCTTTGTCCGCGGGACGGCACGGACTTTGCCTCCCTCTACGAGCGGGGGAGCCGCGCGCTGCGGGCGGCCAAGCGGCGGGGGAAGAACAAGTGCGTCCTCTACGGGAACTGGCTGGAGTCGGACGGCGCGCCGGACTGCCGGGGGGCAGAGAACACCCGCATCGACTCGGAGGGCATGGCCGACGGGGATCTCTCGGATCTGGCCCAGGAGATTTTCCGGCTCCTGTACGGCTCCCGGAATCCCGGCGAGGCCATTGACGCTGCGCTGGAGCTTGTGGGCCGCCGTCTGGGGCTCGGCCGCGTGAGCACCTGTCTCGTGCAGGACGGTGCGCCCGCCCGCGTCACCCGGGAGTGGTGCAATGAGGGCGTGAGTCCGGTGAGAGAGCTCGTCTGCGCAGCGGCGCTTGACGGCACGGCGGTCATGAGCTGTTTTGACCGGGAAGGGATCTTCTGCTGTCCGGACACGGCGTGCGCGCCGGAGCCCGTCCGGGAGGCCCTCCAGGCGGCGGGGGTCCGCTCGGTATTCCGGTTTGCGCTTCGGGACGGGGAGCGGGCGTTTGGCTTTATCAGCTTCGACGACTGTTTTGCCCCCCGGGCATGGACCGGGCAGCAGCTGCAGGCCCTGGCCCTGACGGCGGGGATGATCGCCGTGTTCCTGCCAAAAGTGGACGGCGGCCATTGACTTATGGGCAAAGGCCGTTTAAACTGGATGGGAGAAACGGACGAGAGTCGGAAAGGTGATGGATGAACATGGAGCTCAATCATATACGTTATCTGCGGCAGGCGGTGGAGGTGTCAAAGCGCTCCCGCGCCAACGGAAACACCCCCTTCGGGGCGCTGTTAGTGGGGCCTGACGGCCAGGTGCTTATGGAGCAGGAGAACGAGGAGATCACGAGGCACTGTGCCACGCTGCACGCGGAGATGGCGCTGGCAGCCAGGGCCAGCGAGGCGTACGAGAAGGATTTTCTATGGAACTGCACGCTGTACACCACTGTGGAGCCCTGCCCCATGTGCACCGGCGGAATCTACTGGGCCAACATCGGCCGGATTGTCTACGGCGTGACGGAGAAGCGCCTGTTGGAGATGACGGGGGACGACGAGCAGAACCCCACCTTCGACATGGGGGCGGATAAGGTGATCGCCGCCGGTCAGAAGCCGATCCAGGTGGAGGGGCCCGTGAGAGAGGTGGAAGAGGAAGTCGTGGAGGTACACCGGGGATTCTGGAAGAATTCTTAAGTGTGCCGTGAGAGTGCATGAGTACAAGGGATTTGCCGGCGGTGCCGCGGAGGGCTTCGCCGGCATTTTGCATCCCTGGCCCGGCGAAAATGGCGCGTCCCCTGGCTGCTTCCCCATAAAAACGAATACTTGTTCGGTGTCCCCTTGCATCGGAATCCTGTCTATGATATGATGGGAGGCGAACAGAGCGGGCGGGACTTGCCTTGCCTTAAAAATGCGGACAGAATAGGAAGAATGCGATGATTTCATATGTGAAAGGGCCCCTTGCGGCCATAGAGGAGGACATGATCGTGGTGGAAGCCGGCGGCGTGGGGATGGGGATCCATGTGCCCTTATCGCTGCTTGAGCGGCTGCCCGGAATCGGCCGTGAGGTGACGGTCTATACATATTTTCAGGTGCGGGAGGACGCCATGTGCCTGTACGGCTTTCTGAGCCGCCAGGACCGTGACATGTTCCGGCAGCTGATCGGCGTGAACGGGGTCGGGCCCAAGGCGGCCCTGGGCATCCTCTCCGCCATGACGCCGGACGATCTGCGTCTGGCCATCGTGACCGGGGACGCCAAGGCGATCTCCCGGGCGCCCGGAATCGGGCCCAAGACGGCGCAGCGGCTGATTCTGGACCTAAAGGACAAGGTGTCCATGGAGGAGGTTTTAAGCAACCTCGCATCGCCGATGGACGGTGTGGGCGCTGGGACGGGCGCCCAGGCCATGGCCGGTATGGCGGAGGCTGCCAAGGAGGCCGTGCAGGCGCTGGTGGCCCTGGGCTACACCAATATGGAGGCGAACAAGGCGGTAAAGCAGGTGGAAGTGACAGAGACGATGACGGCGGAGGATGTGCTCAAGGCATCCCTGCGCTATCTGTCCTTTTGACAGGCGCACAGGAGGTTAAAAGAGGATGGAACGCAGGATTATTACCACGGAGGTCACGGCGGAGGACGAGCGGATTGAGACCACGCTGCGGCCGCAGCATCTGAAGGATTATATCGGGCAGGAGCGGTTAAAGTCCACGCTGAAGATCTACATCGACGCGGCCCGCTCCCGGGGCGAGGCGCTGGACCACGTGCTGTTTTACGGCCCGCCGGGACTTGGAAAAACCACGCTGGCCGGAATCATCGCCAACGAGATGGGGGTCAGCATGAAGGTGACCAGCGGGCCCGCCATCGAGAAGCCGGGCGAGATGGCGGCCATACTGAACAACCTCCAGGAGGGGGACGTGCTGTTTGTGGACGAGATCCACCGGCTGAACCGCCAGGTGGAGGAGGTGCTGTACCCGGCCATGGAGGACTACGCCATCGACATCATGCTGGGCAAGGAGGCGTCGGCCCGGTCGATCCGCCTGGATCTGCCCCACTTTACGCTGGTGGGGGCGACAACCCGCGCGGGACTTCTGACTGCACCTTTGAGAGACCGCTTCGGCGTGGTGCAGCGGCTGGAGTTCTACACCCCGGAGGAGCTAAAGGTGATCATCCTCAACTCCGCCAAGGTATTGGGGGTGGAGATCGACGAGTCCGGGGCTTTAGAGCTGGCCAGGAGATCCCGGGGGACGCCGCGTCTGGCGAACCGGCTGCTCAAGCGGGTGCGCGACTTCGCGCAGGTGAAGTACGACGGGGTGATCACCCGGGAGGTGACGGATTTTGCGCTAGATATCATGGACGTGGACAAGCTGGGCCTGGACCAGAACGACCGCAACATCCTGCTCATGATCATCGAAAAGTTTTCCGGCGGCCCGGTGGGCCTGGACACCCTGGCGGCGGCGCTGGGGGAGGATTCGGGGACGCTGGAGGACGTGTACGAGCCCTATCTTCTGATGAACGGACTGATCAACCGCACGCCCAGAGGGCGGATGGCCACGGAGGCGGCCTACCGGCACTTGGGGCTGGAAATTGAATAGGTGTTATGTTATACTGAACGGTATAAGTACAGAGGACAACCCTATGGCGGCATAGGATACGATAATCAATATCAGGAGATGGCAGATGGATTCCAAGAATTATACACAGGTACTGATCGACGGCAAGATATACACCCTGGGCGGCAGCGAGGACGAAGGTTACCTGCAGAGAGCGGCCAGCTATGTGAACGAGAAAAACAATACCCTGAGAAAAATTCCGGGCTTTTCCAAGCAGAGCGTGGAGTACCAGACCGTGATGGCGGAGCTGAACATGGCGGACGACTACTTCAAGGCGTTGGAGCACAGCCAGGATCTGGAGCACCAGCGGGACGAGCTGGAGCGGGAGACCTACAGCTTAAAGCACGAGCTGGTGAGCACACAGATGAAGCTGGAGGTCGTGCTCCGGGATCTGGAGGACCGCCAGCGGGAGCTGGAGGAGCTGACCCGTGAGAAGCACCGCCTGGAGCGCAAGCTGCGCGAGGCCGCGCGGACCCGCGCCGACCACGAAGCGGCCGCCGCGGTGGAGGCTGTGCCGCAGATTGTCGGCAGCCGGGTGGAGACGGGCCGTGAGTCCGGCGCCCAGACTCCGTCTGCGGCGGACAAGGGCTCCGGCGATGACGAGGAAGCCGGGGGCGGGGATGAAGGTTCGGAGAAGCTGAGGGAGAAAATTCTGAAGGGGGAGGACGCCCTGGAAGAGGGGGACGCGGAGGGTGCGCCGGAAGGTGAAGCACCAGAAACGGATGTCCCGCTGGGAGAGGTCCCGGATGGAGATAGCCAGGAGAACGCCTCAGATGGAGGACGCCTAGAGGAGAACGCTCCGCAGGGAGATGCCCCGCAGGAGAGCGCCTCAGATGGAGGTAGCCTGCAGGAGGCCCCCCCAGACGGAGATACTCCGAATGAGGAGTCCCCGCAAAATAACTTCCCAGTGGCAAATATCTCACAGCAGCCCCCCTCACAGCAGCCCCCCTCACAGCAGCCCCCCGCGCAGGAAAAAACTCCCCTGACGCAGGGCGGCACGGTCCGCGGGGAGAACGCCCCCCGCGAGTCCCAGGAGGAGCTGACGCGCAAGGCGCTGCATGCGGCGATGGCGGCGAGGCAGCGGAAAAAACGGTGATTGAAATGTTTACACATACAAATGAACCATGGTAGAACAGGATGTCTCATAGCGCAACGTGGGACATCTTTTCTTTCCGGGGAAAGACATGATGAAATGAGGTGTCAAATGGAACATAAAAGACCACTGGAGGTGCTGGCGCCGGCCGGCTCCTTTGAGAGCATGAAGGCGGCGGTGGCGGCAGGCGCGGACGCGGTGTACATGGGCGGGACCCGGTTCGGCGCGCGCGCCTACGCGGACAATCCGGACGAGCACGGGATGATCGAGGCCATCGACTACACGCACCTGCACGGGCGCAGGCTGTACATGACGGTGAACACGCTGTTTAAGGAGGAGGAGATGGGGGAATTGTACGACTATCTTCTCCCCTACTACCGGGAAGGGCTGGACGCTGTGATCGTCCAGGACCTGGGGGCGATGGCGTTTATCCGGCGAAATTTTCCGGGGTTGGACATCCATGCCAGCACCCAGATGACCGTCACCGGCGCACATGGCGCAAAGCTGCTTTCGGAGCTGGGGGCCAGCCGCGTGGTGACCGCCCGCGAGATGTCCCTGGAGGAGATCCGGACGATCCGGGATGAGGTGGACGTGGAGATCGAGAGCTTTGTCCACGGCGCGCTCTGCTACTGCTATTCCGGCCAGTGCCTGATGAGCAGCCTGATCGGCGGCCGCAGCGGCAACCGGGGGCGGTGCGCGCAGCCCTGCCGCCTGCCTTACGAGGTGCGGGAGGACAGAGGAAAGACTGTAGAGGCGGTGAACCGGAAAAATGAGCGCTACGTGATGAGTCTAAAGGACCTTTGCACGCTGGACTTGATCCCGGACCTGGCGGAGGCGGGAATCTACTCCCTCAAAATCGAGGGGCGCATGAAGAGCCCGCGGTACACCGCCGGGGTTGTGAGCATCTACCGGAAGTATGTGGACCGATATCTGGAGCACGGGAGAAAGGGCTACCGGGTGGACCCGGAGGACGTGAAAAAGCTGTCCGACCTCTTCGACCGGGGCGGCTTTACCCAGGGATACTATAAGCAGCACAACGGCCGGGACATGGTGGCGCTAAAGGAGAAGCCCGCGTTCCGGGAGGGCAACCAGGCGCTGTTCGACTACCTGGACCGGACCTATGTGAACGCAGAGCTGAAGGAGCCGGTTTGCGGGAAGGTGGCTCTGACCGAGGGGCAGCCGGCCAGGCTTTCGCTCACCGCCCGGCGGGGCTCTGGGGAGGAGCCGGTATCCGTGCAGGTGGAGGGGCAGTCCCCCCAGCAGGCGCAGAATCAGCCGCTGACGGAGGAAAAAATCCGAAAGCAGATGGAGAAAACGGGGGGCACACCGTTTGCGCTCGAGGCGCTGGAGGTGGAGCTTGACGGCGCGTTATTCATGCCGGTGCAGGCGCAGAACGAGCTGCGGCGGTCCGGTTTTGAGGCCCTGGAGAAGGCCATTCTGGACCGGCGGCGCAGGGAGATGCCGGCGCCGCAGACGGCGGACGAAACGTGCCCGGGCGGTGACTTTGAAGAACGGCCGATGGACGGCGCTTCGCCTGCCCTGTATGTGTCCCTGGAGGAGCCGGAGCAGCTGGAGGCAGCGTTAGCGGAGCCGGACGTGGCGGGGATTTACCTGGACGCGGGCGGCTTCCCGCCGGAGCGGTGGAGCGACGCGGTGGGAGCGTGCAGAGAGCGAGGGAAAGCCTGTCTGCTGGCCCTCCCGTATATCTACCGGAGCCATGCCGAGAACTTTTTTAAAAAGCATCTGGAGAGCCTTCGGGGGGCGGGATTTGACGGGATTCTGGTGCGAAACCTGGAGGAGCTGCAGTGGCTTTCCGGACAAGAGATGGAGCTGCCGGTGGTGTTTGACGCGGGCGTTTACTGCTGGAATCAGGAGACGGTCCGCCAGTACGCCGCCCTCGGGGCGGCCCGGATCACCATGCCCTGGGAGTTAAACAGCCGGGAGCTTCGGCCCGTGGCCGGGGAGCTGGCCCGTCTCGGCCTGGGGGGCGAGATGGTGGTGTACGGGCGGACGCCCATGATGGTGTCGGCCCAGTGCATCCGCCGCACCACCACAGGCTGCACGGGAAAACGCGGGACCATGATCATGAAGGACCGCACGGGAGCGCTGCTGCCGGTGAAGAACCACTGCGCGTTCTGCTACAACACTATCTACAACGCCAGCCCGCTGTCCCTCCTGGGAAGCGAGCAGGCGGTTGCGGGGCTGGGCATCGGGACCGTGCGGTTAAACTTCACCACGGAGAACCGGGAGGAGACCGGGCGGATCATACGCGCCTTTGGGGACGGCTTTGTCCGCGGCATGAAGACAGAACAGCCGGTGCGCGATTTCACCAGGGGACATTTCAAGAGGGGTGTGCAGTAGGGGGAGAATGCGCCGGGCGGTATGCCGGCGGGCAAGAGGAGGATTATGACAAATCTGATTGTTGAGACATCCAAATACCTGATGATTTTCCTGATGGCCATCTACACCTACGCCAATTTCCGCTTTTTTTCCTTCTCAGACATGAGGCGCAAGCGGAAGGTGTGCGGGCGGCAGAACCGCTGCATGTTCCTGATCCATTTCCTGGCGTACCTGGTCCTGGCGCTGAAGGCGGGGGATGAGCTTGTGAGGCTACAGCTGTGGGCGTTCTACGCGGCCCAGGTGGTGTTCTTCCTGTGTTACATTTATCTGTACCGGATGATCTACCGAAACGTGTCCAGGCTTCTGGTCAACAACACCTGCATGCTGCTGTGTGTGGGCTTTATCATGCTGACGCGCCTGTCCATGGACAAGGCCGTGAAGCAGTTTGCGATCGTGGTGATCAGCGCCGCCGTCACCTGGCTGATTCCCTGGGTGATGGAGCGGGTGTGGCAGCTCTGCAAGCTCCAGTGGCTCTACGCTGCGGCGGGGCTGGCTGTGCTGCTCGTGGTCTGCATCGCCGGGAACGAGAGCTTCGGCGCCCAGCTGTCCCTGACGGTCGGTGGCGTCTCCATCCAGCCCTCCGAGTTTGTGAAGATCACCTTCGTGTTCTTTGTGGCGGCGATGTTTTACCAATCCCTGGAATTTAAGAACATCCTGGTCACCACGGCCGTGGCGGCACTGCACGTGATCGTCCTGGTGTTCTCAAAGGATCTGGGAGGAGCGCTGATTTACTTTGTCACCTACGTGGCCATGCTGTTCGTGGCCACCGGAAGGTGGAGCTACCTGCTCGCGGGGGCGGGCTGCGGCGCCGCCTCGGCCATGCTGGCCTACCAGCTGTTCGACCATGTGAAGCGCCGCGTGGCGGCCTGGAGCAATCCCTGGGCCGACGTGGACAACACGGGCTACCAGATCACCCAGTCGCTGTTTGCCATCGGCACAGGCGGCTGGTTCGGGATGGGGCTTTCCCAGGGGATGCCGCGGAAGATCCCGGTGGTGGAGAAGGACTTTATATTTGCCGCCATCTCGGAGGAGATGGGGGCGATCTTTGCCATCTGTGTGCTGCTCATCTGTCTGGGCTGTTTTCTGCAGTTCATGATGATCGCCACGCGGATGCAGGCGGCGTTCTACAAGCTGCTCGCGCTGGGCTTAGGACTGGAGTACATCATCCAGGTGTTTCTGACCGTGGGAGGGGTGACCAAGTTCATCCCGTCCACCGGCGTGACGCTGCCCTTTGTCAGCTACGGGGGAAGCTCGATTCTCAGCACGTTCATCCTCTTTGGGATTGTCCAGGGACTTTACATCTTAAAGCGCAACGACGAGGAGGAGCTGGAAATGGAAGAGGAGGCGCAGGCAGAATGAGAAAGGCGGACCCGAACCCGAAGGCGAACCGGAATATTTTAAAGCTGGCCTACGTGATGGTGGCCCTGTTTCTGGCGCTGATCGCCTACATGGGATATTTTCTTCAGACGAAAAGCGAGGACGTGATCAACAATTCCTACAATGCCAGGCTGGACAGCTTTGCGGACCGGATCGTGCGGGGGCAGATTCTGGCCTCAGACGGCACTGTGTTAGCGGAGACGCAGGTGGACGAGGCGGGGAACGAGACGCGCGTCTACCCCTTCGGAAGCGTGTACAGCCATGCGGTGGGCTACTCCACAAAGGGAAAGACCGGGATTGAAGCCCTCGCCAACTTTTATCTTCTGACCTCCCACGTGAACCTGATGGAGCAGGCCCTAAACCAGATGGGCGGGGAGAAAAACATCGGGGACAATGTGTACACGACCTTAGACCCGCAGCTTCAGCAGGCGGCCTACGACGCGCTGGGGGACCGGCGCGGGGCGGTGATCGCCATGGAGCCGGATACCGGGAAGATCCTGGCCATGGTCTCAAAGCCCGGCTTTGACCCCAACACCATTGTGAGTGACTGGGAGGCGCTCACGGCCGAGGGCAACGACCAGGGGCAGCTCTTAAACCGGGCGACCCAGGGGCTGTACCCGCCGGGCTCCACCTTCAAGATTGTCACGGCGCTTGAGTACATGCGGGAGCGGCCGGAGGATTACCGGGATTTTCAGTTTGACTGCAGCGGCGTGTACGTGAACGGGGACTACCGGATCAAGTGCTACCACGGAAACGCCCACGGACATCAGGATTTCGTGCAGGCCTTCGCCAACTCCTGCAACGGCGCCTTCGCAAGCCTCGGGCTCTCACTGGATTTATCCAAATTTTCCCAGACTGCGGGGGATGTGCTGTTTAACGCCCCCCTGCCGCTGACGGGAATCCCTTACAAGGAGAGCTCCTTTGCCATGAAGCCGGGGGCCGGAACCTGGGAGATTTTGCAGACCTCCATGGGGCAGGGGGTTACCCAGATCACGCCAATTCACAACGCCCTGATCACCGCGGCGGTTGCCAACGGCGGGACGCTCATGCGCCCGTACCTCTTGGAGCGGGTGGAGAATGTGGGCGGCGAGGAGATCCGGAAATTTCTTCCCACCGCCTACGGCAGCCTGATGACGGCCGAGGAGTCGAAGAACCTGACCGAGCTCATGCGGGCCGTGGTGACCGAGGGAACCGGCTCCGGCGTGCGGACCGACGCCTACACGGTGGCGGCAAAGACCGGATCCGCGGAATTCGAGACCGGGAAGGAGACCCACGCCTGGTTCACCGGCTTCGCGCCGGCCGAGGCCCCGAGGATTGTGGTCACGGTCGTGGTGGAGGAGGGGGGCAGCGGCGGAAAGGTGGCCGCGCCCATTGCCAGGCAGCTGTTTGACATTTATATGAGCAGATGAGAAGATAGAAGACATGCCGGATGCAGGGCGATGTGGGAAACCACGGAGGCCTTGTATCCGGCATGTTTGTTACAGATAATTTAGAAGCAAGTATTCAGGTCTGCGAAAGAGATCAGAGACCCGCTTTTTTCGTGAAATCTTCGATGGAGTCCGCTCTTGCAGCCAGCTTCAGCCAGCGGGTCAGCACCTCCGCCGAGCGCTCGCTGTAGATGCGGTGTTTCAGGGACGGCGAGGGGCTTCCAAGATCTGATAGAAGATCCAGGATGGACTCGGCCCTCGCTTCATTCTTCGCCTCCTCCCGCTCCATCGCGATATGCTCCTCTTCGTTGTAATCTGTCAATATCACGCTTAGCACCTCCGCTCTGTGTTCGGACAGCACCTCAGCCAATATCCCCTCGTTTATGCACTGGTCCACCGCCAGGTTGACCGCCTGCTCCAGATCGCCGGTCAAGTCCACGCTACAGCGGACCCGGTCCACGAACTGGGCGTACTGGTGCAGCTGCTTGCAGCGCTCCATGAGCTCCCGGTTGTGCCCCAGGTTGATATTTAACATCGTGGCCTTTAATTCCAGGCAGGGAGTTCCCTTGCCCGCAAATGCGTCGGAGAGACGCAGCTCCATGCGGTCCGGCTCAGCCTTGAGGCCGTTGTAAAATACCAGGTAGTTGGGGGTGGGAAGCGGCAGCAGGCTGCTGCTGTACAGGTTTAATTTGCGCTGCTCCACGTACTTACGGTAGGCGTCCGCCAGATAGAAAAATCCGCGGACGGGCATATTGGGGTTGTAGGTGCTCTGGTGCTCGTACAGGTTCAGCACGTTGTCGATCAGAAACGACAGGTCATTTTTCACGGACATGTAGATGGCGTCCTCCAGTGTGGTGATCTCTAACGCCTCGGGGTCCTCATAATGACTGCCATTCAGTGCATTGTAGAGCTCCAGCAGGTTCCGCCGGTCGCTAAACACCAGGCGGAACAGTCTGTCCTTATAAATTCTGTTTACTTTCATTGTCTTGTTTCTCCTCTTATTATACAAAAAATAGTGTGCGGATTCAACGACAAGTTAAATCATAGGCGGACCCTCCCCTCGGTATGTGGTGAGACTGTGAAATCGTGAAACGTAACCTGTGAAAAAATTCCGGCGGAACGCGCCGTGAGACCGCAGTGCCTGCGGCCGGTGAAGCGAATGCTGGGGAGAATCCCCGGCAGATAGGAAGAGCGTACCACAATTTTGCCCGGCTGACAAGAGCCATCCGGCAATATGCGCTATACGAGCGGAAGAATAACGCTCGAATATTGGCAAACCCATGGAATAATGTTATAATCTCTCTGTTTGACATGCCCTGTGAGGGCACTTGAGGCAGAAAAACAGAAACGTTTGTGTACAAGAGAGGAGTTAATCGGGTGTTTCGAGCGGAAGATTACGTGAAGGTAAGAGATTTGGACGAAGCCTACGAGCTTTGCCAGAAGCGCAGCAGCCTGATTGTGGGCGGCATGGCGTGGCTGAAGATGACGTCAGTCACAAAGCGCGTTATCGTGGACTTGTCGGGCCTGGGGCTGGACAAGATTGAGGAGACGGACCGGGAGTTTAAAATCGGCTGCATGTGTACACTCAGACAGCTGGAAACTCATCCGGGCCTGAACCAGTATTTCAACGGTATTTTTAAGGAGTGCACCCGCCACATCGTGGGCGTGCAGCTGCGCAACAGCGCCACCGTGGGCGGCAGCGTCTACGCGCGGTTCGGGTTCTCCGACATCCTGACATGCCTTATGGCACTTGATACATATGTGGAGCTGCACCACGAGGGCGTGGTCCCGCTGGCCGAGTTTGCGGCCCGCCCGGTGAGCCGGGATGACCGGGATATCCTGGTGCGCATCATCATCCGCAAGGACGGGCGCAAGGCGGCCTACACCACCCAGCGCAACTCCCGGACGGATTTTCCGCTGATCGCCTGCTGTGTGTCCCGCCTGGGTGACCACTGGTATGTGGCGGTTGGTGCGCGGCCCGCGAGAGCGCGCCTGACCGAGGTGACGGACGACGGAAACGAGAGCCTGGCGGAGCTGGCGAAGGAGGCGGCGAACGCCTTCAGCTACGGCACCAACAACCGGGGAAGCGGCGAGTACCGCCGCCAGCTGGCCACGGTGTACATTCGCAGGCTGATGGAGAGCCTGATGGGAAGGAGTGTGAGCAGAGTATGAATATCCAATTTCGATTAAACGGAAAGACCGTGCAGGCCGACATTGAAGCGGACATGCTGCTCCTCGACCTGCTCCGCAGCCTGGGCTGCACCAGCGTGAAGCGCGGCTGTGAGACGGACAACTGCGGGCTTTGCACCGTGTGGATGGACAAAAAGCCCATTCTCTCCTGTTCCACGCTGGCCGTTCGGGCCGACGGGCGGCATCTGCGGACGCTGGAGGGCCTTCAGAAGGAGGCCGAGGAGTTCGGCCGGTTTCTGGCAGAGGAGGGCGGCGAGCAGTGCGGCTTCTGCAGCCCCGGCTTTATCATGAACGTGCTGTCCATGGTGCGGGAATTGGACGACCCCACCGAGGAGGAGATCAAAGAGTATCTGGCCGGTAATCTGTGCCGGTGCAGCGGGTACATGTCCCAGCTGCGGGCCGTGAAGAATTATCTGGCATACAAGAAAGCGCAGCGGGAAGGAGGAAACGCCTGATGGAGAACGAGAAGAGACAGACCTACCGCGTGGTGGGCGCACCGGTGATCAAGAAGGACGCCATGGCGCTTGTGACCGGCAAGCCGGTGTTCACCGCCGACATTGCGCCGGAGAGCTGCCTGGTGGTGAAGGTGCTGCGAAGCCCCTACGCCCATGCGCTGATCACGGAGATCGACTGCAGCGTGGCGAAAAAGCTTCCCGGAATTGAGTGCATCCTGACCTACAAGGACGTGCCCCAGAAGCGCTTCACCATGGCCGGGCAGACCTACCCGGAGCCCAGCCCCTACGACCGCCTGATTTTGGACAAACGCCTGCGCTTTGTGGGCGACGCGGTGGCCATCATTGCCGGCGAGAGCGAGGCGAAGGTGGATCACGCCATGCGCTTAATCAAGGTGAAATACCAGGTTTTGGAGCCGGTTTTAGACATGCACGAGGCCAAGGACAACCCCATTTTAGTTCACCCGGAGGACGACTGGAAGGCGCTCTGTGAGGTGGGAGCGGACAACATGCGCAACCTCTGTGCCTGCGGAACCGAGCAGTCCGGGGATGTGGACGCGGTGCTCGCGGAGTGCAGCCATGTGATCGACCGCACCTACCATGTGAAGGCCAACCAGCAGGCCATGATGGAGACCTTCCGCACCTTCACCTACATGGACGTGTACGGCCGCTTGAACGTGGTGTCCTCCACCCAGATCGTGTTCCACGCCCGCCGCATCCTGGCGAACGCCTTAGACATCCCCAAGTCCAAGATCCGCGTGGTCAAGCCCCGCATCGGCGGCGGCTTCGGCGCGAAGCAGACCGTGGTGGCGGAGGTCTACCCGGCTGTGGTCACCTGGATGACCGGAAAGCCGGCCAAGATCATCTACAGCCGCTATGAGTCCCAGATCGCCTCCTCCCCCCGCCACGAGATGGAGGTGCGCGTGAGGATCGGCTGCAATGACGACGGAATCCTCCAGGCCATGGACGTCTACACTCTGTCCAACACCGGCGCGTACGGCGAACACGGGCCCACGACCGTGGGACTCTCCGGCCACAAGTCCATTCCGCTGTACCGGACTCCCAGGGCCTTCCGCTTCGCCTACGACGTGGTCTACACCAACCGCATGAGCTCCGGAGCCTACCGCGGCTACGGCGCCACCCAGGGAATCTTCGCGGTGGAGTCCGCGGTCAGCGAGCTGGCGGCCGAGCTCAAGATGGACCCGGTGAAGCTGCGGGAGATGAACCTGGTGAAGGAGGGCGACATCATGCCCGCCTACTACAATGAGCCGGCCTCCAGCTGCGCTCTGGACCGCTGTCTGGCCAGGGCTAAGGAGATGATCGGCTGGGATGAGAAATATCCCCGCCGGGATATGGGCGGCGGCAAGGTGCGCGGCGTGGGAATCGCCATGGCCATGCAGGGTTCCTCCATCTCCGGCGTGGACGTGGCGGGAGCCACCGTCAAGGTCAACGACGACGGCTTCTACAGCCTGACCATCGGCGCCGCTGACATGGGCACCGGCTGCGACACCACGCTGGCCCAGGTGGCCGCCGAGTGTCTGGAGTGCGAGCTGGACGATGTGGTGGTGTACGGGGCCGACACGGATATCTCCCCCTACGACTCCGGATCCTACGCCTCCAGCACGGCCTATTTGACCGGCATGGCGGTGGTCAAGGCCTGCGAGTCCCTAAAGGAAAAGATCGTGAAGAAGGGCGCCGAGTATCTGGGCGTCGCGCCGGAGGGCCTGGAGTTTGACGGTAAGCGGGTGTTTAAGCCTGCGGCTGACGGCGGTGAGGCTTGCTCCATCTCCGTGAAGGACATCGCCAACCGCTCCATGGGCTTTAACAGCGATGCGCTGTCCGCCAGCGCCTCCCATCACTCCCTCACGTCCCCGCCGCCCTTCATGGTGGGTGCCGCCGAGGTGGAGGTGGACACGGAGACCGGCGCGGTGACCCTGATCGACTACGCGGCCGTGGTGGACTGCGGCACGGCCTTAAATCCCAATTTGGTGCGCGTGCAGGCCGAGGGCGGCCTGGCCCAGGGCATCGGCATGGCCCTCTACGAGGACATCAACTATTCCGAGACCGGAAGACTCTACGAGAACTCGTTCATGCAGTACAAGATCCCCAGCCGCCTGGATGTGGGCAACATCCGGGTGGAGTTTGAGAACAGCTATGAGCCCGGAGGCCCCTTCGGCGCCAAGTCCATCGGCGAGGTTGTGATCAACACGCCGTCGCCGGCCATCGCAAACGCTGTGTACAACGCGGTGGGCGTGCGTGTGAGAGAGCTGCCGATCACGGCGGAGAAGGTGTTCATGGGGATGCAGGAGAAGAACTAGCGCAGAGGGGGAATTCTTATGGCAGCGATACAGTCTCAGGAAGAGAAATTTATACATATGACCCAGGAGCCGGTCCAGCACTTGATCTGCGAGCTGGCCGGGCCGACCATTATCAGCATGCTGGTCACGTCCTTTTACAACATGGCGGACACCTTCTTTGTGGGGCAGGTGGGGACCAGCGCAACCGGCGCAGTGGGGGTGTCCTTCTCCGTGATGGCTGTGATTCAGGCCTTCGGCTTCTTCTTCGGCCACGGCTCGGGAAACTACGTGTCCCGCAAGCTGGGCGCCCAGGAGTTTGACGAGGCGGCCAAGATGGCTGCCACGGGCTTTGTGTCCGCGTTCATCATGGGCCTGGTGCTCATGGTGGTGGGCCTTAGCAATCTGGACGGGCTTTGCCGCCTCTTAGGCGCCACGGACACGATCCTTCCTTATGCCAAGGACTATCTGCGCTTCATCCTGATCGGCGCGCCCTACATGACCGCCGCGCTGGTGTTAAACAACCAGCTGCGCTTCCAGGGCAGCGCGTTCTACGCCATGATCGGAATCGCGTCGGGCGCGGTGATCAACATCGCCCTTGACCCCCTGCTGATCTTCGTGTTCCACATGGGCACCGCGGGCGCGGCGCTGGCCACGATCATCAGCCAGTTTATCAGCTTCTGCCTGCTGTTTAACGGGACCAGGAAGGGCGGAAACCTGCGCATCGACATCCGCAAGTTCTCGCCCAGCATCGAGCGCTACAAGATCATCTTAAACGGCGGCATGCCGTCCCTGTGCCGTCAGGGCCTGGGAAGCGTCGCCACCACCTGCATGAACCTGATGGCCAGACCCTACGGGGATGCGGCCATCGCGGCCATGTCCATCGTGATGCGGATTACCCAGTTTGCCTCCTCCATGATGATCGGCTTCGGCCAGGGCTTCCAGCCGGTGTGTGGCTTCAACTATGGCGCCAGAAAGTACGCCCGCGTGAAGGAGGGCTTCTGGTTCTGCGTGCGCGTTTCTACCTGCTTCCTGTTTGTGATGGCGATCCTGGGCTGGTTTGGCGCGGAGTGGTTGGTCAGCATCTTCCGGAAGGGCGATCCCGACGTGATCCGCTACGGCACCCGGGCGCTGCGCCTGCAGTGCCTGTCGTTCCCGTTAGTGGGGTGGATCACCATGTGCAACATGATGATGCAGACCATGGGAAAGGGCGTGCGCGCCACGATCCTGGCCATGTCCAGGCAGGGCCTGTTCTTCATCCCGCTGGTGCTGACGCTGCCGGCCTACATGGGGCTTTTCGGCGTGCAGGTCAGCCAGCCCATCTCCGACGTGATCAGCTTTATGGTGGCAATTCCGTTACAGATCGGCCTGCTGCGGGAGATGACCCGCGACATGAAGCGGATGGAGATGGAGGAGCGGCAGACCACGTAGATTTCGCAAAATTTGGAAGCGCCCGGATTCACCCTTGCATATCCCTCCCAAAAGTTGTATACTAGAGCCAGTTATGACGCGGGCAAAGCGCTATAGAGCCTGTGCCGGATACACACCAACACCAGGAGGGATTGCAATGATTGAGGCAACGAGCTGCGGCGGTGTGGTTATTTTTCGTGGGAAAATCCTTGTCCTGTACAAGAACTACAAAAACAAGTACGAGGGCTGGGTGCTGCCCAAGGGAACAGTAGAAGCTGGCGAAGAGTATAAGGAGACCGCCCTGCGGGAAGTCAAGGAAGAGACAGGGGTCAGCGCCTCCATCATCAAGTATATCGGGAAGAGCCAATATTCATTCAATACCCCACAGGACGTGGTGGAAAAGGACGTCCACTGGTACCTGATGATGGCCGACAGCTATTACAGCAAACCACAGCGGGAAGAATACTTTCTGGACTCTGGGTACTACAAGTTCTACGAAGCTTACCATCTGCTGAAGTTTTCCAATGAAAAGCAGATCCTGGAGAAGGCTTACAATGAGTACCTGGATTTGAAGAAGAGTAATCTTTGGGGAAGCAAGAAGTATTTTTAAGTGAATCGCAACGCAAATGAGGGCGCTCCGGGATGACCGGGGCGCCTTTTTGGGTGTGACGTGCATGTAAACTAATTGTGGACGGACTGAAGGTAAATACTGGGAGACACCCCATAGTATTTGCGGAATACCTGGCTGAAATATTGTGGGTTTTCATAGCCGCACTGCTTTGATATGCTGGAAATCTTTTCCTCGCCAAACTGCAGGAGCAGGGCTCTGGCGCGCTCCATCCGCACCCGCGTAAGGAAGGCGGAGAAGGTTTCGCCGGTAGTTTTGCTGAATTCCCGGCTCAAGTAGTTGACATTCATGAAGAGAATGTTTTCAGCCACATATTTTAAGGAAAGATCCGAGTAATCCAGGTGGTCTCGGCAGTAGTCGATAATCTGGTTGATAAAGGGCTTGTACTCAACCTGAGCCTCATTGTCCAACAGATAGGAGGCGATCTCCAGGGTGAAACGGACCACTTCGTCGGGCTCCTTCAGGTTAAGGAATGTGTCGAATGAGAAGAAAGACAGGATACGCCCCTTTGCCTGTGGGACGGACAGCAGCTCGAAGAAAAAGTGCAGCAGGAAATGCTTTGCATCATTCAGACAGGAATTTTTCTCCACAATTCTGCGCAGGCGTTTCTCGAAGGCGCTGTTGTCTGTCAAAAGCAGGCTCAGAAGTTGAGAAATCTCAGGCTTGGGGACCGAGCGGAGTACAATCTCATGAAGAAGTCCACAACTGTCGATGGAGTATAGACAATCACGGGACTGCAGCTTTGCGATAAGCTTTACAAATGAAGCTTCATTGTCCTCCCAAATCCAGTGTCTTGTGCAGGCAGGGGCTGGCTCCGGAAAGTCACAAGCCCCCTGGAGGCCATGGATAATCCCGTTATAGTCTGTGCTGGGAGAGTAGGAGGCTAGAAAAACCAGGGTATTTCCTGACAGAAAGATAATCCGGGCATTTAGTCGCTCTGTAAGGCTGGTCTGGCTGTGCAGCAACCGGCCGGCCTGCTCGGGGGACAGGCTGCAAAGCTCAATTTGAACGATCGAGCTGTCCGCAAAACGTGGAACGCGGTCCAGGGGCGCCAAACGGTCTGAGGTCAGGGCCTCAAAAATTTCGCAGCGCAGGGAGGCCCAGAACTGGCTGGATTTCAGGTCCAAGTATTCCTCCGCGATATCTGGAGCTTTCCTGCGCGAATCCAACTGCCGGCATACATTCCGGACGGAAGCGGTTAATTCCCCTTCGCGGCAGGGTTTGAGCAGATATTCACAGACGCCCAGGCGGATGGCCTGCTTGGCGTACTCAAACTCGCGGTAGCCGGACAACAGTATAAATTGGATCGAGTTGTCGATCTTCTGAATTTTCTCAATCAATTCTAAACCGGTCAGGCCGGGCATCATGATGTCCGTGATCACGATATCCGGGTATTCATCCAGAATGGCATTATACAGTTCAATTCCATCCGCGCAGACTGCGGTCACCTCCACACCGAGGGAGGTCCAATCGATGGCAGCAGAGAGGGATTCGCGGATAATTTTTTCGTCGTCGGCGATCAGCATTTTATACATAGATAATTCTCCTTAAGATTGCGGGAATGTGATGGGAAGATTGACCTGCACGGTATTTAAGCCTTTTTCCACAGTGAGCTGGATTCCATATTCCTTTCCGAAAATCAGTTTGATCCGTGAGTCGATGTTTTGCAGGCCGACGCTGTTGCCGGAAGGGGTCAACTTCCCGATTGACAGAAGCTCCATCGCTTTTTCAGGTATGCAGGGGCCATCGTTGGTCAGTCGGATTACGGCGGTATTCTGGTCTCCTGATATATCCAGGTGGATATTGCAGGTGTTCACACAGCGTTCAACCCCATATTTGATGGCATTTTCCAACAGGGGCTGGAGGCACAGCTTGGGGACCAGAATCGTTAAGAGATCGGAATCCACATGACAGGTGTAAACCATCCGTTCCGTGAAGCGCAGTTTTTGAATGTTTACATAACTATCCACCAGATTCAGCTCGTTCTCCAGGGGAACGAGATCGCGGTCCTCGCTCAGCGTGTAGTAGAGCAGATTGGCCAGAGATTCCACCATGGTGCTGATCAGGCTGTCGTTCAGAACCTTAGCCCGCCAGTGGATGGTGTCCAGCACATTGTAAAGAAAGTGTGGGTTGATCTGCTGCTCAAGAGCCTTTAACTGTGCATCCTTGAGGAGCAGCTGCTTCTGATAATTCTCCTGCGTCAGGTTTTGAATGTCATTTAACATACGGTCATAGGCCTGGTGGATGCGGCCGAATTCGTCCGTGCGGTTTGTGTAGTCATAGCCCACGTCGATGGGCGTCAGATTTCCCGAATGCAGACTCTCTATTTTTTGTGTCAGAGTATGCAAATGGCAGGTGAGACTCCCAATCAGCGGCCTGGCCATGAGCATGATGAGAAAGCCAATCAGGGGAATCAGAAGCAGCATGGATAGCCGGGTCAGGAGTATGGAACTGAATATATCGTTGTATGGGACGGAAAGTCCCAGAAGCCACCCGGGATAAGGCATCCGATACACGGATAGAAAATAGTCCGCTCTCTTTGCCCTGACTATGCGGTAACCGCCAGGCGTATCCAACATCATATGGATATCGGATTCGCCGGTGGACTGGGAGGAGTACAGGGATGTCTCGCCGTCTAACAGCGTGATGTGATGGCTGTTTGAGGTCTGGGCACGGCTGACGATGGTGTCCAGATCCACGCGGATAACCACGGTGCCGAGAACGTCCAGAGACAGATTTTGAATTTTACGGATCTGCCGGCACAGGAGCACGCTGGAATCTTCAGGGTCTCTGCTGGGAATCCAGAGCTCCTTGCCGTTGGAGCCTTTCAGCTGCTGTCCGATTGCCTCCAGAGCCTCGGGGGGTTCCTGCCGTGACGATCTTCCACAGCATATCGTGAAGCGGTCCGTGTAAAGGGAGATGGAGATAATATCTGGAGAGGTATTCAGGTACGAATACAGCTGGGACAGACAGCGGCTTTTGATTACAGCCAGCTCAAAGTCTGTGAGGCTGCCGCCCAAGGAGGCAAGGGACTGCTGGATCAACTGGTCCGTGGCCAGGTAAGTGGAAGTGCTGTTGATACCATTAAGCTGATTGGAGAGGTCCTTAGACATCAAGGACAGGGAGGAGGCGGCCTCCTGATAGAGGAGACGCTCGTAACGCCCGATCGTCCTTGTAAACAGCAGGGAGATCACAAGGGAGTATATGGTCAGTGCGGCGATGAGCAGCAATGAGATTTTCCGTTTGAAGCTGGTATTTTTGAGTGTCATTTGGGCACCTACCTTCCTCAGATGTTTTGATTGATTATATCATAAAAAGGTAATAAACTCACCAAAACATTGTCAAAAAGTAATAATTTTAAACATAAAGGTAATGATTTTTGATTTACTTTGGCCAAAAATTATTATATTCTTGGGTTACAAGTTTT
>USJW01000004.1 GCA_900555045.1 uncultured Clostridium sp. | reverse complement strand
AAATTCTCTTAAAATTTTTTAATAATTTAGTGATTTGTTTGATTTTAACACAAAATTAACAGTTGATTTTCGTGTATTTTCCTATATAATAGGAGGAGACAGGTGGATATTCCACAAAAGGGGGACAATAATTATGGCGGACGAAAAGGTTCTGATCGTGGATGACGATCCGGCCATACGCAAGCTGCTGACCAAGGTGGTGGAGGGGAACGGATTTAAATCCGTGACCGCATCCAACGGGCAGGAGGCTGTCACATTGGCTCAAAACCGCAAATTTGACCTGATTTTGCTGGACATCATGATGAACGGGGTAGACGATGGGTTCGACGTGATCCGAAGCCTCCGCTCCATCGGGAACGACATCCCCATCATTATTTTGAGCGGGCGCACGGAGGATTTTGACACCTTATACGGGCTGGACATCGGGGCGGACGACTACATCACCAAGCCCTTCAACCCGGTGGTGCTGGGCGCCAAGATCAAGGCTCTGATCCGCAGAAACCGGAAGGCAGCCTACAGCGCGCACAATTACATCACTGCCGGACCCTTCCGCTACAGCAACATGACATTGGAATTTTTTAAGAATGATCAGCTGATCCCGCTCTCCTCCAAGGAGAACGTGATGATGAAGCTGTTTATCAGCAGCGTGGGGCGTGTCTTCACAAAGGAGCAGCTCTACGAGCTGGTGTGGGGCAATTCCATCGTGGACGAGAACGCCATTATGGTCTACATCAGCCACTTGAGAAACAAGATCGAGGACAATCCGAAAAGTCCCCGCTACATCAAGACAGTGTGGGGGCTTGGCTATAAATTTACCGTGGACGAAGGAGAATAATCTATGTCGGAATATCATTTCAGCCAGATCCGCTACAGCGACCGCACAGCGCTCCGGCAGATGGAACAGCTTTTGGCCCAGGAGGGAATCGAGCGGGACGGAAACCTGGACTACACCGTGGGCCTCTACGACGAGGACTACAACCTGGCGGCCACCGGGTCCGCCTTCGGCAACACCCTGCGCTGCCTGGCCGTGGACCACAATCACCAGGGCGAGGGGCTGTTAAACCAGGTGATCAGCCATCTGATCGACTACCAGTACCGCCGCGGCATCCTGGACCTGTTTCTCTACACGAAGTGCAATACCGCCCTGTTCTTTAAGGACTTAGGCTTTTACGAGATCGCCCGGGTGGACGGCAAGGTGGTCTTTATGGAGAACCGCAAGGGCGGTTTTGAGCGGTATCTGGACCGCTTAAAGCAGGAGACGGAGGCCTCCGGTCTCACCGGGGACCGCGTGGGCGCGGTGGTGATGAACGCCAACCCCTTCACCCTGGGCCATCAGTACCTGGTGGAGACCGCGGCCGCGGGCTGCGACGTATTGCACCTGTTTGTGGTCAGCGAGGACGCCTCCCTCGTCCCCTTCCCGGTGCGGGAGCGCCTGGTGAAGGAGGGAACTGCGCACCTTAAAAATATCGTGTACCACCGGACCGAGAGCTACATGATCTCAAACGCCACCTTCCCCTCCTATTTTCTGAAGGATAAGGACACCGTGATCCGCTCCCACGCGGTTTTAGACATCACGATCTTCGAGAAGATCGCCAAATCCCTGGGAATCCAGGTGCGCTATGTGGGCGAGGAGCCCTTCAGCGCCGTCACGGGCATCTACAACCAGGTGATGGCCGAAGAGCTGGCGGCCGCGGGCCTCACGCTCACGGTGATCCCCCGCAAGGAGTCCGACGGCCAGGCCATCAGCGCCTCCAAGGTACGCGAGCTGATCAAGGAGGGCGATTTATCCGGGCTTCACGGCCTGGTTCCCGAGTCCACCTACCGCTACTTCACCTCCGTGGAGGGAGAAAAGACGGTGGAGAAGATCCGCGGATGCGCGGACGTGGTTCACTACTGATGGGAAGGCGGAATGCGCTATGATTATGGAAGAAGTCGTTTTGAGTGATATGCTGGACGCCAGGGAGCGGCGGGTGGCCTTACAGCGGGAGCTGCTTGACAAACACCGCTGTCCCCTGGTCTGCCTCACCCTCAATATCCCGGGGCCGGTGAAGGTGCTTAAGTTTGTTCCCCAGGCCTTTGAGGAGGGGGAGCGCCGGATCCGCGAGGCCCTCACCCCGGCCGGACTCACGGCGGGCGGCTGCCGGGAAATCCGGGAGAAAACCGGGTACGAGGCATTTTTCTGGGTCGACGGCGATCCACTGGCCATCAAGCGGGCGGTATCCGCCGCGGAGGACCAGGACCGCTTAGGGCGGCTCTTCGACATCGATGTGATCCGCCTGGACGGGGAAAAGGTCGGCAGGGAGGACATCGGGCTTCCCCCCAGGACCTGCCTGCTCTGCGGACAGCCGGCCCACGCCTGCAGCCGCAGCCGCAGCCACAGCGTGGCGGAGCTGGTGGAGGAGATCCGAAAAATTCTGGCCGGGAAATTTGGCTGAGACGGTACGACAGGAGAATCTATGAGTCAGGAGACACACAATTTAACGATCAGAACGCCGGATGAGAGACTCCGGCATTTTTTAAATCAGATGGAGGAGGCCGCAGCCTACGGCCTTCTGGAGGAGGTTCGCACCACCCCCAAGCCCGGCCTGGTGGATTTGCACGACAGCGGGGCGCACCGGGACATGTGCTACCAGACCTTCGTGGACAGCACCCATGCCATCGTCCCCTATCTGGCGGAGATGGCCGAAGCCGGTTGGCGCCACGACGGGGACCTTAAGGGCGTGTTCCCGGCCATCCGCCCCGTTGGCGTGAAGGCCGAGCAGGCCATGTTTGCGGCCACCGGAGGGGTCAACACCCACAAGGGCATGATCTTCTCCCTGGGAATCATCGCCGCCTGCATGGGCTACATGCTGCGGCAATGCCCGGAAAATGTCCCCCTCGTCTTTGACCCCAACGCGGTCCTCGAGCTGGCCGGCGAGGCGGTCCACGACTGGCTGGAGCAGGACTTCGACCGGATGAAGGCCCGGCCCCCCGTGACCCACGGGGAGCACTTATTCGCCGAGTACGGCTACCGCGGAATCCGCGGCGAGGCCCAGGACGGCTTCCCCTCCCTGCGCCTCTTCGCCGTCCCCGCCATGGAGCGGGCCCTAAACGAACAGCCGGACGCCAACCGGGCGAGGCTCTATGTGCTTCTCACCCTGATGGCCAACGTGGACGACACCAACATCCTGATCCGCTCCAACCCGAGCACCCTGGAGTACGTCCAGGAGGAGGCCAGGCGCCTGCTCCTCTCCCACCCTATCATTACGGACCAGGTGATGGAGGAGCTGGCGGACATGAACCAGGATTTTATAGAAAAGAACATCAGCCCCGGGGGCTGCGCGGATCTGCTGGCGATCAGCATCTTCTTTGCGCGGATTGGGGGGGAGGAATTTTAAAAGATACCTTAAACAGCGGCTTCCAGCGAACGCCCAACGCACCGGCCGGAAAAGCCCGCCCCTCCGCTTTTCCCCGATAAACTCCAGCGCGTCCGCGTCGCCCGCGAATCAGCATTTCTAAAAAAAGGAGCTCTAAACCTGCCTTCTACCGCAGATTTAAAGCTCCCTATCATCTAACTATCAATCTCACAAACCCTTACGCTCCGAAACCTCTCTTTCCAGTTCCTCCAAATCAATCTCCCCATAACCATACACCGTCCGGTGGGCGCCCGCGGTGTCCTGCTTCACCTTGGCCCCTTTATAGGCCAGGACATAGCATCCCGCGTCCAACCCCGCCCGGATCCCGTTGGACGAGTCCTCTAACACCACCGCTTCCTCCGGCTTCACGCCCAGCCGCCGCATGGCCTCCTCATAAAGGTCCGGGAAGGGCTTGGAGCGCCCGGCGGCCTCGCGGCCGATGAACACGTCGAAATAGTCCCGGATTCCCAGCTGGTCAAGCACGTACTCCACGTAGCGCTGGTCCGAGGATGAGGCCACCGCGGTCTTCAGCCCGGCGGCCCGAAGCTTCTGTAAAAAGGGGATCAGGCCGTCCATTGGCTCTAAGGTCTGGCTGTAAAACTCCTTGTTAAACAGGGCCCTCTGCCCGTCGATCAGGGTCTGGGGCTCGTAGTCCCCCAGGTCGTAATCCCGCTGCAGCTGCTCCGTGATCCGCCGGATGTCGGCGCCCACCAGGTAGGCCAGCTCGTCGATCCCGGCCTCCCGCCCCAGCGTCCTTAAGTACTTGGAGACGCAGGACAGGTAGATGCTCTCACTGTCAAGCAACACCCCGTCGCAGTCAAACAATACCGCTCTCAGCATAGCTCCTCCCCATTAAAGGCTGCTTCTGTACTCCTTCAGCTTATCCATGAACCGTTTCACGCGGTCCTTGTCCATGGGATTCTCAAAGATTCCGTCCTTCTTGAGGCTCGTTGCGATGAAGGCCGCGTCGCAGATGGAGAAAATGTCCTCGATGGTCTCGTACTTCACGCCCGTGGAGGCCACGAGCACCATGTCGGGCATGCACTCCCTCAGCTGGTGGAGCAGGGAGATGTCCGCGGACTGGCCTGCGGTTGCGCCCGGCACAGCAAAGCCGTCGGGCATGTTCATGAACCGGGCCGCCTTGGCGGAGGCCAGCGGGTCGCGGCCGCCGATGTCGGCGCTGGACTCCGGAACCACATAGTGGATCATCTTAAGCCCGTCGGCGTGCAGGTTGTGGCGCAGGCGCACATAGTCGCCGACGGCGGTGTTGTACAGTCCCAGGTTTCCGGAGTACACGCCGGAGAAGGTGCCGCGGGTAAACTTCGCCCCCACGGAGGCGCACAGGGCCACGCTGTCGCTGGGATTGCTGATCACATTGGCGCCGTAGGGCACGTCGATGTAGGGCTTTAAGCGCCCGATGATGTAGGCCATGGAGGTCATGATCTCCTTCGGCGGGTTCTGCTGGTAGGGGAAGCTGAACTCGTTGGAGAAGTGCAGGGCGTCGATTCCGCCCTCCTGGAGCGCCTGCACGTCGGCCAGAGCCGCCTCGTAGACCTTCTCCATTCCGCCCTCCGGATCGTACAGCGGATCGCCGGGCAGCGCCAATAAATGTACCAGCCCGAAGGCCGCCTTCTCTGTTCCGATAACGTCTGTAAGCCAGGTTTTTCTCATTTTACCTTATCTCCTCCTGAATGGTTTTAATACAAAGCCCGCAGGTCTTTCGCCGGCGGGCATGGATTTTTGAGTCTCAAAAAATTACAGAATTCCGAAGAATGCGCCGATCACTGCCACGATGAACAGGATGATCATGATCTTGAACACGCTGACGTTCTTCTTCATCAGTCCGAAGCAGAGCATTACGAAGATTACGCTCAGCATACCGGGCAGAATGGAGTCTAAGAGCTCCTGGATCACAACGGAGGTCTGTCCGACGTTGATGGCAAGGGGCGTCTTGATGGAAACGTTGTTCACCATCATGGCTCCGGCGATGATCAGGCCTAAGATGGACAGGCTGTTGGTGATCTTTCTCATGATGCTGTTGTCCGTGATCTTGGACAGCACGTTCTGCCCTAAGCGGTAGCCGGAGAAGAAGGTGAAGTAGCCCATGGCCGCGATGTATGCGCCCATCAATAGCGCGTAGATGAAGGGCGCCACGATGTTGCCCTTTAAGGTCATGTCCACGAAGATTGCCAACAGCACGGTCTTTAGAAGGCCCTGGGTGATGGTGTCGCCGATTCCCGCCAGAGGGCCCATGAGGCCGATCTTTACGGAGTTGATCATCTCGTCGCTGATGGAACCGCCGTTGGCCTTCTCCTCCTCCATGGAGCAGACGATGCCCGGGATAAAGGCGCCCCAGTTGTTCTCGGTGTTGAAGAATACCATGTGGCGCTTTAAGGCCAAAACGCGCTCCTCCTTGCTCTTATAAAGGCGGTTGATGATGGGCGTCATGGCGTGGCAGAAGCCCAGAGACATCAGGCGCTCGTAGCTCAAGCAGGACTCGGACGTGGTCTCCCAGATTAAAAAGCAGCGGAGCAGGTCCGATCTTCTCAGTTTTCTCTCATTGTTCTCGCTTGTTGCGACTGCATTTTCACCCATCTTAGTTTCCTCCTTCTGTCAGTTTATCCAGGTTCAGGGTCCAGTACAGCACTGCGCAGGCTCCGCCCAGCAGAGCGCAGGCGATAATGTCCATGTGCAGGTAAGCCACGCACAGGTAGCCGACCACGATAAACGGTGCGAATTTGGGACTGAACACGGTCTTGAACATCATTGCGATTCCCAGAGCCGGAAGGATCATGCCGACGGTGGTCAGCGCCTGGGACACGAACGCCGGAATCTGGTTCATGAACGCCTCCAGGTAGGAAGCTCCGAAGTACACCGCCAGGAACGCGGGAACGCCCCAGAGCAGCACGCACAGAAGGTTCGGCAGCAGCCAGTTGTAGATCCAGATCTTGTTGGTCTTGCCCTCCTCCACGTATTTGTCCGCCATGTGGACGAACGCCACGCATGCGGTCATGGAGATATTGCTTGCGATCAGCCCCAGAGTTCCAAGCGCCACCGCCAGGGTGATGCCGATCTCCGGCGTCTGGTGGGAGGCGATGGTGACCGCCGTGGCGATTACGCCCGCGTAGGACTTATCGTAGGATGAGATGCCTCCGACGGTTACCTGGCCCATGTACAGCAGCTGGATCGTTGCACCGATCATAGCGCCGGAACGCCAGTCCCCCATGAGGATACCCGTTATGGTGCCGCTGACCAGCGGTGCACCCCGGACGATCCAAACCAGGTACTCCGACACGACCATGCCGTTGAACCATGCCCAGAAAGCTACAAGCAGTGATTGAATTAACATGTGTTTACCCCCTCTTTATTCATTGTGTGCGTTTATTAGCCCTCGAAGATTGTCTGTTTTTCGTTGGGCGTCACCTGGAAATAGACCTTGACGCCGGAATCCTTCATGTCCTTTAAGGTCTGGCGCTCCTCGTCGCTGGCGGAGATGTTCTTGAACAGCTTGCGCCGCTCCGCGTTTGCCCCCATGCCGCCCACGTTCAGCTCCCTGAGCTGCACGCCCGCGTCGAACAGAAGCTTTGCCACCTTCGGAAACTTCACCAGAATCAGCGTGTTCTTGTCCGACTCGTCAAACTCCTTCATCAGCTGCGGCACCTCCTCCGTGCCGGTGATCACTAGCTCCGCGTCCGGCGGCGAGACCATCTTCATCACGTTGGTGATGAACACATCCTTCGCAACCCCGTCGTCCACGATCCAAATCCGTTTGATGGAAAGGCTCTTTGCCCATGCTGCCACGATCTGCCCGTGAATCAGGCGGTCGTCAATTCGGATCATTTTTACACTCATAACTCGCTACCATCCTTTCTTGCTGCTATACGCGTTCCCTTAAATCCACGATTCCCTCGGTGCCTGCGGTGACGGCAACCTCCTTGAGTTCCTTCACCGACATACTCCCCACGAATGTAAATACCTGTAGAACCATGGCCAGGTTCATCCCGGTGACCACCTCCACCTGATCCTTTTTCTCCAGGGTTGCAAACACCCTGGAAGCCGTGATAAACGGCGTTCCGCCGAATATATCCGTCAGGATCAGTAACCCGTCTTTTGCTTCCTCCACCTTCCGGCGGACGTCCGCTTCGTACTGGGTTAAATCGGTGCCGGAAGGCAGGGTCAGATATTCAACCCCTGACACTTCGCCGAGCACCATCTTGGATGTAGCCCAGATCTCCTTGGCCAGCTCCCCATGGCTCAAAAGAAGTACTCTGCTCATAAGACCTCCTTGCAATTTTTTTCATGCCCTTATCATACTGTATCGATTTTGTTTTGTAAAATTTAATAAATGCTTCACACATTTTTCATTCGTGTTAATGCATCTCGCACAAAATCTCCGAGTGCAGTCGGGGCAGCTTTCACTTTTGTGTAATGTGTGTAGTGTTTTTCCAACTTTTTTACACGGATTATTACACGTTTGTTGTGTTGTTTTGGGATATGTGTTATAATTTTTTCAGAAAACAACACTCATTTTCAGGAAAAGAGGAACCACAGAAGATGGCACAGAATTTTGTGATTGCAGAAGCCGTGCGGGAGCAGACCCGGCGCATTTTGGACAGCGGGGAGATCGACAACCGGGGAGCCGACGCGTTCACCCTCTCCATCGACCTAAAGATGGACCGGGCCAATGTGTCTCGGATTTTAAACGGGCTCTGGAAGGACGGGGCCCTGATCAAATTTCAGGGGAAGCCCACCCTGTTCTTAGACCGGAAGCTGGTGAGTGAGCACTTTCCCGGCTTCTTTATCCCCCAGACCGTGGCCAGGGGCGAATCCCTCTCCCGCCTGATCCGCAGCCACAGCGAAGAGGAGCCGGCCGGCTGCGCGAACTCGCTGGAGCAGTTGATCGGGGCGGACGCCAGCATGAAGGACGCCATCGTGCTGGCCAAGGCCTCCGTCTCCTACCCGCCCTTCGGGCTGCACACCCTGTTACACGGGTCCATCGGCGTGGGCAAGAACAAATTCGCCCACTGCATGTACCTGTACAAGAAGAGCACCGCGCCCGCGGACGCCTCGGTCCCCTTCGTGTCCGTGGGCTGCCACAACTTCTCAGAGAACCCCAAGCTGTTCTCCCAGCAGTTTTTGGGGCTGGCCCGGGATGTGTTAAACAACAAGTCCCGGCGCGGCTTTCTGGACACCGCCAAGGGCGGCATCCTCTTCTTCGACGAGGTGGAGTACCTGCCCCCCGCCTCCTTAGACCTGATCGCCTCCGTGATCACCCGCGGCTCCTACAACCGCATCGGTGAGACCGCCGGGCGGCAGCTCCAGTGCATGATCCTGGCCTCCACCACCCGCCCCGCCGAGGACGCGTCCATCCGGGTCCTCACCGAGAGCCTTCCCGTGTCCATCCACATCCCGGATCTGGAGGAGCGGGGCATCTACGAGAAGATGGAGCTGATCCTCCAGCTCCTGGCCGAGGAGGCCCGCACCATCGGCCTTCCCATCCGCATCTCCAAGGACGCGGTGGCCTGCATGACCATTATGCGCTACCGGAAGAATATCACCCAGCTGACCAACGAGGTGAAGGCCGCCTGCTCCAGGGCCTACCTGGACAGCCTGGCAAACCACTACAAGACCGTGTACATCCACCTGTACAACCTCTCCCAGGAGCTGCTCTCCCTCCAGGAGGACGGCGAGGCGGCCCAGGCCGCGGTGCGCCATATCCTGGATGAGACGCCGGACCAGTACATCGAGCTGGACCAGAACGGGCACTCCCATTTTCTGGATTCCTTCAAGACCGCCCCCTCCATCCGCGCGGCGGGCAGCCAGAAGGTGCTGGAGAGCCGCCTGGGCATGGACATCGAGTCCATCGACAACATCTACCAGACCGTGGTCAACAATATCTCCAATCTGGCCAACTGCCGGGACACGGAATTAAACGCCATCAAGCGCAACATCTACCCCATCGTGTTCCAGATTGTGATCGCCCAGCTAAAAAAGCGCGGCAAATTTGAGGCCGCCAGGAAGAATTTGCACCTGCTCTACGGCATCCTGCTGCACCTGACCAACTTTTTAAAGCGGACGGACAACCAGAGCCTGCCGGACCCGGACGAGGCGCCGGCGGCCTCCAAGGACAGCTTCCCTGAGGAGTACCAGATGGCACTGGCCATCCTGGAGAGCCTGGCGCAGATCTACTCCTGCCGGTTCTCCAACCGGGAGATCGACTACCTGGCCTCCTACTTTGCCATCTTCTCCAACTGGACCACCACGGTGAACATCGGGCTGCTTGTCATCTGCCACGGCGAGAACATCGCCTCGGACATGGTGGGCTACGCACTCAAATCCATCCACGACGACTACATCATCGACTACATCAACTTCTCCTCCGCCATGAGCTTAAAGGACTGCCTGAATCTGGCGGTGGAGAAGGCCCGCAAGCTGAACCGCGGCTCCGGCATCCTGGTGCTGACGGACATGGAGCCCCTGACCACCGTCAACGAGTACATCTCCAGGCAGACCGGCATCGACACCAACATCCTTTACCCGGTGACCCTGCCGCTCCTTTTAGAGACCATCCGCCGGATTCTCTCCAACCGCTCCGACTTTTCCGGCCTCCCCCAGGTGGGCGAGACCCACAGCGCCCGCTCGGAGAACTTGAGCTCCCAGGAGGCCTTCATCCAGGACCTGGTGGAGAAGGTGATCTCCAAGACCACCGTGTTCCTGGACACCACGAAGGCGGTCAACGTGCTGGAGAAGTGCTTAAAGGCCACTCTTTTGGAGCTCGGCCTCCCCTACTCCAACGAGATCGCCGCCAAGTACCTCTGCCACTGCTGCAACATGCTGGAGCGGGCCATCCGCGGCGAGACCTGGAATTACTCCCGCTTAAACAACTTTACAAGCGAGTATTCGGAGCTCATGTACACGGTGGAGCACAAATTGGAGTATGCGGAGAACATCTTTGGAATCAAGATTCCCACCAGCGAGATCGCGTACATCACGGAGATCTTTTTGCAATAAAAAATAGTTCTGCGTTTGCACACATTGGGAGGTAAAATAATGTCCGTATTGATCGCCGATGATAACAACATAATTTCTATCCCTGTATCAACAGAACGATACTTTAATTCTGTTTGGGAGAAGGCAATACAGGAGCTGAGTTTAAAGTATATTGGCAATAGCAGACCAATTTACTACAGAGATTTGCCACAAATTCTTGATGAATTTATGAAGGTAAGGTCTTGGGCAGAAATAAACCTGCATGGTGTTGATTTAGATTATGTCATATCACACATCGACAATATTCTTGAATATCTTCCTGCCAGTTGGAATGAAAATAGAAATATCCAGGAATTGTGGATGGGATGATATGTAAACGGATGGAAGCCTTCTTACGACTCCTGAAAAAGCGATCCCGGCAATAAAAAAGCGGTGGTTTCCGTATGGCCGGTGCGTTAATTATGCACTCCGGCTATACGGAAATCCCGCTTTTTCTCATCCGTCACGGTTCAACCCTACGTTTCCTAGCCCTGCAGTTCCTGGCTCTGGGGCTCTTCGCCCGGCTCCCCGCCCCGCTTGGAGAATATCTTCTTCATCACCTCGATCAGGTAGCGCTGCGCCCCGTCTAAGTACGAATCCCTCAGATAGATCACGTTCACATCCCACGCGTAGCTGGTTCCTCCCAGACGGTAGCAGTTGAACGCCCTGCGCCCTCCGAATATCTCCACCGCCCGCTCCGGCACGATCGTGACCCCATAGCCGGAGTCCGCCAGCTGCACCGCGTTGATACAACTGGTGGTCTCCATGACCACATTCGGCGTGATGCCCCGCTCCTTGAACAGGTGATCCACCGCCTTTCGGATGGCATGGCCTTTTTTCAGGACAATGATTGGAAGTCTTGCCACCTGATCCACGTCCACTGCCCCGGGGTCGCCGACTACGCACATCTGCGGCGTCACCACATCGGGGCCCGCCACAAACAGCAGCTCCTCCCGGTAGATTAACTCCTCCTCCATGTCCGGGTCCAGCCCCTCCTCGCTCTTCGGGAGAATCACCAGGTTGGTCTCCCCCTTCTTTAAGCTCTCTAAGAGCGTGACCGCCTTGGCCTCCTGGGTCCGGACCTCCACACCCGGGTACACCTGCCGGAATTCTTTCAGTGTGGCCGGGAGCATGTACCCGGCGCGCTCCACCGGAATCCCCACCGTGATCTTGCCCCGGACTCCGCTCCCGATGTCCGTCAGCTCCCGGCGCAGGTTGTCCTTCATCATCAGAATCCGCCTGGCCGTCTCCACATATTTCTCACCCGCGTAGGTGAGAGTGATCGGGTAGGCGGCCCGGTCGAACAGCTTGACGCCCAGATCGTTCTCCACCTTTGAGATGATCTGGCTGAGGGACGGCTGTGAGATATAAAGTTTTTTCGCCGCAGCGGTCACGCTCTTGCAGTCCGCCACCACTGTGATATACACCAGTTCCCGAAAATCCATACTTATTCCTCCAACTCTCTCTCTTCGCACGCCGCAAGGCGCTTGTCCGCCTCTTTCCGGACGGCCAGTCCGCCGCCCTCCCGGCTCACCTCCTGTAAAAGCCGCAGCTCGTCCTCCCTGCGGCCCATGGCCCGGTACATGTCCGCCAGAACCATGCGAACCTGCTGCCGGTGAAGCCGGTTTGCGCTCAGGCGGATCTCCTCCTCCAGGTACGCGGTGTCCGCCTCCCCCTCCCCGGCAAAGCGCAGGTACTCGCCGAACAGGTGAACGTTGTAGGACAGGTTTTTGGCCGCCGCGGGCTGCCGCCTGGCCATCTCCTGCGCCAGCTCTCTAAGCCGCCGGAGCGTCTGCCCGGCTCCCTCCAAATCGCCCAGCGCATACTGGCACTGGAATTTCTGGTTGAGCACCAGGCCCTCCGCCGCCAATCCCCGGCTCTTCATCTGCTCCGGGTGCAGGCCGTCCAGAACACTCAAAGCCTTCTCTGTATCGCCCTTTGCCATGTACCCGGCGCTCACGTACACCCAGGTCATAATCCCCTGGATGGTGTCCTTTCGGCAGCGGGCTGCGGCCGGGGTGAATGCCTCAAGAAAGCGGTCCGGCTCCAGCTCCTGGTTTAAAAGCGCCAGCGCCTGGTTCATCAGGCGCATGGAGTAAAACTGGGCGATCCCAAAGCCCACAACTCCCACCAGCGCAAATATCAGCACGCCATAGAGAATCCGCACCACCAGGTGGGAGTCCCCGCCCGCCAGCACAAACCACGCGGCGATAGCGGCCCCGGCCGCCAGGCTCCCGTTCCTGATCCATCTCGTGCTCTGAAAACAACTGCTCATGTGATCCTCCCCTTCTGCTGTGGTAACAGAAAGCAGCCGGGACGAAAACGCCCCGGTTGCTTCTGGTTTTCTCTTTTATTATAACATAAATGAGAACATAAAGCTCGCTACAATCAGCACGATTCCACCGCCCAGACGGGAGGAGAGCTGTGCGTAAGCGATCAGTTCCATTCTGTCCGCCGCGCCCAGCACTGCGATATCGCCGTTTCCGCCACGGTTTGCCATACATAAGCCGGCGGTAATTGCGGAGTCGATGGGATAGAAGCCCACCAGGTAACCCACGATGGCGGAGCCCACGATCGCGCCCACAACGATCATCAGCGCGATGATCACGTTGGCCGGCGTACACGCGCTGACCAGCTCCATCAGGTCAAAGTCACAGCCCATGCCCACCATGATGATGATGGAGCAGGCACCGGTCATAAAGGACTGCAGGCGCTTTGCACCGGCGCAGATGTTGGCCGGGATGATACCGGTTGCCGCCAGGATAACCACGAAGATAATCATGTAGGCGAACTGGTGGATGGCAGCGCCGAAGATCGTCGGAAGAATCACCTTGGAGAACAGGCGTCCCACCGCGTAGCAGGTCAGAGCCACCATCATGGCACCGGCCATATCCTTGACGCCGGTCTGAACCTTCTTGTCGTCGCGGGCCAGGCTTGCACTGTTTCTCAGCAGGTTCTTTTTGTCGCCGGTCCACTCGGTCTTCACCATGCCGAGCTTGTTTAACAGCGCACCTGCGAGGATACAGATGATGTTGGCGATGGTCAGGATGATGATGGCGAAGGCGTAGTAGTTGGCCGCCGCGTCGCCCGTCACCTCCTCATAGATCTGCGACAGTGGAACCGCTCCGGCTCCGTTTCCTCCGCCCATGATCGGAAGCACGTACTTGATCAGAATGTCAGACGGGCTGATGCCAAACACCATACCGGTCACTACGCCGAACAGCATGGCGCAGACCAGGCCGCCCAGGATGGCGGGAATGTATCCGGCGAAGGATTTGAGCAGGATGTCGCGCTCCAGCGAGAGAATGGATCCTGCGATCAGGAAAATGATAAAGAATGTGAGGAAGCCCGTGTCGCCGCTGATGAAGGTGTTGATCCCCTCCACGTACTTTTCCGGAATCAGGTTGAACTGCACCAGAACCGCCGTTCCGAAGAATACCATCAGCAGGCCGCCGCCGATGTAGGAGTTCCAGATGGGAAGGCGCTCGCCGATCTCGTTGAAAATCACGGCGATGGCCACACACAGCGCCAGCACACTGGCCATGTCAGTTCCCAGAACGCCAGTGTAAGCCGCAGCCAGAATAATCAGAATACATCCCACTGCAATGTACCACGGTGCTCCATTCAGTTTAAATTCCTTTTTCTCTTCCATAGTAATAAGTCCCCCTTTTTCATATACGATTGATCCGCCGGCCTCCCTCTCTCACCTCCTAAACCAGCCGTGGATGTTACCTATAGTTTAAATGATAACGAAGCATAGGTGAAATACATAGTTTCAAATAACCATTATACAGATTTCCCTATATTTTTTTCCCGGCGCTCCCCCACAAAGCGCGCCGCCCGTTTGTAATATCCTCCGGTCAGGAAGTCGTTTACCGTCCCCCGGTCCACCTCCCGGTCGTAGTACATGACCTCAATAAACAGGTTCGTCTTAAGCGGCAAATCGCTGCTGGCGCACAGCGTGCCGTTTCAGTCCTCTATTCGCGGACGTACACCGTCCCGTCCATAATCCTTCTCGCGGTCCGCTGCACTGCCACGCCCGGCAGCTTCAGCTCATCGCCCTCCCGGACAATATCCGGGTACATGGTCATCACGCCGCTGGGATGGCCGATGCGCACGCAGCCGCTCTCGTTCTTCAAGCTGCCCAGGGTCTTCTGGATGATCGTCCCCTCTAACTGCGCCGCCACGGAGATGGAGCTGGCGGAGGTCAACGGGCAGGCCTTGTGACACTTAAACACGGAGATCACTCTGGCGCACAGGTCCATATCCCCCGCGTTCACCTGCTCCCCTGCGATGTCCGTGAAGGACACGGGCGCGGTGAAGAAGCCCACCTTCGGCACGGCCGGGCTGTTGGCGGTGGCGTCCTCCAGATCCTTGGCAAAGCCCATCATGCAGGCGCCCGTGCCGCGGATCTTCTCCAACAGGTCGCAGACCTCCTTGTTCTGGTTCACGGCATCAGGAAGCTCGGTTCCCTTCATGCCGATGTCCTCGGCGCGCACCAGCACCATGGGGTTGGACACGTCCAGGATGCTGGCCTCAATCTTCCCGAAGCCCGGGATGTCAAGCACGTCCAGCACATTTCCGGTGGGCAGAAGCTTTCCGGTCTTGGCCCCCGCGGGGTTTAAGAAGTTTACCTTCAGCTCCGCAGCCGTCCCGTCCACGCCCGCGATGTGGCAGTCGCCGTCCTGGGCGAAGGTCTTCGTCTCCGGGTCGATGGGCACGGTCACGTTGATGTATTTGTCCGTGTTGCGGTTCAACATGCGCACCGTTGTGATGGGCTCCGTGACGGGGACCATGCCCTCCTCCACCGCGTAGGGGCCCACCGCAGCCGTCATGTTGCCGCAGTTGGACTTGTAGTCCACCTGGCTCTTCCCGACGATCACCTGACCCACCAGGTACTCCACGTCCACATCCGGCTCCTCACTCTTCCAGACAATCACGATCTTGTTGTTGGAGGACACAGTGCCGCCCAGGCCGTCGATCTGCTTGGGATCCGGGTCGCCCATGACCTGTAAAAAGATGGAATCCCATTTACTTCTGTCCTCCGGCAGATCCTCCTTGTGGAACATGCAGCCCTTGCTGGTGCCTCCGCGCATAAACACGGTCTTAAATTTTCTCATTTTCCTTCCCCTTTCCGCCGGGAGTACGCCCGGACTTTCACGGGAAGCAGGCGGCCGGCCCTCGCCAGCCGCCCGCTGCTCCCCTTATTTTTTCAGCTTATCGATGGTCTCCAACAGATAATCCGTAAACTCCTCGGCGCTTGCGCCGTCTCTGTCCGTGGTCACCACGCGCTTGCGCTCGGTGATGGTGCAGATGTCCAGCGCGTCCTCCAGGATCTGCTTGCGGTCCGCGTACCCGATGTGTGCCATCATCATGCCCACCGCCCGGATCAGGCTGCAGGGATCCGCGTAGTCCCCGCGGTTGTGCTCGATCAGGAAGGGAGCTGTGCCGTGGATGGCCTCAAACATGGCGTACTTGTTGCCTAAGTTGGAGGAGGAGGCAGTGCCCAGGCCGCCCTGGTGCTCCGCCGCCACGTCGGTCACGATGTCGCCGTACAGGTTCGGCAGCACGATCACCTCGATGCCCTTGTTGAACTCCGGGTCCAGCATCTTTGCGCACATGGCGTCCACCAGGCGCTCCTGGATCTCGATCTCCGGGTACTCCTCGCCCACCTTGCGCACGGCCTTTATGAAGTTACCGTCGGCCAATTTCACAATGTTGGCCTTGGTCACGATGGTCACGTTCTTCTTTCCGTTCTTTCTGGCAAACTCAAAGGCCGCTCTGGCGATGCGCTCGCTGCCCTGCTTGGTCTGAACCTTGAAGTCCACGGCCAGATCCTCGTTCACCTGGATTCCCTTATTTCCCCAGATATACTCGCCCTCGATGTTCTCGCGGAAGAAGGTCCAGTCGATGTTCTTCTCCGGGATGCGGATGGGCCGCACCGCCGCGAACAGCTCCAATCCCCGGCGCAGCAGGCTGTTGGCGCTGATTAAGTTGGGCCATGGATCGGAAGCCCTGGGCGTCACCATGGGGCCCTTCAACAGCACGTTGCACTTTTTGACCTCCTCGAACACCTCGTCCGGCAGGCTCTGGAGCTTGGCGGCCCGATTCTCGATGGTCATGCCCTCGATGGTCCGCACCTCCACGCGCCCGGAGGCGATCTCAGGCGCCATCAAATTAGAAAGCACCCTGAGCGCCTGCTTCATGATGATGGGGCCGATGCCGTCTCCCGGCAGAATTCCCACCACGATTTTGTCAAGCTTGGCGAAGTCCGTCACCTCGTTGTCCGCCTTCATCCGCTCAATCCGCTGATACTCCGACTGGATCAGCTCCGCAAATTTTTCCTGTGCCGCCGCAATATTCGCATCCACACTCATTGTTCTCTTCTCCTTTATTCTCAGTTGCGCTCTCCCGCATAATAGTTGATCAGGCATCCCGCCAGTAAAATTTTCCGCTCCTCAGCTGTCATCTGCCCCAGGGTGCAGGCGATCTCTCTCGGACGGCTGCCCAGCCGCCGCACGGTGATCTCCGTATTTCCAGCCTCCAGGCAGGTGCGGATTCCGGAGACCAGCAGATAGTCGCCCTCCTGCATATCCCCCAGGTCCTCCCGGGTGATCAGTGGAAGAATTCCCCAGTTGATCAGGTTGGAGCGGTACCGCTTGGTCGCGTACTCGCCCGCCAGGTCCGCCAGGCCGCCCAACACCTTCTGGCTGCTGGCCGCCTGCTCTCTGGAGGAGCCGTCGCCGATCTGCGGGCCGCAGATCACGCTTCCCAGGGCGATCTCATTCTCCGTGCACCCGAGCTCTTTGCACAGCGCCTCGATGAGCGATTTCGCCTTCTCGTCCGTGACAGCGGACAGGCCTGCCTCCCGCAGCTGCCGCTCCTGGGCCCGAACCGCTCTGGCGCGCCCCACGTACTCCGGATCGCGGCTGATCAGGGTGTAGCCCGCCAGCTTTTCCGGGTTGGAGCGGTAGGAGGAAGCCTCCCCGGAGGGAACCAGCTCGTCGGTGGTCACCGAGGAATCGTAGGCGCCCGCCACCTTTAAAAGCAGGTGCTCATGCAGCGGCTCCATCCCCGGCCACTCTCCGATGTTGGGTCCCATCACCAACGGCTCCTCCGGGTCGGCGTTTCCAAACCGATCGTACACCTGCCCCTTATAGATGGCCGGGTCAAAGTGGTAGGAGACGTCCGCGTACTCCACATCCGCAAGCTCCGTGGCCGCGGTCAGGCGCCCGCCGTTTCGGACCGTCGCCGCGATGGACCGGGCGTCCATCAGGGCCACCGCCGCCATCTGCCCCTGGCCTGGTTTGGAGCCGTCCCGGTTGGGGTAGTTGCGGGTCACGTGGCGGATGGACAGCTGGTTGTTTGCCGGCACGTCCGTCACGCCGAAGCAGGGGCCACAGATGGCCGGGCGCAGGGTCGCTCCGCTCACCGCCAGACGCCCGGCGATGCCCTTTGCCATCAGGTCCGCCATCACCGGCACACTGGCCGGGTTCACGCCCAGGCTGATCCCGCCTCCGCTTATGGAGTGCCCGTCCAGGATGTCCGCCATGGCCGAGATGTTCTCGAACATGCCGCCGCTGCAGCCGCTGACCAGCGCCTGGTCCACGTACAGCTCCCCGTCCCGGATTTTGTCCGTCAGATGGAAGGGCTCCCCGGCACTCCCCTTGATCTTCTGCCCGTCTGCTTCCACCTGGGCCAGGGTCTCCTCCAGGTTTTCCTTGAGCTCCCGGATGGACATCGCCCGGCTGGGGTGATACGGCAGGGCGATCATGCACTCCACCGTGGACAGGTCGATCTCGATCAGCCCGTCGTAGCATGCGCCGTCCTCGGGCGCCAGCTGCCGGTAGTCCGCCTCCCGGCCGTGCATCTTCAGATACTCCTGCACCGGCTCATCGGTCATCCAGATGCTGCTTAAGGCCGCACTCTCGGTGGTCATCACGTCGATTCCCATGCGGTACTCCACGGACAGCTCCCGGATTCCGGGGCCCACAAACTCCAGAATCTTGTTCTTGTTAAAGCCGTTCGCGAAGGTGGCTCCCACCAGCGTCAGCGCCACGTCCATGGGGCCCACGCCGGGGCGGGGCTTTCCGGTGAGCCACACGGCGATCACCGGCGGGCGCTTTAAGTCGTAGGTGCGGCCCAAAAGCTGCTTGGCCACCTCGCCGCCGCCCTCGCCGATTCCCATGGTGCCCAGGGCGCCGTAACGGGTGTGGCTGTCGGAGCCCAGGATCATCTTTCCGCCCCCGGCCATCATCTCCCGCATGTACTGGTGCAGCACCGCCCGGTAGGGGGGCACGAAGATTCCGCCGTAGCGCTTCACGTTCGATAAGCCGAACACGTGGTCGTCCTCGTTGATGGTCCCGCCCACCGCGCACAGCGTGTTGTGGCAGTTGCTGAGCACGTAGGGCACCGGGAAGCGCTCAATCCCGCTGGCCCTGGCCGTCTGCAGAATGCTCACATAGTTGTTGTCCGGCGAGACCAGGGCGTCAAATTTGAGCCTCAGATCCTCCATGTTATCCCACTGGTTGTGAGCCTTCAAAATCCGGTAGGCCATGGTCCTCTCTCGCCCCTCGGCCGGATTTGCCCCTTCCGACAACGGCGCCGGACACTCCATCCCGCTAAGCCGCACGGGCCGGTCTGTCAATCGTATCATATCTGTTTCCCCTCTTTGAAAAAATTTTTGGTTACTTTAGTCATAACGGCCTGCGGGCCGCCCCGGGCCAGGTATCTCCCCGTCCGGCTTGCCCCGCCTTACGGCTGCCAGCGAATCTTCGTCATCAATTTCCCGGTGCGCTCCATCTCCTCCACGGTCCGCCTCTGGGCCTCCGCCTTTTTTGTAGCCCGCTCAAGCACCGCTTCCGCCTCATCCATTGGAATCACGCAGACGCCGTTCACGTCGCCCACGATCAGGTCCCCCGGGTTCACCGTCACGCCTCCGCAGCTGACTGGCACATTGATCTGCCCGGCCCCGGTCTTCTGGGCGGTTCCGCAGGAGAGCGCCCTGGCAAACACCGGAAAGCCCACCTCCTCGCAGCCCTCCAGATCCCGGAAGGCCCCGTCGATGACCACGCCCTCGGCTCCCTGAAAGCGCGCGCAGTAGCTGCGGTGGTCGCCCCAGTAGGCGCACTGGCAGACGCCCTGCCCGGCGATCACGATCACATCGCCCGCTCCGGCCCGCTCGATGGCCTCCGTCACGATAGCCCCCTCACCGGCGGGCACCCGCACCGTCAGCGCGCGGCCCACAGTCTTCTTTCTCCCGGCCCGCGGCTTGATGTGGTAGTCCATCGCCCGAAACAGCCCCGCTCCGTCGCACAGCTCCGGCGCCGTGAACGCCCGAAGCCTCTCAAACAGCTCCCAAAGCCCATCCTTGGCCCTCTCTCGTTCTCCCAAAGCTCTCTCCTCCTTCCCTGTTTACTTACATTATAAAGGGGAACATCACATAAGTAAAATATATGGTTTAATATAAAAGTTATATATTTTTCCCTATAACTATATGAGTATTTCCCGCACAAAAAAACAGGGCGAACCGTTCCTGATATGTCACCGGAACGTTCGCCCTGCCTCATATTGTCTCACATTGTCCCATCCGCTACGCCAAAAACAGACACCACAGCGGAGCCGTCACCATGGACAGCAGCGTGGAGGAGACCACGCACTTCGTCGCAAACACCTCATCACAGTTGTACTTTGCGGCCAGAATCGCCGTCACGCTGGCCGCCGGCATCCCCGCCAGCACCACCGCCACGCCGGTCACCAGGGGATCTAAGCCCAGCAGCGTGCAGGGCAGCCAGGTGAGAAACGGCACCAGAAACAGCCGTATAAAGGAGTAGTAGGCCGTCAGCGGAGTCCACATCGCCTTAAAGCTCTGCCCCGCCAGGATGCTCCCGATAAACAGCATGGACACCCCGGTGTTGGCTCCCGCCAGCGTCCGCACCGTCTGGTCCACAAAGCCGGGAAGCCGCAGCTGCGTGACCATGAGTACCAGCCCGATGGCCACCGCGATGATGCAGGGATGGGTGGCCACCTTTTTCACCAGCTGCTTCTTGTCCGGGCACTCCGTGAAGTAGGTCAGCCCCAGCGACCACATGAAGGTCCGCTGCGGAATCAGGTACACGGAGGCGTACAAAAGCCCCAGGGCCCCAAATATCCCCTCCGCGATGGGATTTCCCAGAATCCCCGCGTTGGAGCAAATGGTGGCGTACTGGAGCACCTTTCTGCGACTGCGGTCCATGGACGGGTAGAGCACAAAGCTTAACGCGTAGGAGCCCACCTGGATCACCACAGCCACCAGGAATATGACCATGCAGCTCCTCAGAATCTCCGCGCTGAACTCCATCTCAAAGGACTTTATGATGCTGCACGGGAGCGTCACGTTGATCACCAGCTCCGTCAAAAGTCCCCGGTTCTCGTCCGTGATCATACCGATTTTTCGCAGCAGCAAGCCCAACAGCAGGAGGGAAAAGAGCATCCCCTGCATCGTAAACAGATTGTCAAAATTCATGTTCGTTCATCCTCTGTCTTCTCTTTAGAATCAGACAAAGTATAACTCTGCCCGCCCGTTTCGTCAAATATCTAAATGCTATGACAGCTATAACAAAAGCTGTTACATCTGAAGCCAGAACATCCAGAGGCAGCCCCCCAGGAAAAGCAGCACGCCCGGATTGAACACCACGGTGGAGAACCTTCTCCCGAAGGCGATGGGGCGCTCCCCGGGCCTGAAACGGATCTCCCTCCGGCAGGCGATGAGGATTGCGGCCCCTCCGACCATGCAGGCGAAGGAGAACAGCAGGTACGCGAACATCAGGAGGGTGCAGACCGCCTCGAACGCCGGCCCGAAATCCATCCCGAAGAGCAGCTCCAGCCGGGCCTCCAACCCCGCCGGGTCCGCAAGGCCCATCATCCCCTTGCTGAGCTCCACGGTGAACACGCCGCCGATCAGGTTAAAGAGCATGTGGAAGGCGATGGTGTAGCCCACATTCCCCGTCTTCACGTACACGTAGGCCCACAGCGCTCCGATCCCGAAGGCGTAGAAAAACTGTGAGAAATTCCCGTGAGCCAGGCCGAACAGCAGTCCGGAAACCAGCACCGCCACCCCGTCCCCGTAGGCGGCGATGCGGTCGATCAAAAGCTTCCGGAACAGCAGCTCCTCCACGATGGGCGCGGCGAACACCACCACCGCGATGTTTAACAGCATACCGCCCCCCACGAGCATCTCATCCATCAGGCTGGAGGAGCTGCCTCCGCTTGAGGTAAACAGATTCACCACCTGTCCGATGATATTTCCGAGGAAACCGATTCCCACGCTGATCACAAAGCAGGCGATCAGCTTTAGGGCGCTCCAGCGCTCCCCGCCCGCCCTGCCCTGCCGCGGGATCATGTGCATGAGCGCCACCGCCACAGGGAACGCCACCGCGTACATCGGGATCGCGGAGAACAGCATCAGAAAAATCGGGTTTTCCATGTCCGGGTCTGCGCCGCTGATCGCCGAAAACACGCCCAGCACGGCGGCCCCGGCCAACTGCACGGCAAAGGTTACGGCGAAAAAGGCAAACAGCGTAAGCCCCAGCCGCGAAAACTGCCGGGACTGCTCCTTGGCCAGAGCGACCTTGTACTGCTCCTCCATGTAAATCTGCGCTCTGGTCTCCTCCGCCGCCCGGGCGCAGGCCTGCTCCACCTGCATATGGACATAGGCCGCCGCAGAAGAGTGAATCTCCTCCATAGCGGCCGCCTTCATCTGTTCGATTTCCATATACGTCTGTGCCAAAAGCCGCTCCCGTTCGTCGTCGCGGCCGTTCTCCTGCCCGTTCATCACTTCCGGCGCATCCCCCTTGGGGGGCGTCCCGTGGTTCGTATCGTTCAAGCGTTCATCCATGTATCATTAACCCTCTCGGACGGAGGCTTACGCGAACAGGCCTTCTACCTGCGCCGTGATGGCCTCCAGATCTTCTTTTTTCGGAATGTAGTTGACGCGGATCTTGTCCAGGCAAATGTTAAACCCACAGCCCTTTAGCTCCTCCTCCACCTGGCCTATGCTCTGTCCGCCCCAGCCGTAGGAGCCAAAGGCGAAGGCCTCGCGGTTCTTGGGTGAGAGCCCCTTTAAGTAGCAAAGGAATGCCGCCACCTCGGGCATCATCTGATTGTTTATGGTCGGGGACCCCACCGCGATATACTTGCGGTCCAGAATCTCCGGCACGATCTCGGAGCGGTGAGTGGTCTTTAAGTCGTACAGCTTCACGGACACGCCCTTGTTGGCAAAGGCCTCCGCGATGGTTTTCGCCATGATCTCCGTGGAGTGCCACATGCTGTCGAACACAACGATCGCACCGGACTCCGGCTCGTTTGCGCTCCAGCGCTTGTAGGCGTCCATGATGGTGTCGATATGGCTTCTCCAGATAATTCCATGGCTGGGCGCGATCATGTCCAATCCCATCTGGTGTACCACGTTCCAGGCATTCGCCGCCTGCTTTCCATAGCACATCACGATGTTGGCGTAGTACTTCTGTGCCTCCTCCATCGCCACGTGCAGGTCCGTCTCGTCGTCAAACCGCTCGCTGGAGGCATAGTGCTGGCCGAAGGCATCGTTGGAGAACAGAATCCGCTCCTCCGGGCAGTAGGTCACCATATTGTCCGGCCAGTGGAGCATGGGCGTGGTCACGAACGTCAGGTTGCGCGCGCCGATATTTAACGTATCCCCGGTCTTCATCGGCTTGTAGTTTAAGTTTCCGTAGTGTGCGGTCAGTCCCTTTAATCCGCTGGGCGCGCTGGTGATGATCGTCGCGTTGGGGCATGCCTTCACCATAGCGGGAAGCGCGCCGGAGTGGTCCATCTCCACGTGGTTGGAGATAATGTAGTCGATCTTCGCGGGGTCAATCACATCGGAGATCCGCTCTAAGAGCTCGTCGGAGAACATCCCCTTCACCGTATCGATCAGCGTCACCTTCTCGTCCAGAATCAGGTACGCGTTGTAGGTAGCGCCCCGGTTGGTGGTATAGCCGTGGAAATTGCGGATATGCCAGTCAATCGCTCCCACCCAGTAAATTCCTTTTCTTATCTCTACTGCTTTCATAACATCCAAGTCCTCCTTAACATCTGGTTCTTCTGCTCAATCCGGGGTTACAAATCCCCTTTTTTCTTTGATCGTCCCTATCTTATCAAAATCCGGCCGGAATTTCTGTTGCAATTGCAACAGAAATACGATATGATAAAGACAATCATTGCTGCATATCATAACACAGAATCGCAGGAGGCGAAAGGTACATGACCGAATATTTTCAAAAAAATTTGTTCTACAACATTTCACTTGAGGAATACAAACACCTTCTGGGCTGTCTGGACGCTCGCGAAAAGCATTTCACGGATGAGGAGACCATCTGCACCTACGACGAGTTTCACAGCATCGGAATCCTCGGCAAGGGCAATGCGCTGGTGGTGCGCTACGAGATCAACGGCGCCCGGACGATCTTAGAGCGCCTGGAGCCCCAGGACATCTTCGGCCATCTCCTCTCCGCCTACCAGAAAAATCCTTTAAATGGAATCTCCGTGGTCAGCGACGGCCCCTGCGACGTGCTCTTCATCAACTACGACGGCATCAGCCGCCCCTGCGCCAAGGCCTGCACCTACCACCACCAGCTGATCCAGAATATGCTCTCCCTGATCTCCGAGAAGGCCGTGGATCTAAGCGAGCGGGTGGAGGTCCTGTCCCAGCGCACCATCCGCGAGAAGTTGACCTGCTATTTTCTTCAGCTGGCGGGCCGCGTAAAGAGCGAGACCTTCAACCTCCCCTTCACCATGGTGGACCTGGCCGACTACCTCTCCATCGATCGCAGCGCCATGACCCGGGAGCTGAAGCGAATGAAGGACGAGGGCATCATCGAGGTCAACCGCCGTCAAATCCGCCTGAACTTATAGCGGCCCCTCTCAACCCGCAAATCCGCTTAAACCTGTAGCGGCCTCTCACCCCGCGCTTCCCGTCAGGGCCATAAGCGCGGAGGGAATCACCACCGCCATCAGCATGATGCCCACCAGGAATAAGATGGCCCACAAAATCCACACCGGGAATTTTCCTCCGGGCCGCTGCGCCGGTTTTGGCTCCGGGCTGTCAAGCAACCCCTGCCTGGCCCCGCAGTGGGAACAAAACCTTGAATTATCGTCAATCTGCGCTCCGCAGTTCTTGCAGTACATTCGCAATTTCTCCTTCCTCGCTCCCTGTGCAAAACCGAATGTGAAGACACGAAAAATGCTTCCCCGGCGAAAGCAAACGCCGGAGAAGCATCTATTTCACTCGCACAGTTTCAGGCTGTCTACTCCTCTACCGGGGAGAACAGGTCCTTGCCCACTCCGCAGATGGGGCATACCCAATCGTCCGGAATATCCTCAAAAGCCGTGCCCGGGACAATTCCGCCGTCGGGATCGCCAATCTCCGGATCATAGACATAGCCACAGGGATCACAAATATATTTCTGCATCGTTATTTCCTCCTTAAAAAGTTTCTATTCATTTGATACTCACATATTATCATAATTATTCCTGATATTCTGTGATATATGCAACACTATTAAAAATTACGGAGGAAAATTTTCCCTTACTCCGCGTCCTTCGCAGCCGCTCTGGCCTCAACCTCGCGCTTCTGCACATCGCCGGGAGCCTGCTCGTAGCGGCTGAACTCGTAGGAGAACAGGCCGATACCGCCGGTCATGGAGCGCAGATCCGTGTTGTAGCCGAACAGCTCGCTCATGGGCACGTCAGCCTCGATGACCTGTTTGCCGTGGTGGTCGGAATTCATTCCCAGCACGCGGCCGCGTCTGCGGTTCAAATCGCCCATTACGTCGCCGGTGAATTTATCCGGAACCGTAACCTTTAAGGATGCGATGGGCTCTAACAGAACCGGGTTGGCATCCATAAAGCCGTTCTTGAAGGCCAGGATTGTCGCCATCTTGAAGGCCATCTCGGAGGAGTCCACCGGATGGTAGGAGCCGTCAAGCAGCGTCGCCTTCAGTCCCACTACCGGATATCCGGCAAGCGGTCCCTTCAGTACGCATTCCTGCAGTCCCTTCTCAACAGCCGGGAAGTAGTTTCTCGGCACGGAGCCGCCGAAGACCTTCTCCTCGAACACGTAGGGTGTCTCGAGATCGCCGGAGGGCTCGAATTCCATGATAACGTCGCCGTACTGGCCGTGTCCGCCGGACTGCTTCTTGTGTTTGCCCTGCACCTTTACTTTCTTGCGGATGGTCTCGCGGAACGCAAATTTCGGCTTGCTGAGAACCACATCCACTTTGTAGCGGGTCTGCAGCTTGCTGATTACCACCTCCAGCTGCTGGTCGCCGATTCCGTACAGCAGCGCCTGGCGGTTCTCCGCGTCGTTGATCACCTGTAAGGTCAAATCCTCTTCCATCATGCGGGCCAGAGCGGTGGAAACCTTGTCGTCCTCGCCCTTGTTGACGGCCTTGTAGGCCATGTATGTGTAAGGAGTGGAAATCTGGGGTTTATGGTATACGATGGGTGCGGTGCGCACTGCCATGGTATCGCCGGTCTGGGTCACGGTCAGCTTCGCCACCGCTCCGATGTCTCCGGCCTTCAGCTCGGCCACCTCGATCTGGTCTTTGCCGCGCAGCACGTACAGCTTGCCGATCTTCTCCTCCGCGTCCTTGTTCACGTTGTAGACAATGGTATCGCCCTTTAAGGTGCCGGTGCAGATCTTCATCAGGGAGTATTTTCCGATGAAGGGATCCACGATGGTCTTGAACACTCTCGCGGAGAGGGACACATCGTCGTTGTATTTGGCGGTAAAGCGCTCGCCGGTGGATACGTCCACACCGATACACTCGAAGCGGTCGGGTGACGGGAAGTACTTGTCAATGGCCTGCAGCAGAACCTTAAAGCCCTGGCAGTTGATGCCGGAACCCATCATGACGGGAACGATATCGCCCTCGATCACATGGTTTCTCAGCGCGGTGGAGATCTCCTCCTGTGTGAACTCCTCGCCCAGGAAGTAGCGCTCCATATATTCCTCACTGGTCTCCGCAACGGCTTCCATCAGAGCGTCCCTGGCGATGGTCAGGTTCTTCTGAACATAGTCCGGGATCGGGCACTCTTCATAGTCGCTCAAGTTGGTAAAGCGGCGGCCCGCCATCTTTACCACGTTGACAAAGCCCACGAATTTTTCATTTTCACGGATCGGCAGCTGGAACGGCGCGATCTTGCGGCCGAAACGGGTCTCCAGCTTAACTACCAGTTCACGGTAGCTGGCGTGGTCGTCGTCCATGTTGGTCACGAAAATCAGGCGGGGCAGGTTGTACTTCTCGCACATCTCCCATGCCTTCTCCGTGCCGGGCTCGATACCAGCCTTGCAGTTTACAACGATGATGGCGGCATCCGCTACGCTGATCGCCTCTTCCACCTCACCCACAAAGTCGAAATAACCGGGAGTGTCTAAGAGATTGATCTTGATCGGTCCGTTCTCGCCCTCATACTCCAACGGAATCAGGGTTGTGGAAATTGAGAACTGTCTCTTGATCTCTTCCTTGTCATAGTCGCTGATGGTGTTGCCGTCCGGCACCTTTCCCATCCGCTTGGTAGCTCCCGTCAGAAAAGCCATAGCCTCCGCAACGGTCGTCTTGCCGGAACCTCCGTGACCAAGTAATACGACGTTGCGGATTTGTTGAGTACCATAAACGTTCATAAACTTCCCTCCTTATATATGTATACTACAGGATGTCTGTGCATCTATCTGCTTTAAATCCATGCGTCTATTTTACTAAATTTTTCGGAATTTATCAAGCAATTTGTGCGAATTTAGACAAAAGTATTTTTATTCGTCTCAAATGCCCGTAAAATAAAGAAAAATCAGCCGTCTCTCTCCAAGTCCTCCCACAAGGTCCGGGGGTTTTGGATCTATTGTCTGTAAAACAGATGGAATTCTCTCCCCAAAAGCCGCCCTACTCCTCCATCGCCTCTCTCCACTGCTCCGCCAGCCGCTCCAGCCCAAAGAGCGCGTTGGAGGCGCTGGTGGAGGGACATTTCACCGCCTCCCGCCCCGTGTGCCCGTAAGCGTACCGGCGGTAAAGCTTGTAGGCTGTCCCGCCGTTTGTGATGATGGTTTGAATGTCCGCTGTCCTGAGAATCCGGTTTAAATCGTTGGGGATCACGTTGCGGATGCTCTGCTCGCCGGAGCCCTTGATGTCGCACTCGGCCGCCACATCCCAGAGCGCGATGTGGTGCGCCAGCAGCATGCGCCGCTTCTCATCGGCCGTCCCCGGGACCGGCTCCCCAAAAAGGCTTGCCAAAAGCTTCCAGAACCGGTTCTGCGAAGAGGGGTAATAGAAGCCCTCCTCCCTGGCTTTCACGGTGGGAAAGCTCCCCAGTATGAGGATGCGGCTGTTATGGTCGTACACCGGCTCCAGGGGATTGCGCGCTCTCCCGTAGCCGGACGGCAGCTCGTCCTCGATGTAGTCCCTGGAGTCCAGCTTTCTCCGACGCCTGCTCATGGGGGCCGCCACGCCGCCGTCCTTCGCGATCGCCAGCACGAACGCATTGATCTGCAGCTTATTCTCCTCGTACAGGTCCATGCTCTGGTAAAGCTCCCGGTACTCCTTCAGGAGCTTAAATTTCAGCTTCACCGCGTTGGCCTTCTTCCAATCCGTGCTCACCAGGCTGCCCTTCCGCTTCATGTAATAGTAGATCGGGACCTGGATGGCCGTGAAGCGCGAGGCGTAGCGGATGTAGCGCAGGTTGAACAGGAAATCCTCGCACCAGCGCAGCTCCCGGTCCATCCGCAGCCCGTGCTCCTCAATCAGGCTGCGCCGGTAGAGCTTGTTCCAGAGCACCCCGTAGTAAAAGTCCGCCGGGTCATGCATCATGTGCTCCGCGTACTCCTCCCTGGTCAGCAGTCCGCGCTCCCGGATGTGCTGCTTCTCCGTGAACACGGCCCCGTCCACCCGGTAGAAATCCGCGATCACCAGATCGCTGTCGTATTTCCTGGCCGCCTCCACAAAGCACTCCGTGGCATCCCTTGTCAGCCAGTCGTCGCTGTCCATAAACTGCAGGTACTCTCCCCTCGCCGCCGCGATCGCCTGGTTGCGGCTGTCCGAGACGCCGGTGTTCTCCTTGTCGATCACCCGAAAACGGCCGTCCATCCGCTCATACTCCCGGCAGATTTCCAGCGTGGAATCCGTGCTCCCGTCGTTCACCACCAGGATCTCCATGTCCTGAAAGGTCTGCTCCATAGCGCTGTTTAAACAGCGCCTGAGATATTTCTCCGCGTTGTAGGCGGGGATAATCAATGACACGAACGGCATATTCTTCTGCCCCCTTTCCGCCTGTGGCCGGTCCTCTCTATTTTCCACTGTTTCCGAAGACCGATGACACCTTGATGTCTAACTTCCTGCACCAGTCCTTAAGCCGGGCCTCATCGTAGGAGGAGACTTGAAAATCCTCCAGCTCATACTCTAACGGGATGTCCGTCCGGATGGTGGCCAGCTCCTTTGACAGAAGGGCCGCCGCCTCGCCGCACAGCTCCCCCGGCTCCCCGGTCTTTGTGAGCGCCTTGTAGGGGGAACGGCTGATCCCCAGGTCGTTCTTCCAGAAGTCCTGAAGCTCCTTTAAGGACTTTTTGTCGGCCTCCGCCTCGTGGATGGCGGCGTAGATGTTCTCCACGGTGCCGTACTCGATGATCAGCGGGGCCGCCGCGCTGGCCACCCCTTTCACCCCCGGGATGTTGTCCGAGGTATCCCCCTGGATTCCCTTTAAGTCGGTGATCTGCTCCGGCCACACGCCCTCCTCGGCGTACACGTGGGCCGCGGTGAACTCGAAGGTCTTTTCCGGCAGATTCACCTGGCGCCCGTCAAGCCCGTAGGCCTTGTAATACTTCTCATAGAGCTCGTCCGCCTTCTCCTGGCGGGCCTGCACCATCCACGCGCGGACATTGTGCTCGTCGCTCACCAGCTGCAGATAGTCGTGGTCCTTCGTCATCACCACCGTGGGGATCTGGTCGCGGAACCGGTACACCAGGCTCCCCGCGTAGTCGTCCGCCTCGAATTCATCGCTGTAAAGGACCTTAAAGCCCACGTCCGCCAGGATTTCCTCCAACAGCACAAACTGCTGCTTTAAGGGCTCCGGCGTGGCGGAGCGGGTCCCCTTGTACTCCGGGTAGAGCGCCCGCCTGAAGGTGTCCCTTGTCTTGTCGAACACGAAGGCCACATGGTCGGGCTTCTGTTTCTTTAACAGGGAGGCCACCGCCTTTAAAACGCCGAAAATCCCGTTGGTGTACGTTCCGTCCTCCGCGTGGAGAATCTTGTCATAGTGCCGCGCCTTCTCCTCCTCCGTCTTGGCAAACAGGATTTCCCGCGGCAGCACCGCGTAGTAGCAGGTGGACAGGAGCGATGACCCGTCCACAATCACAAATTTATGTTCTGACATTTGATATCCGCCTCTCTTTCATTGCTCCGGACAGCCGCCGTTTTTTCAGATTACAGCCCGGCAGCTGCCCTTCCTATTATGACATACTGCCCGGATTATTTCAATCCTGACCAAATTGCAGCGCTTTTTGGCGCCCGGACTCTGCATTTTTACTAATTTACATCAAAGTGTTAAACTTTAAAGCAATAAAGTGTTGACAATTCCAGCTGAATCGCTTACACTATCAGAAGCGAAAACAAAACGCCGCACAGCGGCAGCTTTCCGATAGAAAACCAGACATAAAAGGAGCAAAAAAATGATTATCATTATGAAACCAAACGCCTCCGACGAGGCGATCCGCAGAGTCACGGATGTCATCGAATCCAAAGGGTTAACGGCCCATCTCTCGAAGGGATCTGAGGTCACCATCGTGGGCGTGGTGGGCGACAAGACAAGGCTCTCCGGCTGCAACATCGAGATGAACGAGGGCGTGGACAAGATTGTCCCGGTCACGGAGTCCTACAAGCTGGTGAACAAGAAATTCCACCCCGAGGACTCGGTGGTCCCCGTAGGCAACACCCACATCGGCCCCGGCACCATGACCGTCATGGCCGGCCCCTGCGCCATCGAGAGCAAAGACCAGCTGCTTGAGACCGCCTTCGCGGTGAAGAAGGCCGGAGCCACCTTCCTGCGCGGCGGCGCATACAAGCCCAGGACCTCCCCCTACTCCTTCCAGGGCCTGGAGGAGGAGGGCTTAAAGTACATGCAGGAGGCCAGGGAGGCCACCGGACTCAACGTCATCTGCGAGGTGACCAGCGCACACGCCATCGAGGCGGCCGTTAAGTACGTGGATATGCTGCAGATCGGCGCCCGGAACATGCAGAACTTCGAGCTCCTCAAGGAGGCCGGAAAATCCGGCGTTCCGGTGCTCTTAAAGCGCGGCCTCTCCGCCACCATCGACGAGTGGCTGAACGCGGCGGAGTACATCATCTCCGAGGGCAACCAAAACATCGTGCTGTGCGAACGGGGCATCCGCACCTACGAGACCTCCACCAGGAACACTCTGGACATCAGCGCCGTGCCGGTGATTCGCCAGAAGAGCCACCTGCCCGTGATCGTGGATCCCAGCCATGCCACCGGCGTGCGGGCCTACGTGGAGCCCCTGGCCAAGGCGGCCGTGGCGGTGGGCGCGGACGGACTGATGATCGAGGTCCATCCCTGCCCGTCAAAGGCCCTCTCCGACGGGGCCCAGTCTTTGACCTTTGACGCCTTTGACCAGCTGATGGCGGACTTAAAGCCCTACGTGGAGCTGGCCGGAAGAAAATTTTGAGCGCTCTGTGATCGGTATACGACAGACGGAAAGTGAGAGAAAAATGGGCGAACATACTTTGACGGATTCCACCTTCGGGTTTATCGGCCTGGGACTGATCGGCGGCTCCATCGCGCGCGCCTTAAAGCGCAGCTGCCCCCAGGTGAACATCATGGCCTACATGCGCACCCGCTCCAAATTGGAGCAGGCGAAGGCCGACGGCATCGTGGATGTGATTCTGGACGGGATCGATGAGACCCTCTCCCAGTGCGACCTGATCTTCCTGTGCACGCCGGTGGAGTACAACGCGCAGTACCTCCAGGCCATCCGCCCCTATTTGAAGGACGGCGCGCTGATCACCGACGTGGGCAGCACCAAGACCAGCATCCACGAGGAGATCCTGCGCCAGGGCCTGGCGGACCGCTTTGTGGGCGGCCACCCCATGGCCGGCTCGGAGAAAACCGGCTACGAGAACTCCTCGGACCACCTGCTGGAGAACGCTTACTATATCGTGACGCCGCCGGAGGGGGTTGAGGGCGTGAATCAGGCGCTTCCCCGCCCGGAGCATGCGGAGAATGTGCGGCGCATCCTGGCGGTGGCCGAGGCCATCGGCGCCATCCCCATGGTGCTGGACTACCGGGTGCACGACCGGGTGGTGGCGGCCATCAGCCATCTGCCCCACCTGGTGGCCTCGTCCCTGGTCAACCTGGTGAAGGACTGCGACACGCCCACGGGGACCATGAAGCAGGTAGCCGCAGGGGGCTTCAAGGACATCACGCGCATCGCCTCCTCCTCGCCCGAGATGTGGGAGCAGATCTGCATGACCAACACTGCCCCCATCGCGGATATTTTAGAGCGCTACATCGCCTCCCTAAACCAGGTGCTCGCCCAGATCAGGTGCCAGGACAGCGGCGGCATCTACCGCCTGTTTGAGACCTCCAGGGACTACCGAAACTCCATCACCGAGCGGGCCAAGGGCTCCGTGGAGCCGTCCTACGAGTTCTCCGTGGACGTGGCCGACGAGGTGGGCGCCATCTCCACCATCTCCGTGATTCTTGCCGCAAAGGGCATCAGCATCCGCAACATCGGGATCAACAACAACCGCGAGCGCGGCGAGGGCGCTTTAAAAATCGCCTTCTACAGCGAGGAGGCCATGGAGGCGGCCGTGAGACAGCTGGAAAAATACAAATACGAGATATTCAGGGTGTAGCCAAGCGGACACACCCTTTTCAGAGAATAAGGGGGTATTAATATTTATGGAATCCATGGAATTCACCAGAGCCCGGGGACTGCGCGGGGAACTGACCGTCCCGGGCGATAAATCCGTGTCCCACCGGGCCGTCATGTTCGGCTCCATCGCCCAGGGGCTCACGCAGATCGACAACTTTCTCCAGGGGGCGGACTGCCTCTCCACCATCGCCTGCTTTCGGAGCATGGGGGTGGAGATCGAGAATCTGGGGGACCGGGTTCTCGTCCATGGGAAAGGCATGCGCGGTCTCAAGCAGCCCGAATCCGTGCTGGACTGCGGCAACAGCGGGACCACCACCCGCCTGATCTCCGGCATCCTGGCGGCCCAGGACTTCGACGTCACCTTGACCGGCGACGCTTCCATCCAGAAGCGCCCCATGAAGCGCATCATGGATCCGTTAGCCCAGATGGGCGCGGACATCACCAGCGTGAACGGCAACAGCTGCGCGCCCCTTCGCATCAAGGGACGCCCCCTGACGGGCACCCACTACACCACGAAGGTGGCCTCCGCCCAGGTCAAGTCCGCCATTCTCCTGGCCGGTCTGTACGCGGACGGCCCCACAAGCGTCACCGAGCCCTACGTCTCCCGCAACCACACGGAGCTCATGCTGCGCCACTTCGGCGCTCAGGTGCAGACGAGGGACACCACCGCCACCGTGACGCCGGTCCGGGAGCTCTTCGGCCAGCAGGTGGCCGTTCCCGGGGACATCTCCTCCGCCGCCTACTTCATCGCCGGAGGCCTCATGCTGCCCGGCTCCGAGGTGCTCATCCGCGGCGTGGGGATCAACCCCACCCGCGCGGGGTTGATCGGCGTCTGCCAGGACATGGGGGCTGACTTAACACTTCTGAACGTGAAGGAGAACGGCGCGGAGCCCACCGCGGACATCCTGGTCCGCCACAGCGCCCTGCGCGGAACCGTCATCGGCGGCGCCGTGATCCCCACCCTGATCGACGAGCTGCCCATGATCGCCGCCATGGCCTGCCTGGCCGAGGGCGAGACCGTGATCCGCGACGCTGCGGAGCTCAAGGTCAAGGAGTCCAACCGCATCGCCATCATGGTCGAAAACCTGACCGCCATGGGCGCCGACGTCACCGAGACCGACGACGGCATGATCATCCGCGGCGGCCGCCCCTTAAAGGGCGCCGTGATCGACAGCCATTTAGACCACCGCATCGCCATGACCTTCGCCGTCACCGCCCTCTGCGCCGAGGGCCCCACCCGCATCCTGGGCGCCGATTGCGTCAACATCTCCTACCCCGGGTTCTATGGGGACTTGGAGCGGCTGATTGTGCGGTAACCGGAGGCGGAGAGCAATCCATACGCGCAAACGTTATATCGAGACGATTCAATCAAAAGGAGCCTTTAACCTGCAGATCACCTGCAGATTAAAAGCTCCTTTTTACCCTTCTTACATTCTCCCCTCCCATTTTCTCTATCCCTAAACGTGAATTTCCAGCAACCGCTCAGTACCTCATCTGTCGGGAGAGCGGGCCGCCTCCCGCGCCCGCTCTCCCGGCTCTGCGACTTCCTCCCCGCGGTTGCGTCCCTTCCTCCCCTCATTCACTTCAACTCCCCCCTGGTATACCTCGTCACCAGCTCAATAAAATATTTCTCCGGCCTTGTCAGATACGCGCCCTTGAGGTACGCCACACACCGCATCCAGCTCTGCCTGGGCGGCACGGAAAAGTACACCACCGGCGCCTCCGGGTCCACATAGGACTGGGGGAAAAACGCGGGGGAGACCTGATTTTTCACCATATTCACCACCGTCAGCGTGCTTGTGGACTCGAACAGAATCTTCGGCGCAAATCCCGCGCTCACGAACGCCCTGTCAATCATGTCCCGGATTCTGGTCTCCCGCGAGATCATGGTGAACCCATCGTTCTTTAGCAGCCGCAAATCCAACTCCGGGAAGGTCTCCCAGCTTCTCTCCCCCGCCAGGTGCGCCAGAGGATGGCTGGCCGGAAGCCCCAGCACCATCAGCTCCTCCGCCATGTCCTGGTACTCCAGCTCCGGATTTTTGATCCCGTCCGCGTAGGTGACGCACGCCAGAGTCACCTCCTTCTGGAGCACCATCTGCTCCATCTTCTTGACCCGCGCCTCCTGAATGCGGAAGGTCACATTGGGGTACCGCTCCCGGAAGACCGGGTACACATAGGAGAACATCAATGACCCCCGCTCCGGCGTGTAGGCCACAGCGATCTCCCCGGTATTTTCCTCCGTGATATCCTGGATGATCCGGTAGGTCTCCCGCTTCATATCCACCATCTGGTGGGCGGTGGCCAGGTAAATCCGCCCCGCAAAGGTGGGGATCATGCTGTGCTTCCGCCTCTCAAACAGCTGGATGCCCAGCTCCTTCTCCAGCCTTAGGAGCTGCTGGTTTAGGGCGGACTGGGTCAAAAACAGTTTCTCCGCGGCCTTGGAGATGCTCTGCTCCCGCTCGATGGCGATGATATTTTCAATCTGCCGAAGGTCCATGTCAAAATTCCCCCTTTTTTTAACATATTTACTGTACACTGTATACAATCTATTTCTTAATTAAATTAAGATAAAATATAAAAATGGATAAGTTGAAATAAGTAATATCGTTTATTATAATCATCTCAACGGAACAAAACAAGACGAACCGGATAAAATCGTCAAAATAGACAAAGGAGCGATGAACGATATGCCTTTACGCTGCAGTAAACCGACACCAGACCCTGTAAAAACCCTCGCCTACGAGCCCTGGAAGCTCGCTGTGAAACCCTTCCAGGTATCCCCCAGAACCTGGTACGTGGCCGGCCAGACCTGGGTGGGCTGCTACCTGATCGACACCGGGGACGGCTTGATCCTGATCGACGCCGCCATCCCGGAGAGCATGTACCTGTTGGTGGACTCCATCTACCGCCTGGGCTACCGGCCGGAGGACATCAAAAAAATTCTCATCAGCCACGCCCACTTCGACCACTGCGGGGCCGCCGCCGCCATGAAGGAGCTGACCGGGGCAGAGCTCTATATGTCCAGGGAGGACTACGAGTTCATGAAGGCCTGTCCGGAGGAGACCATGGTCCTGGACCCGGACTCCCACCCGCAGATGTTTGAGCCGGACTGCTTCTACTCCGAAAGCGAGCCGGTGGTGCTGGGCGACATCTCCATCCGCCCTCTCCTGACGCCGGGCCACACCGAGGGCTGCACCAGCTTCTTCTGGGAGGAGAAAAACCCCGTAAACGGCGAGACCTACCAGGTGGCCATGCACGGAGGCGTGGGCGCCAACACCATGAACGACCAGTACTACGCCACCAGCAAGTACCTGACCCCCGCCCTGCGGGACCGCTTCATCGCCGACGCGCCGAAGCTCAAAGAGATCCACGTGGACATCGCGCTGCCCAGCCATCCCAACCAGATTGAGATCGTGGACCGGGCGGGCCAGTACACCCATGAGAGCCAGCCCTACCTGGACGACACAATCTGGGCCGAATTTATCGACGAGCGCGTGCGCCAGGTGCGGGCACTGATGAAATAGAGACACCAGCAAACAAAAATTTGAGAGATACTGGGGGATAAACCTATGGAAATGTACATTGTATTAGCCATCACGCTGTTCATGATGATCTCATTCATCTGGCACAAGGTGCCGTTCGGCGTCACCACCATGACGTGCTGCCTGCTGTTGGCCATGACCGGGATCATGGACATCCAGTCCGCCTTCAGCGGCTTCGGAAACAAGATTGTCATCCTGATTGCGCCCATGCTGGCCCTAAGCGCCGTGCTCACAAAGACCAGCCTGGTGGCGAAAATCAGCGCCATGATGAACGCGGCCAAGGGAAAGCGCGGCGTGGTCTTAATCATCGCCTTCTACCTGATCGGCGCGGTGTTCGCACAGTTCATCCCGTCCACCGCCGCCCTCACCATCCTGGTTGTGTTCTTAGCCACCCTCGGGAACACCGGCAGCATCACGGCGAACCGCCTGCTCATGCCCCTTCTTGGAATCCTCTGCGCGTGGAAATTCCGGCTTCCCATCGGCATGGGCGCTTCCACCTTTGCGACTCTAAACGCCCTGTACGAGGGAATTCTGCCGGATTCCCAGTACGCCTTAACCATGCTGGACCCGTTCTTCTTCGCCCTCATCCCCACCGCCGTGCTGACCGTCTACTGTTTGTTCGGCTGGCGCCTTATGCCGGCGGACGACCAGATCGACAAGTCTGCGCTGAAGGAGGGCAAAAAGGCAGAGCTGTTGAGCCGTAACCAGGAGATCTTCGTGTATCTGGTGTTCGCGGCCGTGATGCTTCTCATGATCCTCAACAAGTGGACCGGAAACCTTCTGTACCTGGCTCCCGCCCTGGGCGTCCTGGTGTTGATCTACGCCAAAATCATCAAGGTGGAGGAGGCCGTTAAGGGCATGACCTCCGACATGGTCTGGATGATCGCGGGCGTCCTGGTGGTGGCGGATGCACTGGGCAAGTCCGGCGCCGGAAACGCCATCGGCAGCCTGATCCTCACCATACTGGGCGAGAACCCGGGCTCCCTCACCGTGATGCTCATCTTCTCCGCCGCGACGGTCATCATGACCACCTTCCTATCCAACATGGCCACCCAGACCGTGCTGATCCCCATCGCCGCCTCCGTGGCCCTGGCGGGCGGCTGGGATCCCCGCGGGATCGTGCTGATCATCGGCACCGCCAACATGCTGGCCGTGGGCTTCCCCTCCGGCTCCGGCGAGTGCGCGGTCTGCTTCGCAGCCGGCGGCTACAACCCGGTGAAGGTGTTAAAATTCACACTCCCCTACATGGTCCTGGGCATATTCACCTGCGCCCTGGCCGCACACCTCATGTACCCCATCTACGGTTAGCTTTGGCTCATTTTGCCCACGGATACCGCACAAAAACGCCGCGAGGCAGGGATTTTCCACAATCCCCGCCTCACGGCGTTTTTTGCACAATCATTCGTATCTGCGCGTCGAGAAGAAACATACAATCCCCACGGCCGCCATCAGAAGACCGGAACCGGCGAACCAGCGGTGGACGCCCACCGCCTGTATCGTTTCTCTTGGTATGCGATTTTGGCCGATAAAAAATGCAGGTGATTTACGCCAAAAATGGAAATAAACCACCTGCCATCTCATCAAATCCGTACGGAAATTTTATCCCAACGCCACATCCAGAATCATCATAATCACAAATCCAACGGCAAAGCCGATGGTCCCGATGTTGGAGTGGTCGCCCTCCGCGGACTCGGGGATCAGCTCCTCCACCACCACGTACACCATGGCGCCTGCCGCGAAGGAGAGCATGTAGGGAAGCGCCGGTCCCAGGTACTCGGACAGCGCCAGCATGAGCCCCGCTCCGATGGGTTCCACGACGCCCGAGAGCATGCCGTAGACAAAGGCGCGGTTCTTTCCGGCCGCCTCCTTTAAGGGCAGCGAGATAATCGCCCCCTCGGGGAAATTCTGGATCGCGATGCCGATGGACAGCGCCAGGGCTCCGGCCGCGGTGATGCTCCCGTTGTCCGCCAAGAGTCCCGCGAAGGCCACGCCCACGGCCATGCCCTCCGGAATGTTGTGCAGCGTCACGGCCAAAACCAGCATGGTGCTCTTCTTCCAGTCGCCCTTGGGGCCCTCCGGCTCATCCGCGTCCAGATGCAGGTGAGGGATCAGCCGGTCCAGGGCCAGCAGAAAAGCGATGCCGAAGATAAATCCGGCAGCCGCCGGGATGAACGCCAGCCGGCCCATGCCCTCGCTCATGTCCATGGCAGGGATCAAGAGGGACCACACCGAGGCCGCGATCATCACGCCGGAGGCGAAGCCCAGGAGGGCTTTCTGCACCACCGGGCGGATCCCCTGGCGCAGGAAATACACGCAGGCCGCACCCGCCGTGGTTCCCAAAAACGGGATCAATATCCCTATCAATATATTCATCTAGCAAACCGCCTTTCTCTCACTGCAAGCGCCGCCTAGACCTCGTACCCTCTTAAGACCAGGTAGTCCTTGATCAGCTGGATCATCTGGTCGTAGTCGATGCGGCTGGCGTTGATGGGAAGGTCGTAGTTCTCCATATCCATCCACTCGCGCCCGGTAAAGTAGCGGTGGTACTCCGTGCGCTCCTTGTCGATGCGCTTCATCCGGCGCAGGGCCTCTTTCTCGTCCACCTGATCCACCTCGATTACGCGGCGCACCCTGGTCACCGTGTCCGCGTACACGAAGATGCGGATCACGTCATCCAACTGCTCCTGAAGCACATAGTTGCCGCAGCGGCCCACGATGATGCAGCTCTCCTGGTTCGCCAGCTTGCGGATTACCGAGGACTGGAACCGGAATAGGTTTTCCGGGGAGGTGATGTTGTCGCCGTCGCGCACCGGCTCCGTCAGCTCCGGCTTCAGGCCGGTGACGATGCGGTACAGCAGGTTATTTCCCGCCTTCTCATCGGCCAGGCGGAAGTACTGCTCCCCGATGGCGCTGGTCTCGGAGGTCATCTTTAGGATTTCCTCGTCGTAGAAATGGATTCCAAGCTCCTCGGCCAGACGTTTTCCCGTCAGGCGGCCGCCGCTTCCGTACTGCCGTTCAATAGTAATGACAAAATGTTTTTTGTTCATGATCATGCCCCCTAAATTATGTTAATTTCAGATCGGTCACAGTATGTCGATCTGACACATTCTCATCGCGTTTAACGCGTTTGTATGGCTCTCGCAAGTCACGCCCGCGCAGCAGGACGCGTCCACCCGCACCGGAATCTCAGGCGCAGCGGCCTTCACCAGCATGGCGTTTGAGATCACGCAGATGTCTGTGCAAAGCCCCGCGAGCTCCACGGACGCAAAGCCGCCCTCCGCCACATATTTAGCCAGCTCGGTACTTCCAAAGGTGCGCTTCTCAAACTGTCTCCCCGGCTCCCCCGCGAGGGCGTCACAGAGCTCCCAGCCCTTGGTCCCCTTGATACAGTGCGGGACCGGAAGTTTTCTTCCCTCCATCGTATCTAAGTAGTCCTCCCCGTGGGTGTCCAGGGTGAACACCACCTCGTCCCCCCGCTCGCGGTACTCCCGCACCCGCTTCACCACGGCCGGAACAATCGCCTGTGCCTCGGGACTCCCCAGGGCGCCGTCAACAAAATCGTTCTGCATGTCCACTACTACAAGTAATCGCTTCATGTCGGCTTAACCTCCCGCTTTATCGTTCAGTTACAGTCTACCACATTTTAGGAGGCAATAAAAGCCATTTCGCTGATTCCGTTTTAGATTCGAGGAAAAGGCAGGGCCCCTGCCTTCCACCGGCGCCAAAATTCTTTTACAATTTTTCTTGACAAATCTTTCGAACTGTATTAGGATATGGGTTAATAAAATAAACCGTTGAGAAAGAGGAGTAGACTTCCAAAGCATTATCACAGAGAGCCGCAGGTGGTGGGATTGCGGTATAAGGGCTGGCAGTTGAATGGACTTTCGAGGGCGGTCCTGAACAGGCGCATTTGCCTCTGTATGGACTGACGGCTCCCGCAACCGTTAATATGCGGCACATATGTTGGTATGTGTAGAGAGTGGACTATTTTTAGTCAATATTGAGTGGCACCGCGGATTTTATTCGTCTCAATCATAGCTATCGCTGTGATTGGGACTTTTTTTGTGCGCACACCCCCGCCGCCGTCTCTCACTCTTCCCTCCGCCCCACCGGATCAAAGGTCATTTTATTGAAAAAAAGAGTTACAAACATAAAATTGTTGAATGAATGAGGAGGAAACTATTATGAAAAAATCCATCGCAATCCTGCTGACCGCCGCCCTCGGCGCTTCCCTTCTGACCGGATGTGTCTCCAAGGCGCCGGCTGAGACCACCGCCAAGGCTGAGACCACGGAGGCAAAAACGGAGACAGCGGCCGACACCACCGCAGCCAGCACTGCGCCGGAGACATCCGAAGCAGAGTCAGCCCCCGACGCAAAAGACAAGGGCTACACCATCGGCATCGGACAGTTCGCGGAGCACGGCTCCCTCGACAACTGCCGGGAGGGCTTCATCCTGGGGCTCAAGGAGGCCGGAATCGAGGAAGGCAAAAACCTGACCATCATCTATGAGAACTCCCAGTCGGACGGCGGCACGGCCAGCCAGATCGCCACCAACTTCGCCGGCAAGCAGGTGGACCTGATGTGCGGAATCGCCACCCCCATGGCCCAGGCAGCCTACGGAGTCGCCAAGAAGTCCGGCACCCCCGTCATCTTCACCGCAGTGACCGACCCGGTGGCCGCGGAGCTGGCAAACGCAGATGGAACTCCCGTGGGCGAGGTGACCGGCACCAGCGACAAGCTTCCCGTGGAGGCCCAGTTAAAGATGATCCGCGAAATTCTGCCCGAGGCCAAAACCATCGGCATCATGTACACCACCAGCGAGGTAAACTCCGAGTCCGCCATCAAGGAGTACAAGGAGCTGGCCCCCAGCTACGGCTTTGAGATCGTGGAGTCCGGAATCTCCGCCCCCGCCGACATCCCGCTGGCAGCTGACACCCTGCTTGCTAAGGTGGACTGCGTGACCAACCTGACCGACAACACCGTCGTCGCCTCCCTCCCGGTGATCCTGGATAAGGCAAACGCCAAGAACATCCCGGTGTTCGGAAGCGAGATCGAGCAGGTTAAGCTGGGCTGTCTGGCCGCCATGGGTCTGGACTACATCGAGCTCGGCAAGCAGACCGGACTGATGGCCGCCAAGGTGTTAACGGGCGAGGCCAAGGCCAGCGAGATGAACTACGAAATATTAAAGGAGGCTGCATTCTACGGCAACACCAAGGTGGCTGAGAATCTGGGAATCACGATCCCTGACTCCCTGACCGGGGACGCCGCTGAAATGTTCGACGCAATCAGCACACAGTAAAAAGGAAGCTCTGACGGAGGAAGATCATGCTAACAATTATTCTCGGCATTTTAGAAGAAGGCCTGGTGTACGCCATCATGGCGCTGGGCGTCTATATTACCTACAAGATCCTGGATTTCCCGGATCTGTCCGTGGACGGCACGTTCCCCTTAGGGGCCGCGCTGACCGCGGCGGGGATCGCGAACGGGCTGCCCCTGTTCGGAAAAATCTCCCCGGCCGCCGCCCTTGTGCTCTCCTTTGTTGCCGGAGCGCTTGCGGGCTGCGCCACCGGGCTGATCCACGTGAAGCTCAAGGTCCGGGACCTTCTGTCGGGAATCATTGTCATGACCGCCCTCTACTCCATCAACCTTCGGATCGCCGGGCGGGCAAACCTGCCCATCTTCAGCCAGGAGACCATCTTCAGCAATCCGTTTCTGGAGCAGGTGATCCCTGAGGCCTTAAAGCCCTACACGGTCTTCATGATCCTGCTCATCATCGTCCTCATCTGCAAGATCCTGTTGGATCTGTACCTGAAAACCCGCTCCGGCTACCTGCTCAGGGCGGTGGGCGACAACGATTTGCTGGTCACCTCCCTGGCCAAGGACAAGGGCATGGTAAAGATTGTGGGCCTGGCCATCGCCAACGGCTTCGCCGCCCTGGCGGGCAGCGTATACTGCCAGCAGAAGGGCTTCTTCGAGATCTCCACCGGCACCGGCACCATCGTGATCGGCCTTGCCAACGTGATCATCGGCACCCAGCTGTTCAAGCGGTTCGGCTTTGTAAAGTCCACCACCGCCGTGATCCTCGGCTCCATCATCTACAAGGCCTGCGTGTCCCTGGCCCTGAACTTTGGCGGCGAGTACCGCATCGCGGACCTGATCGTCACAATCCCCATCACGGCGTCGGATTTAAAGCTGATCACCTCCATCCTGTTTTTGGTGATCCTGCTGGCCAGCGCAGACCGAAGAAAGAAGGTGAAGAGCCATGCTTGAGCTGAAACACATCAATAAGTATTACAACGCGGGCACCGTCAACGAGATGTGCCTGTTCGAGGATTTCAGTCTGACCATAAAAGACCACCAGTTCGTGTCCGTGGTCGGCAGCAACGGCTCCGGCAAGACCTCCTTACTCAACATGATCTGCGGCAGCATCCCCCTGGACGAGGGGCGCATCCTGGTGGGCGGCAAGGACATCACCCGCATGCCGGAGTACAAGCGCCAGCGGCGCATCGGGCGCGTCTACCAGAACCCGGCCATGGGCACCTGCCCCAGCATGACCATCCTGGAGAACATGTCCTTAGCGGACAACAAGGGAAAGGCCTTCAACCTGCGCCCCGGCACAAACCGGCAGCGGATCGAGTACTACAGGGAAAGCCTCCGCTCCCTGGGCTTGGGCCTGGAGGACAAAATGGACGTGAAGGTTGGCGTCCTCTCCGGCGGACAGCGCCAGGCCATGGCCTTGCTCATGTCCACCATGACCCCCATCGAGTTTCTGATCCTGGATGAGCACACCGCGGCCCTGGACCCCAAGACCGCTGAGACCATCATGCAACTGACCGACAAGGTGGTGCGGGAGAAGAATCTGACCACCATCATGGTCACCCACAATCTGCGCTACGCGGTGGAGTACGGGGACCGGCTTCTGATGATGCACCAGGGAAATGTGGTGATCGACAAGGCGGACGACGAGAAACGGGCGATGGCCATCGACGATATTCTGAAGAAGTTTAATGAGATCAGTATTGAATGCGGAAACTAAACATGGAAGGCCGCCGCACCGGCGCGACTTGGGTTCATGCCCCGTTGCCGGCGTGGCGGTTTTTTTTGACTTGACGCGGCGCCCCCTCTCTGATAGAATCAAATCATTCTCACCGGGACACTTCCTGTCCCGGGAAAATGTCTGAAAGGTCTTTGCAGAATCTGCAGCCATTCAAACCAACTATTTTATTATTTACTTATTTTTACAAAAGGAGGATTTTCTGTATGCAAGATGCGCAAAATGATGCGTTCTGGCAGAAGCAGGAAACTGCCCAGGTGATGGAGCGGCTGCAAAGCTGCCCGGAGACCTACCGGCAGTTTCTCACCCTGTCAGATGAACTGAAGGAGGAGCTCATCGGTTTCTGTGAGGGAAACCGCGGATTAAAGATCTCCTACGACCCCTTTTTCAAGATGATCTTTGACCCGGAACGCCACAAAGAGCGGCTTTCCGACCTGCTCTCCTCGCTGCTGGGAGTTCGGGTGAACGTCAGGCGGGCACTGCCCGTGGAGGGCGGGCGCTTAAGCGCGATGAGCTCGCTGCTGATCATGGATCTGCTGGCGGAGCTTGAGGACGGGCGCTTCGTCAACCTGGAGATGCAGAAGGTGGGATATCTCTTCCCCGGCGAGCGGGCGGCCTGCTACTCCAGCGATCTGCTGCTGCGCCAGTACAGCCGCGTGAAGGCCACGCAGCGGGAGAATTTCTCCTACCGTGACCTGAAGGAGGTCTACACCATTGCGCTGGTGGAGCACAGCGGGCCGGAATTTAAGCGGCACCCTGACTGCTACCTCCACCGGAGCGCCCAACACTTCTCAAGCGGCCTCGACCTCAACATGCTTCAGGAATTTATCTTCGCACCTCTGGATATTTTCCTTGACAACTTTGCAAAAAAAGGCAACAATATAAGTGGAGAGCTGGAGGCGTGGCTGCTGTTCTTGTCGTCGGACAAGCTTTCGGACATTCTCCGCATCATCGACGCTTATCCCTGGTTCAGGGATATCTACCGCGAATTGTTTGAATTGCAAAATCGACCGGAGGAGCTGGTAAATATGTTTTCGGAAGCACTTGAAGTCATGGACCGGAATACCGTAAAATTGATGATTGAGATGCAAAAGCAGGAGTTGGAAACCCAAGCGCAGGAGTTAGAGCGAGTACAGAAAACCCTCGCCGAGCAGACCAAACGCTTTGAGGAGCAGCGCCAGGCCCAGGAGGCTGAGATCGCCCGTCTAAGGGCCCTGCTGGCGCAGAAATCCGTCTGAGGGCCGGACGGCGTAAATACTGTAAAACCGCGCGAAAGCGGGAGGCAGATGATTTCCATTCATCCGTCTCCCGCTTATTTTTCTACCGCGGACCGCCCCGCCCTATATATTGCGCCCGCAAACCGCGTCAAATTCACTTTCTACCGTTCTCTTCTCTCACTGCTCCTTGAGCGACATCACCGCATCCACCATCGCCTGATACCCGGTGCACCGGCACAGATTTCCCGACAGGCCCCGGCGAATCTCCGCCTCGGTGGGATCCGGGTTGTCCTTTAGGAGCGCGCAGGTGGACAGAATCATCCCCGGCGAGCAGAAGCCGCACTGCACGGCTCCGTGGTCCACGAAGGCCCGCTGGATTCGGGCCAGCCGCGGATCCCTCTCCACGCCCTCGATGGTCATAATCCGCTGCCCCGCGGCCTGAATGGCCGGGTAGATACAGGAGTTCACGCTGGTCTCATTCACCAGCACGGTGCAGGCGCCGCAGTCCCCCTCGCCGCAGCCCTCCTTGGTGCCCGTGAGCCCCAACCGCTCCCTGAGCACGTGTAACAGGTTCTCGTCCGGGCAGATCTCCACCTGCCGCTCCTCCCCGTTGATATAGAGTGTAATTAACTCGGTCATGCGAAACACCTCCACAGCTCTGTCAGATTATGGAGCACCATGCGGCCGGCGATGCGCCTTCTGTACTCCGCCGTTGCCCGGATATCGTCGATGGGGGCAATGTCCTCCATCAGCGCCTCCTTAAGGCGCTCCTTAAAGGAGGCCTCATTTAAGTCCTCCCTGGTGCTCCCGAGGAGCACTGCCTCGGCCCGCCTCGCCCGAACCGCGGTGGGCGCCACGGAACCCAGGGCCACGCCGATCTCCCCGATCCGCCCATCCAGACAGTCCATGTAGACCGCCGCGCTGCACACGGAGATGGCCATGGCGCTGCGCTTTCCCGCCTTGTAGAACACGGATCTGCCCTGCTTCGGCGGCAGCACCACCCGGGTCAAAAGCTCTCCTGGCCGCAGATTCGTCCTTCCGGGCCCTGCCATGAACTCACAGATGGGGACCTGCCGCTCCTCCCCGCCAAAGCGCACCAGGCGCACCTGGGCGTCTAACGCCATAAGCACCGGAACCGAATCCGCGGCCGGCGAGGCGGAGATGATGTTCCCGCCGATGGTTCCTCGGTTGCGGATCTGCGGCCCGCCCACCATGGAGGCCGCGGTGGAGAGCGCCTGGGCGTAGGGAATCTCAAGGGTCTCCAGAGCGGCAAAATTTGCCATGGCCCCGATGTTCCACCCCTCCGTGTCCTCCCAGATATCCCGGAGCCCATCCAAACGGTCCAGGCTCACATAATCCCTGTCCAGATATTTTCCGTGTTTCCGGTCCACATACAGGTTGGTTCCCCCGGCGCAGGCCATCGCCTTCTCTCCCGCCAGCGCCCGAAGTGCCTCCTCAAATGTCTCCGGCTGAATCATATTCGACACCGTAATCAATCCCCCTCACCTGTGGTATCAAAATAGCTGTCCAATGAATAGGTCAGCTTGTCAAACTTTTCCAGATAGCTGCCGTCCGCAAAGTCCTCGAAGGCGATCACCTTGTAGCGCCCGTCCTCGTACACAAAAGGCAGCCGGTACACCATCCCCGGAAGCCGGGCGGCCTGCGAGAACAATGCGGTCCCGCTCCGGTTGTCCTGCGCCATCTCGATGGACTCGTAGTTGATGAACAGCGGCGTCAGATACGGGTAGGAGCGCTCCTTCTCGAATGCCGAGACGAACGCCTCCCGGCTCATCCGGGCTTTAAAGTCCTTTGTCAGGTAGTCGTACAGGCGCTCCGGCTCCTTATAATGGTAATTTAAGTCCTCCGCAAAGGCGCACACCGCCTTCACCGCCTCCTCCTCGGAGGGCCTGACTCTTCCCGCCTCACGCGGCAGAACCACCCACAGAAGAAGCGCTAAAACAATGACCGCACCGGCAGCGAGGCCAAACAGCCGCCGTCCCCGTCCCCTCATGCTCATACTCATCGCTCCAGTCTCGAGTACGGCACCGTGTAGGCGCTGGGAAACTCAGCTTTCCTGGAGGCGGTGACCAGAGCCAGGATCGTCAGCACGTAGGGAAGCATCAGCATCAGCTGGTTGGCGATGTTGATTCCCAGGGCCTGCAGGCGCATCTGCAGCGCCGTGGCAAAGCCGAACAGCAGCGCGCCCCAGACGGCGCGAAACGGCATGAACCGCGCGAACACCACCACCGACACCGCGATAAAGCCGCGCCCACTGATAATGTCCTCCGTGAACAGGTTCATGTACGCGATGGACATGAACGCCCCCGCCGCACCGGCGTAGGCGCCGCCGATGAGCACCGCCGCGTAGCGGGTCTTCGCCACGCTGATTCCCTTGGAATCCGTGGCCCTGGGGTTCTCACCCACTGCCTTGATCTTGAGGCCGAAGGTGGTCTTCTCCAGGATGAACCAGGTGACCACCGCCATCAGGTAGCTCAAGTAGACTAAGATATTGTGTTGGAAAAATATGGGTCCGATAACCGGGATCGAGGAGAGCACCGGAATGTTCACCGCCGCGAAGGGAGTCACCTGCGGCGGCAGGCTCTGGATTCCGAAGATCACACGGTAGATGTACACCGCCGCGCCGCCTCCCAGGATATTGAGGGCGGTGCCCGCGATCACCTGGTTGGCCCGCATGGTCACGGAAAGCCAGGCCATCACCGTGCTCCAGAGCACGCCGGTCAAAATTCCCGCCAGCACGCCGGTCCAGAGGCTGCCGGTCATGAACGCCGCGGCAAAGCCGGTGACCGCGCCCATGGTCATGGTCCCCTCCACGCCCAGGTTTAAGATTCCGGCCCTCTGGGTGTAGAGCTGGCCTAAGGCCGGGAGCAAGATGGGGGTTGCCAGGCGGACTGTGCTGGCCAAAAGGCTCACCAGAAAGCCGACGGTAAATATATTGTTAAGCATGGCGAAGCCTCCTTCCGATCCAGTTTTTCACCCCTGTGAGATTTAAGGTGGTGCGGGCGATGATGAACACGATCACCAGGCCCTGTATAATGTCCACGATGGAGTACGGCACATCGGTCATGCGCTGCATGGTCGCGCCGCCCACCATCAGCGCGGAGAAGAAGAATCCCGCGATCACGATTCCCACCGGGTTCAAGCTTCCCAGAAGGGCGATCACCACCGCGATCTCCCCGTAGCCGCTGGCGACGCCCTCCAACAGGCGGTACTGCACGCCGTAGATCTCGTTCCAGCCAGCAAGTCCCGTCAGCGCGCCGGAGATCATCATGGTGATCACTACCGTGCGCTTCACGTTCATGCCCGAGTAGGTGGCCACCTTCTCGCCCTGGCCCGCCAGGTCAATGCGGTACCCCAGGACCGTCTTCCAGAAAAACAGCATCACAATCACCACCAGGATTCCCACAAAGATTCCCCCGTGGATGCGAAGCCGGTCGGAGAACAGCGGCAGCCGCAGGGCCTCTGCGATGTTGGGCGACTGGGGGAAATCCCCGCCCACCGGGTCCTTCATGGGCCCGTGGACCAAAAACGCCAGAAAATAGGTGGCGATGTAGTTGAGCATCAGGGTGGTGATCACCTCGTTGGCGCTAAAGCGCACCTTTAACACCGCGGCGATACCCGCCCACACCGCGCCGCCTAACATGCCGCACAGGATGGAGAGCGGCAGGAGAATCACCGGCGGCAGATTTAAGTACAGCCCCGGCAGGATGGCCGCTATGGCGCCCAGGATGAACTGACCGTTGCCGCCGATATTCCAGAGCTGGGCCTTGAAGGCCACGCTGGTTCCAAACGCCATCATACATAAGGGAACCATCTTTACAAACACTTCCGAGATGCGCTGCTTGGAGCCGAATGCGCCCCGAAACAGCGTCTGATATGCCTCCACCGGATCGTTTCCGGAAAGGCTCACGAGCACCGCGCCGATGGCCAGAGCGATCACAATGGTGAGCGCGGCGGCGAACACCTCGCCGGCGGCGTTTTTCAGTTTATTTCCCATGCTCTTCTCATGCCTCCTTCTGCTTTCCCATCATCAGGCTTCCGATCTCGTCCACCGAGGCGCCTCTGGGCAGCACGCCCATCAGGCGGCCGTCATAGATCACCGCGATCCGGTCCGACAGCTGCAAAATCTCCTCCAGGTCCGCGGAGATGAGCAACACCGCGCAGCCCTCGTTTCTGGCGTCCAAAAGCTTCTGGCGCACGTACTCCGACGCGCCGATGTCCAGCCCTCTGGTGGGCTGGTTGGCCACCACCACATGGGGATGCTCCGCCAGCTCTCTGGCCAAAATCACCTTCTGCTGGTTTCCGCCGGAGAGGCTTCTGGCTTGCTCGTCCCCGGAGGCTGCCTTGATCTGGTACTCCGCCCTGGCCTTCTCCCAGAACGCGTCGATGGTCTTCTGGCTGATAAAGCCGCGGCGGGAGAAGGGCTCCCTGCCGAAAGCCTTGATCACCAGGTTGCGCTTTAAGCTCCACTTGAGCGCCAGTCCCGTGGTGTGGCGGTCCTCCGGGATGTGGGCGATGCCCTTTCGTATGTAAAACACCGGCGGGCGGTTCGTCATGTCCTCCCCGTCCATCTTGAGGGCGCCCTTGTCCGCCTCCCTGAGCCCGGTGATCACCTCGCACAGCTCCCGCTGTCCGTTTCCGTCCACACCTGCTAGGCCCACAATCTCCCCCTGGCGGATGTCCAGCGAGAAATCCGTGAGGGCCGGGTAATCCTTGTCATTTCTGGCGCAGATCCCCTCGATGGCCAGCTTCACCGCCCCCGGCTCCCGCTCGGGCTTTGCGAAGTCAAACAGCACGTCCCGGCCCACCATCATGCGGGTCAGCTCCTCCTTGGTCATGTCCGGCCCCGCCATGCGGGAGCCGATCAGCTTTCCGTCCCTGAGGACCGTCACTTCATCGACAATCGAAATAATCTCTTCCAGCTTGTGGGTGATCAGGATGATGGATTTTCCGTCCTCCTTCATGTGCCGCAGCGTCTCAAAGAGCACCTCCGTCTCCTGAGGCGTCAGCACCGCCGTGGGCTCGTCCAGAATCAGGATGTCGGCCCCCTGGTAGATGGCCGTCAGGATCTCCACCCGCTGCTGCTCTCCCACGGACAGCTGCCAGACCTTGGCGTAGGGGTCCACCTTCATCTTATACCGCCCGGCCAGAGCCAGAAGCTCGTCCGCCGTCTCCTTCGTGTCGAGCAGAATGCCCTTCCTGGACTTGCGCCCAAGCATCACGTTCTCCACAACGGTCAGGGACCGGGCCAGCATGAAGTGCTGGTGCACCATGCCGATTCCCAAAGAAATTGCTTTGATTGGCGATGAAATCTCCTCCTTTTTCCCGCGGATCAGGATCTCTCCCTCCTCCTGGCGGTAAAGGCCGTAAAGAATGTTCATCAGCGTAGTCTTACCTGCGCCGTTCTCTCCCAGCAGGCCGTGTATGGAGCCGGACCGCAGACAGAAGTTCACACTGTCGTTGGCCTTCACACCGCCGAATATTTTCGTTATATTGCGCATCTCCACTGCTAATGCTTCCATATATGCAGACCTCCTGAATTAAAACACGGGCAATGCCCATATGGGGCGGGCGGCAAGTCACCCCGCCGCCCGTCCCCGGCAGATTATTTGCGTAGCCTTAGGTCCGGCAAGCCTATTTGGCCGCCTCGCCCTGCTTGAACTCCGGAATCTCGATTTCACCGGCCTGAAGCTTCTTAAAGGTGTCCTCGATCTGTGCCTTGTCCTCGTCGGTCAGCCATCCCTTGGGATCGTTGATGGGCGCGTAGTTTAAGCCCTCGTTCTCCGCGTTGATCCAGTAGAAGCGGTCCGCCTCCTGGCGTCCGGTAAAGCTTCCGCTTCGGATGTCGTCGAAGATGCCCGCGATCACGGCCTCCCACTGGTACACCACGCCGGAGAGCACGTTCTTCTCAGCTAAAGAGGTCTGATCCGCTACGTTTCCCAGGCAGTACATATCCTTCTCAGCGGCAGCCTGCACAACGCCCAGGCCGATTCCGTCGCCGGAATGCCAGATCACGTCCACGCCGGAGTCGTACATTCCCACAGCCGCTTCCTTCGCGCCGGCCGTGTCGGTCCAGTCGCCGGTGTAAACCTCCTGGATCTCAATGTCGGGGTTCACGGACTTAGCGCCCATCTTGAAGCCCTCGTGGCCGCGGAAGATCTCGGAAGCGTCCGCTCCGCCCACAACGCCGATCTTGTTGGACTGGGTTGCCAGCGCCGCGATCACGCCCATCAGGTAGCCGCCGCTCTCCAACTCCACATCGTAGATGGCGGAGTTGTCAACCGACTTGTATCCGGTTCCCAGAAGGAAATCCGTGTCCGGGTAGTTGGGAGCCACCTTGACGATGGGTTCCATAAACTGGAAGCCGTGGCCGAACACCACGTCGTAGCCCTGGTCCGCGAAGTCCATCAGCGCGGGCTCAATGTCAGCCACCTCGTAAACGTTCTCCACAATCTTTAAATCGATCTCGTCCTTGTGGGCGTCCGCATACTTCTGCATGCCCTGGAACATGGCCTGGTTGAAGGACACGTCATCCTTCTTTCCGGGAAGAATCAGCGCCACCTTTAAGACGCCCTCCTTGCCGGCCTTCTCGCCCTCAACTGCACTGCTCTCAGCCGCCTTGGTCTCCTCCTTGGCGTCCGCCGCTTTGGTGTCCGCCGCCGGAGCCGCCGTGGTGGCCCTTCCGCTGCCGGAACCACAGGCCGTAAGCATCATGACCGCTGCCATCGCGGCCGCCAGAATCCTTGCACTCTTTCTCATCTGTTCTCCTCCTTGTTTTCCATTGCTTGTAAGATTTTATTTATATCGAAGGGCAGGCTGTTGAGCTGTGCCCCGGATATCTGCTCTATGGCCCCGTTCATGGCCGGGGCGATGGACACGGTGGATACCTCCGCCGCCCCCTTCACTCCCATGGGGCCGTCCGCCTCGTAGGCGTCCACATGGTAGCTGGCAATGTGGGGCACGTCCATGGCGGTGGGCATGAGGTACGTGGAAAAATCGGCGTTTAGCAGTCTCCCGTCCTCGAACATGCAGTTCTCCCCCAGCGCGTAGCCGATGGACATGGCCACGCCGCCCTGGATCTGACCCGCCATGGACAGGGGGTTGATAATCCGCCCCGCCTCGGTGGCAGCGGCCACGTCCAGCAGGACCACATTTCCCGTCACCGGGTCCAGCTTAAGCTTCACCGCCTGGGCGATGAAGGTGTACATGGCGTGGGGGAAGCCCGCGGTGGCAAAGGCCTTGGAGGACTCGGGGAAGGACGCCTCCCCGGTGATGGCCCCCTCCAATTTTCCGCCATCCTTCTGTCCCTTAAACTGGCGGATGGCCGCAAGCAGGGCGTTCCCGGCGATGAAGGTGGAGCGGGACCCCGCGGTGGAGCCGCAGTCCATGGTCCGGTCCGTGTCGGCCATGATCAGCTCGATGTGGTCCATATCCGTCCCCAGCGCGTCGGCCGCCATGGCCCACAGGGCGGTCCGGCTGCCCTGGCCGATGTCCACGAAGCCGATGCGGATGCGGTAGAATCCTTCTTCCGGCTCCTCCACCGCCACGCTGGCCGTGTCCGGAATGTTCTTTCCCAGCCCGCAGCTCAAATGTCCGCCCGCGATCCCGTAACCGATGTTTGGATCCGTGTTCGTCTCCCGGCTCCTCCAGAGATCCGACTCCCGGATCAGCGCCAGCGCGCCCTTAAAGTCCACGCAGTGCTCCATCTTCTGCCCCAGGGCGCCGTAAGCTCCCGTCTCCAGTGCGTTGATCATCCGGATCTCGATGGGGTCGATCCCCAGCCTGGCGGCGGCCCGGTTGATCAGCGTCTCCGTGGCAAAGGCCCCCTGGGGCGCCCCGAAGCCGCGCATGGCGTGGGCCACCGGCTTGTTGGTGTAGTACAGTCGGCTCTTGATCCGCACGTTTGGAATCTCGTAGGGGCCCGCAAAGTGCTCCGTGAACAGCCCCAGCACCGCCGGGCCAAGCCCCGCGTAGGCCCCGGTGTCCAGATCCCCGGTCCCGTCGAAGGCCAGGATCTTTCCCTCCCTCGAGAAGCCAAGCTTCACATGCATGCGCACCCCGTGACGCTTGTAGCTGGTCTCAAGGGACTCCCTGCGGTCAAACACCAGCCGGGCCGGGCGCTTGGTGAGCCAGGCCACTGCCGCGGCGAATATCTGCGCCGTGTTGCCGTCCTTTCCGCCAAATCCGCCTCCCACCGTGGCCGCCGTGACCCGAACCTGCTCCTTGGGAAGCCCCAGCGCGCGGCAGATCATCCGGTGGTCGTGGAACACGTTCTGGGTGGAGGTGTAGGCCAAGAGCCTCCCGTCCTCGTCCACCCGGGCAAAGCAGGCCTCCGGCTCCATGTACCCGTGATCCTGCACCGGCGTCTCAAAGTCCTGCTCCAGGATCAGGTCGCTCTCTGCAAATCCATCCTCGACGGAGCCCTTCTCGTTCTCAAAATCCACCAGCAGGTTTCCCTTCTCGTGGAGGGCCGGGAACTCCGGGTTGGCAGCGTCCGCCACGTCCCGCACCACCGGCAGCGGTTTCACCTTCACCCGCGCCAGCTTTGCAGCCTCCTTCGCCCGCTCCCTGGTGTCCGCCGCCACGATGGCCACCGGCTCGCCGAGAAACCGCACCCGTTCCTCCGCCAGCACCGGCTGGTCCTCGATCACGTCCTCCACCACGTTGGCCGCCAGGTCCTTCGCCGTGAACACCAGCACGTCCTCGGGGAGCGCCGAGAAGTCCAGCTCCTCGATCACCCCATGGCTTACCGGGGACCGCACCAGAGCCAGCTCCAGCATGCCCTCCTCCCGGTAATCCCCGGCGAACATCGCACGGCCCGCGGCCTTGTCCATGCCCTCGCTCCGGCCAAGTCCTCTGCCCACATAGTTTTCAGCCATCTAAGTACACTCCCTTCCGGCGCCCGAAAACGGCCGCCCTTTCTCTCCAGAAATTGTCCGCTGCGGATATGCCCAAAGAAAAGAAGTTTCCAGCGAAATTATATGTCCACGCGCTTTCATGTGGAATATGAACCCATTCACTAAAAACTTCCCTCTGCCGGCAAATTTCCTGCCGACCTATATTTTTTTGCGCATCACCGTGTGCTTTAAAATTCCATCCATGTAGTATTCCTTCGACATGAGAACCGGCTCCCCTCCAAAATTGTATCCCACTTCATCCATGAAAAGTAACGGCGTCCCGGTGCTCGTCTGAAACACCTTTGCCAACTGCTCATCCGCGGCCACGGCGCGCACCTCGGTTAAGTCCATGTACACCGTCTCCCCGCAGTATTTTTCCAAAAAGTAGAAAATCGGTTTTTTCAGCTCGTCCAAATCATAGTCGTCCGTCTTTAAATGCCGAAGCCCGATGTGGTCCACACAGTAGATCGCCGGCATCCTGTCCGCGGTGATCAGCCTGGACACCAAAAAGATCGGCTCCCCCGGCTCAAGCTTCAGCTTCTCCGCCACCTGCGCGCTGGCAGGAACCTGCTCCACCTCCACGCTTGCGATCTCGGAAACATAACCGGCGTCCGCCACCATATCCATAAATTCTTTTTCCAGATCCATGCGGGTCTCCACCTCGAGCACGTGCTTGTTGATCACCGTCCCCACGCCGTGCTTGCGGCTGATAAAGCCCTCCCGCTCCAAAATTGCCAGACAGTCCCGAAGTAACGTCCTGCTGACGCCCAGCTGGCTGGCCAGCTCCACCTCCGGGGGCAGCTTCTTGAGCTGCGAATAGCGGCCGGTCCGAATCTCCTTTAAGAGACTGCGGGTCACTTCCTCCGACAACTGTAATCCCTGATCCATCGCTCCTCCACATCCTTTAACCAAAACGTCCGCTGGCCATTTAGCCAGTCCGGTCGGTTTATCCCATCACATTCAGCAAAATAGGTACTACCTATATAGGTAGTACCTATTTATCCTATTACAAGTGCTCTCTCCTGTCAATCACAATATGCCAAAAGCGTTTATCTTTTTCAAGAATAGCGCAAGACCTGCGTTCATTTTTCGCGCTCACAGGAGCACCGGGATCAGCCGGTGGTTCAGCACGTCCACCAGCCCCATGTCCGTCAGGCCCAGCTGCGGTACGGTGGGCAGAGAGATAAAGCTCAGCGCCATGAAGGGGGCCGCCAAGGTGCAGCCCAGCGAGGCCGCAGCGCCGTTCATCCGGTCCAGCTGCGCCTCCACCTCCTTCGGCCCCTCCTCGCTCATCAGCCCGCCAATGGGCAGTTCCATGGAGGCCAGCACCTCCCCGCCGCTCACCACCGATAGGCCGCCGCGAAGCCGGACCACCTCGTTCACCGCCGCCGCCATGTCCGCGTCGTCCACGCCCACCACCACGATATTGTGGTGATCGTGGGACATGGAGTAGGCCATGGCCCCGCGCTGCAGCTTAAAGCCGCGGACAAAGCCGGTCCCCACGTTCCCGTTCTTCCCATAGCGCTCCACCACGGACAGCTTGGCCACATCCTGCCCGGCGTCCGCCGCCACAAAGCCTCCGCGCACCGGGAGCATGGCCCGGTCCTCCTCGTTGATGATCTGGCCGTCGATCAGGCGGATCACCCGCACCGGCGCCTGGGGCGCGTCCGCGCAGCCCTGTGCCGGGACCGCGAAGGACTCCGCCGTCACCGGCTTCTTTAAGCGCACCGTGTCCTTGATCCAGTCCGGATAGTCGCGCACCCTCGTCTCCTGAAGCATGGCCCCGTCCTTTGCCGCCGGGCGGCCCTCAAACCAAACCTCGGACGGCTGGATATCCCGTATGTTCTCCGCCAGGATAATGTCCGCCAGGCGTCCCGGGGTGATGCTGCCGATCTCCTCCTCCAGGCGGAAATGCTTGGCCGCGTGGATGGTCGCCATGCGGATGGCCTCCATGGGATCCATCCCCAGCGCGATGGAGCGGTTCACATTGTAGTTGATGTGGCCCTCCCGCCGGATATCCCCGATGTGCTTGTCGTCCGTGCAGAACATCAAATTCTCCGTGTCCAGCCCGTGGTCCACCACGGCCTTCACCAGCCGGTCCACGTTCCGCTCCGTGCTCCCCTCCCGGATGAACACCTTCATGCCCACCCGGAGGCGCTGCACCATCTCCTCCTCAGTGACGCACTCGTGGTCGTCAGAGATCCCGGAGGAGGCATAAATGTTCAACTCCTGCCCCAGGCGCCCAATGGCGTGACCGTTGGCTGGCTTGCGCCGGTTGAGGGCGGAGCAGATCTTCTCCAGGTACTCATCCTCCCTGGACAGCAAAATTTTGGAGGAGTCCATCTCCCCCAGGCTCACGCTCTCCTGCCAGTCCAAAAGGCCGTCCACCTCCTTCGCCCCCAGCACGGCTCCGGTGGTCTCAAGGCCCGGCGCGGTGGGCACCCGGGAGGACACCTCGATCAACATCCGGCAGGGCAGACAGCTGATGGAGCCGAGCATCTCCCGAAGCCCAGCCTCCCCGGCCACGTTGGCGATCTCCATCAGATCCGCCATCAGTGTGGTCGTCCCCTTGGGCACCACCACATCGGCCAGCGCCTCCGGCGAGAGCATGGTGGACTCAAAGTGCATGTGCGAGTCGATCATGCCGGGGATGGCGTACATCCCGTTGCAGTTTTTCACCTGCTTAGCCGGAAGGTCGATCCCCGGCTGGATGGAGACGATCCGCTTCCCCTTTATATAGATATCCGTGGGGTAAATCTCCCCCGAATACACATTGACCAGGCGCACATCCGCCAGTTTCCAGTCGCAGGCAAGCTCCCCCTTGCCGCAGGCGATCAGTTCTCTCAGTTCCGCTGCTGTTCTCATTGTCTTCTCCTTCTGTGGTGTACATATTGGTAATACCTATTTCTCATTGTAGCACACCTTTCCGGAAAAGTCTCCCCCTATCTTCCGTACACCCGGCCGTCCGCCGCGCTTATGGAGACCAGGAGCAGATCATCCTCAGCCGTCAGCCCGGCTCTCTGCACCTCGCTTTCCACTCCGCCCGCGTCCCGGTATCCCACCGTGATCCCGCCATAAAAATTCCAGACTGGCTCCAAGCGGCCCGATTGGTTCTCCTCATTCTCCCCCTGGTAGGCCGCCCGGTATTCAAGCTTCACCCCTGAAAGCTTCACGTAGGCGCAGGTCTTTAAATCCTGCGACCTGGCCATCAGCTGGTCCTCCCCCTGCAGCTCATAACCGGGCGTATGGGTGGAATAGTAGGACTTTGCGTACTGTTCAAATATCTCAGTGATCGCGGAGAAGGGCAGCAGAAAATCGTCTGTCCCCACCGTCTCCCCGTACTGCACGTGGTTGATATCCTTCAGCTCAATGAGCTGTCCGTCGTCCGCATAGACGATGTCCACGTACTGGGCATTAGGCGGCACCTCCCCCCAGACTGCCACCCGATTTGCCGGCTCCAAAATACCGTCTGCTGTCTTACAGTAGCGCATCACCAGAGCGTATCTCCCGTCCGGCACCCACCCGCCGCCCTTGCTCTCAGAGAGCGAGCGCCATTTGATCTGCATCTGCCGGAAATCCCCAAGCCCCAGGTCCTCCAGAAGCGATTCCGCCTTGCCGGTGAGTTCCCTCTCCAGCCTCCTGCGCCCGCTGTCGTCCATCTTCATGCCCGATAAATCCCCGGCATCAGAGCCATTCCCGCTGCCGTAGCTGATCCGGCGGCTGTTCAGCCATATAAACGGGACATCCCCCTTGTCCCGAAAGCTCACATAATACTTCTCGTCCGTGGAGGTGCAGTTGGTGTATCCGCCCCTCTGCTCCTCGTTCAGTTGGTTTTCCCCCCAGTTGATTTTCTCCGCCTGTCCCACCACCCTCTTAAACGCCTCAAAGTCCTCCGGAGTGTAGGGAACAGCGCGGATGACGGTTCGCCCCGGCGCTTCCTGCGCTGCGGGGACCAGAACGGGAACGTCCGCGGCAATCTCCACCTGCGCTCCATTCACCTGGGTCCGGTAGCGAGCGGGGGCCTCCGTCTGCTGCGCCAACGTTTTGCGCCCGCTCCAGGGCTGGCCGGAGCGGGCCTGGTTGCCACTCCCCGCCTGTGCGCTTCCCTCTCTCTCATCCCCTGCCCTGGTGCCTTCCTGCCCGTCTCCCTCCGGCTGGCCGCCTCCCTCCAGCTGGCCACCTCCCGACGTGCCGTCCTCCGTCGCAGTCTCCGCCAGTGCCTCTGTCCGCTCCGCTGTCTCCGCCGGCGCCTCTGTCCGCTCCGCGATCACCGGCTCCTCCGTCTCCCGCGTACACCCGGCTGTGCCCAGGGCCACAGCCGCCAGGCACAGCGCCAGCGCAGCATCTTTCCCATATTTTCCCATTTTCACCAATAACATGCCATCAATTCTCCTTTCTCTTGAACTGTCTTGTCCCTCTTACCGACAGCTCTATCCTACCAGAAGCGGACTGCAAAATATTCACCGGCATGTAAAACAGTTGTAAACTCTCCCTCACGCCCCATCACATACGCCCTTCTTTTCCTCCGGGAACGTCACCATCACACAGGTGCCCTCCCCCACGCGGCTTGAAATCTCCATATTCCCGCCGTGCAGCTTCACAATCCGAAGTCCCAGCGCCAGCCCCAGCCCGGAGCCGCCCTCGCTGCGGCTTCTGGACTTGTCCGCCATATAAAACGCCTCGGTCACCCGCGGCAGATCCTCCTCCTGAATCCCGCAGCCCTGGTCCTCCACCTGGATGGTCCTTCCCTGGCCGCACATCCGTATTTCACTGCCCGCCTCGGAGGCCTTGCAGCTGTTGTGCACCAGATTGACGAGGAGACTGCACAAAAGCGCCTCGTCCCCCAGGATCTGCATGCCCTCCTCGCAGGAAATCCGCAGCGCCACGCCCTTTTTTTCGAGCAGCCCTTCCGTCTCCTGCCGCACTCTTTCAAACAGCGCCTCCACCGAAACCGGCTCCCGCACGATCGCCTCATTGTCGTAGAGTCCTACCAGCGCCAGCAGCTTGGCCGACATCTGTTCCATCCGCGCCCCCGCGCTGTGGATATTTCGCAGCGCCCGCTCCTGCTGTTCTTTCGTGAGCCGCACGGACAGCAGGCTGTCCGAGTACCCCATCACAGCCGTAATCGGCGTCTTCATCTCGTGGGCCAGGGCCCCCAACAGCAGCTCCAGGTTCTCCACCTGCTGTTCCACCTGCTCCGACATGTGGTTGAACGCCTCGCCCACCTGAGCGACCTCGTCCCGCCCCGGAATCTCCACCTTCGCCCCCAGCTTCCCGCCGCTGATGGCCGACGCCGCCAGGCGCAGGGCATTGAGCGACCGCAGGGTGCGCCCCAGGCACAGCGCGAAAACCACGGTGGCCGCCAGGGAGACGCCGCCGAACACCGCCAGATAGCCCACGGCCTGCCGCTCCAACTCCTGCCAGGCCTGGGAGATGTCCCGCACCGCCAGCACCTCAAAGCCCTCCGGGTACTCCAGTGCCTGGCGCAGCAGCAAAATGTGCTTTTGACCCAGCTTCTGCACCCGGTATTCCCCTCTAAGCCCTCCCAGATTCACCACCTCGTAGTCCGTCAGATTCAAGATGCACTCTCCGTTTTTGATGAGTCCGTAGCCGCTCTGGTAACAGCGCTCAAACTGGTACTTTAAGTATGCATCCCGGGCGATCTCGCCCATCTGCTCGAAATCCTCCCTGGTCCCCACCTGCCGGAACGCGCGCCCCGCGATCCGCAGCTTCTCCCGCTCGCTCTCCACCTGGACCGACAGGCTGTAGTCCTCAAGCCGCCCAATCGAAAATGCGGCGCACACCCCCATGGCGCCCGCCAGCACAATCAGCATGATCAAAATCAGCTTTGTCTTCAGTTTCATAGGCTGTCATCCTCAAACATATAGCCGGCCTTCGGGATCGTCCTAATCGCTTCCGCGGCCTTAAGCTTCTTGCGCAGCTTCGCCACATGCACATCCACTGTGCGGGTTTCCCCGTAAAAATCGCTGCCCCAGACCAGGTCCAGCAGCCGGTCCCTCCCCAGAACCACATTTCTATTTTTCATGAACACGGTCAAAAGGTTAAACTCCATGGGCTTTAGGGCCACCTCCCGCCCTCCCTCCCATACCTTGCGCATCTTAAGATCCACCATCAGCTCCTGAAAGCACAGCTCGGTCCGCATCTTTCCCGTCCGCTCCAGTACCTTCTCCATCCGCACCAGAAGCTCCAACACCTCAAAGGGCTTCACAATATAGTCCTCCGCGCCCAACCGCAGCCCCCGCACCTTGGAGGCCACATCTGCCTTCGCCGTCAGGTAAATGACCGGAATCCCCTTGGCCTTAAACAGCTCCATGAGCGCAAACCCGTCCACTCCCGGCAGCATGATATCCACCAGTGCCAAGTCTGCGGCCCCCGCCCCCTCGTATGCGAGCAATTTCACCGCCATATTCCCGTCCTCAGCCGCCACCGGCTCATAGCCGGCCGCCTCTAAGTTCATGCAGATCAGGTCTGCGATCGTCCTCTCATCCTCTACCACCAGTATTTTATTCTTCACGTTTTCCTCCCCGCGCACATCCTACCGGCATTATAGCACCCCAGTTTCCGAAAATCTTTACCAAAATGTAAAAACGGGCATCCACCCCGCTCTCGCGTTCGGATGCCCGTCTCATTGATGGGACATAAAAGTTACTGTGCGAATACCATAATCTTCTCCGCCACGTTCTGGTCATCGGACCAGATCATGCAGGTTCTTCCCTCGGTCAGGTCGTTCAGGGTGACGATGTTGCGCGTCAGGTACGGAACGATGCTGCAGTCCTCGCCGATCTCATACTTGGTGCCGTCCGCGGCAGTGAGCTCGGACTTGGAAGTGGAGGCGTCCGTCACAACGGAGTCCACGGTCACATAATCCGGAACCTTGAAGTCCGCCGGAATGTTGGCCAAAATCACCTTCGCGCTGGTCTGCGGCGGCAGGCTCATGGTCATGGCCGGCCCTATGTACACGTAGATTGTGTCGCCGTCCTTGATGCTGTCCGCAGCGTACGGGTCACCGCTCACCGCGTCCAGAATCAGAGTTTCCTCGTCGGAGATGTTTAACACGATCTCACCGCTGTAGCTCTGGCCGGACTGGTTGTCAACGGAAATGCGTCCGTCCTCCCCGCGGGTCACGGTCCCGAAAATCCGGATCGACTGCGGTGCCTCCGGCTGTGTCTCCTCCATGCTCTCGATGGTGCCGTCCACGGTCTCAACCACATCTGTGGCGGCCTCGGTCGTGGTCTCTACCTGCGTTTCCTCGGTGGGAGCTGCCTGGGTCTTTGCCGCGCAGCCTCCAACTCCCAAAGCCACTGCCGCGCAGGCGCTGATTACAAATAAACGATATTTTCTCAATTGTATAATCTCCTTGTGCACATTTTTTATTTTTAACTGTACCAGGAGTATACAACACTTTCTCCCTGTATCCAATAAACTTTTTCTTAACAATTCCTAAGAAAGTTTTGAGAGGATATTCAATATTTAAGAATTCGGCTAAGCCCCATCCGAAGGATTCCCTCCTCGAAATCCGCCCGGATATCGCTAATCCACTCCAGGCCTGGCATCATCATGCGCTCCACCGGGGAGCCCATGGCCTCCTCCAGTTTTCGGGCGGCCCTCTCCCGGTCCATCTCCCCGTAGATCACCAGGCGGTGTGGATTGTACATGATAATGCATGTCTGGGCAATGCGGACCAGGGTGTCCATCCGGACATCCCCCGGGACCGGGCTTTTCCAGTCAACGCCAAACGGAAGGCACGCCACCTCCCCCACCAGGCCGTCCCTGCCGCACAGCAGGCCGCCGTGAACCCACACGCCCACACCGGGGCCATACTTCTTCGGGAGATAGATCCCCGCCACGATCTCCTCATCCGGTACCATGCGCCCGGCGCAGTACCCCGCAACCGCCGCGTTGATATCGTTCTGGATGAACGCCGCCACGCCGAACCGCTCCCGCACATGTCCGCAGAGATCTGCCCCGCCCAGGCGCTCATAGTCGCTGGCCACCATCCGCCCGTCCACCGACTCCCCGGGAATTCCAAAGCCCACCGCGCAGACCGTCGGGTAGGCCCCGATCATTCGGCCGATCACGCCGTCAAAGCTCTCAACATCGGGCTCTGTCAGGCTCATCTCCTCCGTCTCCACCACATTCCCAAACAGATCGCAGACCGAGCAGACCGCCGTGTCCTCCACGTTCTTCTCGTACATGCAGACGGACAGCGCCATCCGCGCCCGCTCCTCATAGCGGTAGACAGCGGCCGGGCGGCCCTTGTCCGGCCGGTACACCCCATCCCTTCGGATCTCACCGCCTTCCTCCAGCACGGTGAGCAGCGACTGGAGTGCAACCACGCTGAGCCCGGACTCTGCCGCCAGCTCCGCCTTCGTGGCGGTGCGCCGCGAATTCATCAGCCTCCGCAGCGTCCTGAGATTCTGTTCCCGAATCGGATTTAGTGTTCTCTCCATCAGCCTTCTTCCTCCGCTGCGAAAATCCCAATCTTTTCCAGTCCTCGAATCACCTCCCGCTCCGCATCCCCATCACATCCGGTATCTCCCGGGCGGATCGATGGCTTTGACCGCCCATGAAAATCGCTTCCCGCTGTCACCGCGATCCCAAGCTCCCTCGCCAGCCCGATGTAGTAGGCGCACTGCTGTGGTGTGTGGTAGCTGGAGTATGCCTCCATGCCCTTCACGCCAGCGCGCACCATATACCGGATGGCATCCTCGTCCCGGTTCACCGTGGCGCCTGGGTGGGCGATCACCGTCACCGCCCCTTGGTCCAGCATCCGGCGGTTCAGCTCATCAAAGCTTCTGTAGCTCACCTTCAAGTAGGCGGCCTTTCCCTGGGAGGCAAAATCCCAGTAAAAATTGACATACGGATTGCCGCTTCTGCTCCCTCCCGGGCGGTAGGGCGTCAGCAGCTCACAGCCGTCATTCCCCGGATCTCCAAGGGCCGACATCGCGATGTCCTCCGGCACCGCCAGACCGTACTGGTTCTGGCTGAGCACCCAGTCGTCGTCGAATTTTAATCCCATCTCATGGAAAATCTCCAGCCTGCGCGCAGAGAACCGGCGCTCCTGGTCCAATATCTCCCCCTCGATCTCCGCAAAAACCGGGTTCTCTGGGTCGATCCCGTAGGCCAGCAGGTGCAGATTTCTTTTGCCCAGAACGCAGTCCAGCTCCACCCCCTCCACCAGGCGGATTCCAAACGCTTCCGCCTCCTTTAAGGCCCGCTTGGTCCCGCGCACGGTATTGTGGTCCGTCAACGCCATTGCCTCAATGCCCTGGCCTTTGGCCCGCCGGACCACCTCCTCAGGCTCCAGTTCCCCGTCGATGCTGATCACCGAATGCATGTGCAGATCAATCTTTCCCATTTTCCTTCCCCTCTCTCAAACATAATTGACGTATCTCTGTCAGGCCGCGTCCCCACATGCCTTTTCGCCTGCGGACCGTTTTCCCACCCTCGCAAGGCACAGAATCAGCAAAACCGGAAAAGCGATGGCCGCCAGGAGGCCGGTGCGGATGCTGCCTCCCGCTGCGTTCGACACCAGTCCCACCACCGTGGGGCCGAGCGAGCAGCCCACGTCGCCGCCCAAGGCCAGGAGCGCCGCCATCGCGGTCCCCCCGCGCGGAATCCGCGCGCAGGATAGGCTGAATGTTCCGGGCCACAAAATCCCCACCGCCAGGCCGCAGATTCCGCAGCCCGCAAGCGCCAGGACAGGCGCATGAAAGCACACCGCCAGCAGATAGCCCGCGATACATAGCACGCCGCTTCCCGCCATGAAGGGAATGAGCGGCATGCGGTGGGAGAACCGGGCGTACACTGCCCTGGAGGTGCCCATGAGCAGCGCGAACATGCACGGGCCCAGAAGGTCGCCCACGGTCTTTCCCACCCGCAGCGCCGACTCCGCAAAGGCGGAGGCCCACTGGCTCATGGCCTGCTCCGACGCGCCGGAGCACATCATGAGCAGCACAAACACCCAGAACATGCCGCTTCCCGCCAGCTGCCGGACCGTCATGCCCTGCCCCTCCTCCGTCATGCTGCGGATGGGTACAAGTCCGAAATAGAACGCGTTGGCAAAGGGCACAAGCGCCCAGATGAACGCCATGATCCGCCAGTTTTCAATCCCCGCCAGGCGGAAAAACAGCGTGGACACGATCACCACCAGCACATGGCCCCAGCAGTAAAAGGAGTGGAGCAGGCTCATCGCCGCCTCCTTGCGCTCCGTGGGGCACGCCTCCACCACGGGGCTGATCATCACCTCGATCAGGCCGCCCCCCGCCGCGTAGAGACACACCGCCATGAGTAACCCCGGGTACGGCCCCATGGGAAGCTGCGGAAAAATCCCCAGGCCGGCCACGCCAAGGGCGCACAGGAGATGGGCCATCACAAGGGCCGTCCGGTAGCCGATGCGGTCCACGAATCCCGCCGCCAACAGGTCCACCACCAGCTGGATACCGAAGTTCAGCGTGACCAAAAGCGTGATCCGGTCCAGGGAGATATCAAACTGGCTGCGGAAGGTCAAAAACAGCAGCGGGGCGAAATTGTTCACAATGGCCTGGGATATGTAGCCCACGTAGCTGGCCCGCAGCGTGTGGTTGTAGTTGTCACGGATCGACATGTCGTGTTCCTCCAAGTAAGTCTTTTATTTATTAAATATAGTTTAATAAATATACTTTAATTAGTTGGTTTTGTCAATCCCTGGGAGCCGTTTTTTAGATTTTTCTTGTTTTCTATTCTTTTCGAACTGAAGAGGCGGGCTTAGAGTGGTGGCCCGGGGGACGGTGGCTCGGGAATGGGGGGCCGGGAACGGCGAACAGTCATCCTGAGCCAACATTCCCGGCGAGCTTCTTTCTCCCTTAGCCCGGTTCAACGCAAAAAAATACCGGCCGCAGCAAGGCCGGCCAACGATCCGTGCAGACCAGTGACGATCCACACGGACCATTGCCGTGCCCTGCTGCAGCCGGAATAAGTAATGGGCCACAGACTAAGCCTGCGGCCCATTACACTTACCAATCACCACAGGCTTTGCCGACGCCCCATCGCCTTCAATAAACACTGTTCTCCTCCGCCGCTTAAACCTGCCAAGCGCTACTCTGCCCCAGGCAAGCTCCCATTCTTAAGCTGTTTTGCCAGCTCCTCCGCCGTATAACAGCGATCTGGTTGATAGCCGTCCACCGCCTGAGATTCGTCGTACACGCGGCTGAGCGCATTATAGTACGCCTTCTCCGTCAGGGCCGCGCCATTCCACCGGTACTGGCACACCGGCTTTCCGGCAGCATCCCGCTTCAGAGGTTCATTTACCTCCGTGCCGTAGTATCCCTCCCCGACCAATTTCAGTGTGCCGTCCGCAAGGCTGTAAACCAGATCACAGCTGCGATTTTTATTTCCACCCGAGCTGCAGAGCAGACCTCCGCGCTCTATGTAGGTAAAACTCGGCTGATTTAACTGCAGCTCATGAAGCACTCCGTCCGCATAGCTGACAATGGCGCAGCCGCCCGTCTGGCTGTTTCCGATTTCCACCAGCTCCGGAATCTCGTCGTCATCGAGCCAGATAAACGCAAATCCCGCCCACTGCCCCGGATTTCGGTTGTACAAAAAATCAATGTAGGCCTGGAGCCAGGATGTCTCCACACCGGGAGGCGTCTGGCTGTTCTGCAGAAAGCCCAGCACGGTCTTGGCCGTCTGCTTGACCAGCGCCATAGACGCTTCCTCCGACAAGTCCCGCTCCAGCACAAAGACGCCGTCCGCATTTCCCCGATAAATCCGGGTCTCCGAGTACGCGCGCCCTGCATCGGGTCCGGAGGACGGCATGTAATTGCAAATCACAATTATGTCCGTGTACCGGTCGCCGTTGTAGTCCGAAAACGAGACCTCCTCCACATTCTCAAACATCTCGTTCAGCCGGATATTGTCCTTGTACATCCCCTCAAGTTTGGCCCATATTTTTCCATCCTTGATCAGCGCAAACTCCACATCCGCTAAGGGACTGTGCTCCGTGTCCGGAGCGTAGGCGGCAAACGTCACCTGCCCCAGAGGTGTCAAGTCCACCTGGTAGGTCTGCTCCGCAATCCGCCTGGCCTCGTTTGGATCCAGAGTCTCTGAGCCACCCGGCCCGCGTCCACCGGCGGTGCCGACTGGCTGGCCTTCCGCGCCTTCTCCCCTCTCCTGTCTCTCTTCCGTCACTGTCTCCTCGCCCCGAGGCGCCGCCTCCCTCTTCCCGCAGGCCCCAAGTCCCACACAAATAAGCAGGCAAGCCGCCAGCACTCCCACGTCCTTCACCATCTTTTTCATCAGCCCTATCCTCCGTTTCCGCCCAACTGCCGTCCCGACCGATTTCCTGCGAGTTCCACCACCGCGCCTTGCCCCAACAAAAAAGCCCTTCCCTCAATTTTTCTCTCCCACACAATGCCCGGCGGACATGTACACCTTAAGTATACCATATCTGCCGCGCATAAGCGGATAAACCAGAAAAATAAAGAAGAAGGGCAAATTTTTTTAGCGGGCCATCTCGCTCTGATAACCCTTGGAGTTGTGCGCCTGGATGATGGTCTCGATCTCGTCCAGATTGGAGGAGGGCAGGTCGCCCGGAATCGTGTTCTTCACAGCGGCTGTGGCGTTGCCGTAGGCGATGGCCTTGGCGCAGTCGCCGCCGGAGGACAGCAGACCGTAGAGCGCGCCGGAGATGTAGGCGTCGCCGCTGCCGATGCGGTCCACAACCTCGATGTTGCGGTAGGGCTCCTCCTCGTAGTACTCATCCCGGGCCGCGTCGTAGGCCACGGAGCCGAAGGTGTGCAGCTTAGGGCTGTGGACAATCCGCTGGGTGGAGGCCACGATGGAGATCGGGAACTCCTCGGTAAAGCTCTTCATCATCTCCCGGGCCGTCCCGGTTTTCAAGAAGGTCAGGCGGGCCGTGTCCTCAGAGCAGAAGAAAATGTCCACGTAGGGCAGAATCCGCAGGATGGTCTCGCGGGCCTGGTCGCCGGTCCAGAGATTGCCGCGGAAGTTCACGTCAAAGCTCACCAGGGTCCCGGCCGCCTTGAAGCGCTTGATCATCTCGATGGTGGTCTCGCGGACCTTCTCGCTGAGCGCCAGGGTGATTCCCGTGGTGTGGAAGCACTTGGAGGCCGTGTACACCTCGTCCGGAATCTCGTCGATATCTAACGAGAAGAAGGAGCTGTTGTTGCGGTCGTAGATCACCTTGGGCTTTCTGGGATAAGCACCGTTCTCATAGTAGTAGATTCCCAGGCGGGCCGACGGCGAATGGTCATACATGAAAAAGTCATCGCTGACGCCGAAGGAACGGATTTTTCCTTTCATGAAGCTTCCGATGTCATGGGCCGGAAGCTTGGAAATCACGCCGGTGTGCAGACCCAAGAGGGACGCGCCCACGGCCACGTTTAACTCCGCACCGCCCACCTGCTTCACAAAGGTGTCTCCACGGCTTAAGCGCTCGTTGTCCGGCGGCGACAGGCGAAGAAGCACCTGTCCAAGTGTGAGGAGGTCAAAATTTCTGCTGCTCTTCTCTTCCATACTCTCTCTCCTTTATTATGAGAAACGGCTAATGCCTGCTGAAGGATTAGCCGTTTGAAAATCATGTTCGATTTATGCCGCGTGCGAGCGATTAGCGCTGTACACGTCCGGAAGCATCGCCGCCGGCCAGGTTCTCAACCTCTGCGCGGGTTACCAGGTTTAAGTCGCCCGGGATGGTGTGCTTTAAAGCGGAAGCGGCTACTGCAAACTCCAGAGCAGCCTTCATGTCCTTGCCGTCGAGCAGTCCGCAGATCAGTCCGGCTGCGAAGGAGTCGCCGCCGCCTACGCGGTCCACGATGGGGGTAATGCGGTACTTTCTGGAGTGGTAGAACTCGCGGGTCTTGCCGTCCATGATGCAGGCGGACCAGCCGTTGTCGGAAGCGCTGTGGCTCTCGCGCAGGGAACTCACAATATACTTGAAGCCGAACTTGTCAGCCATCTGGTTGAAGATGTCCACATAGCCAGCCAGCTCCAGCTCGCCGGAGGTAACGTCGGTGTTGCCCGGCTTGAAGCCAAGAACCTTCTCCGCATCCTCCTCGTTGCCGATGCAAACGTCAACGTACTGCATGAAGTTGGTCATAACCTTCTGAGCCTTCTCGGAGGACCACAGCTTCTTGCGGAAGTTTAAGTCCACGGATACGGTAACGCCGTGAGCCTTTGCAGCCTTCAGAGCAGCCTCGGTCAGAGCGATCGCAGCGTCGCTGATGGCGGGGGTGATGCCGGTGAAGTGGAACCAGTCGCAGTCGGAGAAGATTGCGTCGAAGTCAAACTGATCCGGAGTAGCGGTGGAGATGGAGCTGTGAGCGCGGTCGTAAACCACGTTGGAAGCTCTCATCGCGGAGCCGGTCTCCAGGTAGTAGATTCCCAGACGCTCGCCGCTTCTGGAGATGTACTTGGTTCCCACATTGTATTTTCTCATGGTGGCAACTGCGCACTCGCCGATGGGGTTGGCCGGTACTGCGGTTACGAACTGGGTCTCATGTCCGTAGTTTGCCAGGGATACAGCAACGTTTGCCTCGCCGCCGCCGTAAACTACATCGAACTCGTCTGCCTGAATGAATTTCTCATTGTTGGGGGTAGATAATCTTAACATGATCTCGCCCATGGTTACTACTTTTGCCATTGTTCTTCTCTCCTCTTAAAAAAAGTATTGACCCGCGCCCTGCGGCTCATCCCGCGGCCGCGCACGCCTGTTTACACTCTATAGCGGTTCCCCGGCGATTGTGCGGGGAACCGAATACTCACATTTAGGTGGCAATTATGCTCTCGCAGCAGCGACAGCCTTCACGAACTCCTGTGCCTTCGCGGTCACAGCGGCGAAATCGCCGGTCTTAGCGCCCTTGGTCAGGCTGCTTCCGGTGCCCACTGCGTAAGCGCCAGCCTTGATCCACTTGTCAACGTTGTCCACGTCAACACCGCCGGACGGCATGAACTCACCCTGGGGAAGGGGGCCCTTGAAGCTGCTGATGGCAGCCGGTCCAACAATATTGCCGGGGAAGATCTTGATGATATCGCAGCCAGCTTCCATGGCGGTTACAGCCTCGGTGGGAGTCATAACGCCGGGCAGCATCGGCACTCTGTAGCGGTTGCACAGCTTAACGGTATCCAGGTTTAAAGCGGGGCTTACAATGTAGTTTGCTCCAGCCAGGATGCAGGCTCTTGCGGTCTCCGGATCCAGAACGGTGCCGGCGCCGATCACTACCTTGTCGTTGTCTTTATACTTCTCAGCCATCAATTTGATGAATCCAACCGGATCCCCGTCATCCATGGTCATGGTCAGCTCGATGAAATTGATTCCGCCGGCGATGATGGCATCCACAACCTTCTCACCCTGCTCATAGTTCTTTGCGCGAACAACTGCAACCAGGCAATCTTCTTTCATTCTTGCTAAAACTTTTTCTTTTTTCATGTCTCTTCTCCTTCTTTCATGGGTTCGCATATACGAATCAATTTCATAAATGCGATTTATACTTAAAGTTTAATCGTTACCACATCATTTGTCAACAGAAAAACCGCTAAAAAATGATGAATTTTTCTTGGATTTTCCGGCCTCTTTAAAATTTTCCTAAAAATCCCATCAGCTTTGACAGCTCTAACGCCTTTCTGTGCACTCTCACCCCCAGCGCCTCATAGTCCTCGGAGGGTTTATACAGGCTCGAGACACTGATTGCGCCGATCAGCGTGCCGTCGGGGCCGAACACCGGGGAGCCCACACACTCCATGTGCTCCTCCAGCTCTCTCGCGTCCAGAGCGTACCCCTTCTCCCGCACCGTCATGAGTTCCGCCTCCAGTGCCTGGCGGCTTAGAAGTGTGTGATCCGTCTTGCGCTCATAGCGGAGGCGGCCAAGCACACTCTCCCGCACCTCATCCTCCTCGAAGGCCAGGATGGCCTTTCCCAGGGACGTACAGTAGAGCGGGTTTTTGGTTCCCACGGTGGCGGTGGTGATGATGGGGTTCTCGGGCTCAAATTTACAGATGTAGATGATCTCGTCCTCAGACCGCACCCCGAAGAACACGGTTTTTCCCACCTCCCTGGCGAACAGCTTTAGGACCGGGTCGATCACGCTGATAAAATCCAGGTTGTTGGTGTAATTGATGCCGATCCGGTACGCGGTCAGGCCGATGTGATACCGCTGCTTTTGCTCCCTGGCCACGTGGATCATCCCGGTCTGCACCAGGGTGGTCACGATATCGTAGGCGCTGGTCTTGGGCAGCTCCAGACGCTCGCAGATCTCGTCCAATGTGATTCCGTCCGGCCGTTTAGACACCAGCTTCAGTATATCCACCGTGCGCAGGGTGGTTCTGTTTAATTTCATGCTACCCCTCCTAAGTTGTCCTGCAAACTTCTGCCTTTATATTCGCATATACATTTTTCGTCCGTATATACGATATTCATTGCTTTCAGTATACACTAACCGGAGGGATTGTGCAACCGCTAATTTGTTCCGCCGCTGTGTAATTTTCCAGTCTTTTCCACGATTTGACAGCGGCGGGCGCAAGAAGTCCCGCGCCCGCCGCATATTAGAAAATGATCCCCTGCTTTCCGCAGTGTTATACTCTGTTTCCTGCAGTGTCATCCTCCGCCATTACAGCGTCACGCCCTGCTTAAAAATCGCCATATCGTGGAAGCCGGCCTCCTCAGCCTTCACCTTGCGGCCGCTTGCCACCTCTAACACATAGTCGAACAGCTCCTTGGCCAGCTGCTCCTTGGTCTTGTCCTCCACCATGCGCCCGGCGTTGAAATCGATCCAGTTGTCCTTGTGTCCCGCAAGCTTGCTGTTGCTGGAAATTTTCACCGTGGGAACCGGGGACGCGAAGGGAGTTCCGCGGCCGGTGGTGAACAGCACAATGTGCGCGCCGGAGACCGCCAGAGCGGTGGACGCCACCAGGTCGTTTCCGGGGGCGGATAAGAGATTTAAGCCCTTCACCTTCACGGGCTCGGCGTACTCCAGCACGCCCTTCACCAGAGAGCTTCCGGACTTCTGGGTGCAGCCTAGGGACTTGTCCTCAAGCGTGGAGATTCCACCCTTCTTGTTGCCCGGGGAGGGATTCTCGTAGATGGTCTGGTTGTGGCTGGTAAAATAGTTCTTGAAGTTGTTGATCAGGTCCACGGTCTTCTCGAACAGCTCCGGGGTCTCGCAGCGGTTCATCAGCAGCGTCTCCGCGCCGAACATCTCCGGAACCTCGGTCAGGATGGTGGTGCCGCCCTTGCTCACCAGGAGATCGGAGAATGCGCCCACAACCGGGTTCGCCGTGATGCCGGACAGGCCGTCGGAGCCGCCGCACTTCATGCCGATCACCAGCTCGCTGGCGTCGATCTTCTCCCTGGAGAAGGCGCCCGCGTAGTTTGCCAGCTCCTTTAACATACCCATGGCCGTCTCCATCTCGTCCTCCACGTCCTGGCACTGGAGGAATTTCACCCGCTGCTCGTCGTACTCGCCGATATAGTCCATCAGCACCGGGATGTTGCTGTTCTCACAGCCCAGGCCCAAGACCAGCACGCCGCCGGCGTTGGGGTGGTGAATCATGTCCGCCAGAACCTTTCTGGTGTTCTCCTGGTCGTCGCCCATCTGGGAGCAGCCGTAGGGGTGCGGGAAGGCGATGATGTCCTCCACGGTTCCCTTTACGAGGTCTCTCGCCTGCGTCTCCAGGGCCTTGGCGATGGAGTTCACGCAGCCCACTGTGGGGATAATCCAGATCTCGTTGCGCACGCCCACCTTGCCGTCCGCCCGGCGGTAGCCCTCAAAGTATGCGTGCTCCGTGGGCTCCACATCCGCGCCGGCGGGATCATAAGTATAGGAAAGAACATCTCCCAGCGCAGTCTTCACATTGTGCACGTGAACCCACTGACCGGTCCGGATATCCTCCTTCGCATAGCCGATCCGGAAGCCGTACTTCACAACCTCTTCCCCTGCCTTAATCGGCTTCAACGCAAATTTGTGGCCCTGGGGAATCTCCTCTGCAGCGGTCACCTCTGCGCCCGCCACCTGTAACGTCTCCCCCGCCGCGATCGGGCGGAGCGCTACCGCTACGTTGTCATTCTGATTGATTTTCACAATGTCCTGCATGATCTCTTCTCCTATATTCATATGGTTTGCTGCGTTTATCCCACAAACAGCACCGGGCAAATCCCTTTTGATCCCCCGCGGTTCCGTTTATGTAAGTACTTACAATTATTCTACAAAAGATCCCGGGAGAAGTCAACAAAAAAATAGAAAACAGTTGCATTCTTTCCTGAGAGTAGGTATAATAAATTTAGCGTGTAAGCGCTTACAGAATGTGAGGTTGAGAGCAATGAACATATACGATGTCTCCAAACATGCCGGAGTCTCCATCGCCACCGTTTCCCGGGTACTCAACGGCAATCCCAATGTCAGTGAAAAGACGAGAAACAAGGTTTTAAGCGTGATGTCCGAGCTGGGTTACACCCCGAATGTGTTCGCCCGGGGATTGGGTTTAAATACCATGCAGACCATCGGGATCATGTGCTCCGACTCCTCGGACCCCTACCTGGCAAACGCCATCTACTACCTGGAGCGCGCCCTGCGCAGCTACGAGTACGACTCGATTCTCTGCTGCACCGGCTATGACCTGGACGCCAAGCAGAAATACTTTAATCTTCTGCGCTCCAAGCGTGTGGACGCCATCATTCTGGCCGGTTCCAAGTTCGTGGAGATGCGCCCCAAGGACAACGCCTACTTGATCGAGGCGGCCAAGGAGCTCCCGCTCATGCTGGTAAACGGCTATCTGGAGGGTGAGAACATCTACAGCACGGTCTGCGACGACCACGCGGCCATCTACCAGGCGGCCACAAGCCTCTTAAAATCCGGCTGCAAGCGCATCCTCTATCTCTACACCAGCTACTCCTTCAGCGGCATGAACAAGCTGGAGGGCTACAAGGACGCCCACCGGGATCTGGGGCTTCCTGTGGACGAGGGCCTGATCCACCAGTGCGCCAAGGATATCTCCTCCGCAAGGGATCTGCTGCTCTTCCTCTACGGCAAGGGACTGCGCTTTGACGCCGTGATGACCTCCGACGACTCCCTGGCCGTGGGCGCCGTAAAGTTTGCCCACGCGGCGAACATCCCGGTGCCGGACAAGCTCTCCATCATCGGCTACAACAGCAGCATCCTCTCCCGCTGCACCGATCCGGAGATCACCTCCATCGACAGCAAGGTTGAGGCTCTGTGCACCACCACCATCAATACACTCATGGGTGTGTTCAGCGGCATGAATGTCCCCAGCCGGACCACCATCGCCTCTGATCTTATAAAAAGGCAAACCACCAATTTTTAAATTCAAGGAGGATTCCCAAAATGAAACAGTTTATGGACAAGGATTTCTTATTATCCACCGATATGGCGAAGAAGCTGTACCACGACTATGCGGAAGTGATGCCAATCCTGGATTATCACTGCCATATCAACCCCCAGGAGATTTACGAGGACCGCAAATTTGACAATATCACACAGGTTTGGCTGGGCGGCGACCACTACAAGTGGCGTCAGATGCGCTCCAACGGCGTAGCTGAGAAATATGTGACCGGCGACGGCTCCGACCGCGAGAAATTCCAGGCCTGGGCGGAGACCATGCCGAAGCTGATCGGCAACCCGTTATACCACTGGAGCCACTTAGAGCTGAGACGCTACTTCGGCTACGAGGGCTACTTAAACGGCGACACCGCCGAGGAGGTTTGGAACCTGTGCAACGCGAAGCTGCAGGAGGACTCCATGACCGTCCGCAACTTAATCAAGCAGTCCGGCGTCACCTTAATCTGCACCACCGACGATCCGGTTGACACCTTAGAGTGGCACCAGAAGATCGCGGCCGATCCCACCTTCGACGTGCAGGTGCTGCCCGCCTGGAGACCGGACAAGGCCATGAACGTTGAGAAGCCCACCTTCGCCCCCTACATCGAGCAGCTGTCCAAGGTCAGCGGCATCCCGGTGAGCGATCTGGCCTCCTTAAAGGAAGCGATCAAGAACCGCATGGCTTACTTCGCTGCCAACGGCTGCTCCGTATCCGACCACGCTCTGGAGTATGTGATGTACTCCCCGGCTTCCGACGAGGAGGTTGACGCCATCTTAAAGAGAGGCTTAAAGGGCGAGGCCATCTCCAAGGAGGACGAGTTAAAGTACAAGACCGCGTTCATGCTGTTCGTGGCCAAAGAGTACGCAAAGATGAACTGGGTGATGCAGATCCACTACGGCTGCAAGCGCGACAACAACGCCTACATGTTCGAGCAGCTGGGCGCCGACACCGGCTTCGACTGCATCAACAACTACGCTCCCAGCGCACAGATGGCTGATTTCCTGAACGCGCTCAGCGCCACCAACGAGATCCCCAAGACCATCCTGTACTCCTTAAACCCCAACGACAACGCTTCCATCGCTTCCATCATCGGCTGCTTCCAGGGCGATGTTCCCGGAAAGATCCAGCAGGGCTCCGCTTGGTGGTTCAATGACCACAAGCTGGGCATGATCGAGCAGATGAGCGAGTTGGCAAACCTGGGCTGCCTGGGCAACTTTAACGGCATGCTGACCGACTCCAGAAGCTTTCTGTCCTACACCCGCCACGAGTACTTCCGCCGCATCCTCTGCGAGATGATCGGCGGCTGGGTCGAGAACGGCGAGTACCCGGCAGACATGAAGGCCCTGGAGGACATCATCCGCGGTATCTGCTACAACAACGCGGTGAAATACTTCGGCTTTAAGCTGGATGAAGTGAAATAAGATATTTGATATGTGCGTGAATGTGGGGAACGGCCAGTGGCCGTTCCCCACAATATTTCTACCCTAAAACGAAAAAAGACCCCGGGGGCAGCTAAATCCCCAGAGCCTTCCTGTGATCATTTTTAAAAAAAATTGTGAGCAGAACGATAAGCCGGGTTATGTCGTTGAATGGCCATCTATCTAGGACTGCCGTCGCCGGCAGCCTCCAGCAACCTACCCGGAAGCTGACGGGCCGCCATATGCTTCCTGTTCGGTCTTGCTTCGAGTGGGGTTTACATGTGCCCCGCCTGTTACCAGACGGGCGGTAGTCTCTTACACTGCCCTTCCACCCTTACCTTTAAGGCCGCAGCCAAAAAGGCGGTACATTTCTGTTGCACTGTCCCTGGAGTCGCCTCCGCCAGACGTTATCTGGCACCCTGCCCTGTGAAGCCCGGACTTTCCTCTCCTGCGGCCTTGCGGTATCGCAGCAGCGGCCATCTGTCCTACTCACAACCTATACAGTTTATCATAGAAACCCTGGTTTGTCCAGTTATTTTCCACGCTGCACTCCATAAGCCCGGACGTGTTTGACAATTACGTTCCGCCAGATGTGCGGTCCGGCCCCTATTCCAATTAAACGTTCAGGCAGCTGCCGCCGATGAACTCCCGCAGGATTGAGTTCTTTGGTATATCCTCGCTGCTGACGCCAATAAAATAATCCAGGAACTTGAGCAGCCGTTTTGCTTCCAGATATTCCTCGGAATCCTTGGGAATGCCGAACAACAAAGGTTCCGCATACTGCTTTAGGACGGCGAACTCATAGACCAGGGCCGAGTTGAACATGGCATCCGCCTCCTCCTGGAAGGGGAAGATGTTCTCCTCCTCACCCTTGCGCACGGACGGCCACATGCGGATGGTGTCCTGGGCCGATGACCCCCTGGTCCTGGCATCCCGTATCATCCTGCGGATAAGACGTCCGTCCGTTGTCGGGATCCGGTTGTGTTCATCTACATTCAGCTGGGTTAAGGCACTGATGTATATCTTGAACTTGCTCTCCTTTGGCAGGGAATGGGACAGCCTGTCATTGAGACAGTGGATGCCTTCAATCACCAGGATATCCTCCGGCCCCAGCTGCAGGAAATTGCCCTTATACTCCCTGACGCCTTTCTTGAAATTATAATAGGGCATTTCTACCCGTTTTCCATCCAGAAGGTCCATCATGTTCTGGTTAAACAAGGCAATGTCCAGGCATTCCAGCACCTCATAATTATAATTGCCCTGCTCATCCCTCGGACTGTTCACCCTGTTCACGAAGTAATTGTCCACTGCAATGGGATGGGGCTTAAGCCCGATTGCTTCCAGCTGCACGGAAAGCCTGTGTGAAAATGTGGTCTTGCCTGAGGAGGACGGACCTGCAATCATGACGAATTTGGCATTGCGCCTGGATGCAATCTGCGCCGCTATCTCAGCAATCTTCTTTTCCTGAAGCGCTTCCTGGACCAGGATCAGATGGGACATCTCCCCCTTTGAAATCTTATCATTGAGCGCGCCCACTGTTTCCAGGTCCAGCCTTCTCCCCCACTGGGTGGACTCTGTCAGGGTTGCGAACAGCTTATCCATGGGTTCAAACCTGGGCACCACCTTTGGCTCTGCCTTGGAGGGCAGCAGCAGCACGAATCCATAGTGATAAGGAACCAGGTCAAAATACCGGATATATCCCGTATTCTGGACCATGTATCCGTAGTAGTAGTCCTCAAAGCCGTCAATGCTGTAGATATTGACCCTGGATACCCTGCGGTAATGGAACAGACGCTCCTTGTCAAACATCCTGTGGCGGTGGAACAGTTCAACCGCATCATCCGTGGACACACTGCGTTTCATGATGGGTATCTGCTGTGCTACATACTCGGCCATCTTATCCTTCACCTTAATGAGAAGGTCATTGTCCAGCACAAAGCTGCCCCTGGCCTCCACAAAAAATCCCTTTCCAAGTGAAAAGTCAATGACAATCTTCTCTATATTCTCTGCGCCTGCAACCGCATAGAATGCCTTCAGCATAATCAGGCAGGCGCTTCTCTGATAGGTGGTCATTCCAGGCTTATCCCTGGCAGTGATGAAAGTAAGCTCACAGTCTTTTACATGCTTGTGGAGCTCCTGGAGCTTTCCGTTCACACGGACCAGAAGGATGTCATCCTCGTATTGGTACTGATATTCCTCAGCCACTTCCAACCATGTGGTCCCCTCCGGGTATTCCCGGGCAAAACCGTTTACCTTAACTTGAACCAAAGGCTTTTACCTCCTATTTCTTATTCAGACAATCCCACTCCGGTTTCCTAAATATCCTATATGATGACCGTTGGCCATGACGGCGGGGCCTGGATTACGTTTACGCCATCCCCCAGCCTGGCGGCCAGGTAGTCTGCCATATAGGGTATGAATATATGCTCCAGCCCATAATGGCCCCCGTCGATTACCGCCATATTCCTTGCAGCTGCATCAATGCCCTGGTGATGGCTGATATCGCCTGTGACCAGCACCTGGGAACCGGAGGCGATTGCCCCCTCTATCTCGCTGCCCCCGGCGCCTGGGCACACAGAAACCTTGTTTATCTCCGTATCCAGCAGTTCCTGTCCATAGACCACTGCAAAAGGAAGTCCAAAGGACTCCTTCACCTTACGGGCCAGACAGCGCACTGTCACCGGTTCCCTGAGATATCCGGTCTTTCCGATTCCGTAAGGCACCAGGCCCTGGCTTCCCTCCATCTCGCCCATTGCTTCCAGGGGCACGCATTCCGTAAGGCCCAGGCGCTCTGCGGCCAGGTCGGCCATGCAGCCAGGGGCCGCATCAAAATTGGTGTGCATGGCATAGTAGGAAATATCAGCCTGAATCAGCTTTACCAGCCTTCTGGTAATGAAATCCTGGTCATTTACCTTCTTGATTGCCTTAAAAATCAGGGGATGGTGGGTCAGCAGCATGTCCGCGCCCACTCCTATGGCTGCTTCCACCACCTGGTCCGTGGCATCCAGGGCAATATAGATGTTCCTGACCTCTTTGCCGCTCCTTCCGGCCAGAAGCCCTGGATTGTCCCATTCACACGCACACCCCTCCGGCGCCAGCCTGCCCAATACCTCTATGATTTCACTGCATTTCATCCTGTGCCTCCTTTATCCATCCCAGTTCTTCCATAAGGGCGGTCCTGGCCCTGGCCTGCGCTTCTGTCATGGGGAGCGCTGTCCGTGCCATTATCCCTGCCTGGTCCCGGGCCTGAATCCTGTCCACCTCCCGAACATCGTCCCAGGCCTGGTCCATCTCCTTCGGCACTTCAGGCTCCTGTGCCCCAAAATGTTCCAGGATTCCCTGTACCCTGGCCTGCTCCTTCTCCAGATATTCCTTCAGTATGCCATCCTTCCTGTCCAGAAGGACCTTCCCATACCGGTACCATATGGGACGCAGGTAGGACATGGCGCCGCGGGTCACATCCATGATGGTATAATATTTCCCCTCGTCTTTTACCATAGCCTCATCTTCAATGGCAAAGCCATTGTCCGCCAGAAACACCCTGACCTTGTGGATATCTGACTGGGGGGACAGGATCCAGTGGCTGACGCTGTCCCACATGTGGCGTCCTTGTTCCAGGATCCGTATCTCCAGTTCCCCTCCCATTCCGGCCATGATGACCGTGTCCGCCTCACCGGGCCTTAATTCCTTAAGGCCGTCGCTCAGACGGGCCTCAATGGCGCATGGGGCCTGCTGCCGGCTGTCCCCTGCATGTTGAATGGCCCAGCCTTCATATTCCCTTATGTGTTCCTTTGCCCGCTCAAGAGGCCCTGGCCTCACATCCATTGCAATGGCCCCGGCTGCCCGGCCAATCTGGGCCAGATAGATGGGCACATATCCGTGGTCCGTACCGATATCCGCAATGCGGCTGCCCGGCTTTACAAAGTCAGCCACGGCCTTTAAACGATGGGACAGACGCACCACGCCTTTTAAGCCGGCGCTGTCCATCCCTGTCATGTCTGTATTGTCATTGGTTTCCTGATTCATATTATTCATCCAGATAATCCTTTAGTTTTTTACTTCTGCTGGGATGGCGCAGCTTGCGCAGGGCCTTTGCCTCTATCTGGCGTATGCGTTCCCTGGTCACATTAAACTGCCTTCCCACTTCCTCCAGTGTCCTTGGACGGCCATCGTCCAGGCCGAACCTGAGCCGCAGCACCTTCTGCTCCCTTTCCGTCAGCGTCAGCAGCACCTCCATCAGCTGTTCATGGAGAAGGGTAAATGCAGCGGCGTCCTGGGGCACCATCACATTGTCATCCTGGATGAAATCCCCCAGATGGCTGTCCTCCTCCTCGCCGATGGGCGTCTCAAGGGATACCGGCTCCTGGGCCATTTTCATGATTTCTGATACACGCTCCACGGGAAGGTCCGCCCTGGCCGCAACCTCCTCGGTGGTAGGCTCCCGCCCCAGTTCCTGGAGGAGCTGGCGCGAGGTGCGCACCAGACGGTTGATGGTTTCCACCATATGGACGGGAATGCGGATGGTCCTTGCCTGGTCTGCAATTGCCCTTGTAATGGCCTGGCGTATCCACCAGGTGGCATAGGTGCTGAACTTATAGCCCTTGGTGTAGTCAAACTTTTCAACGGCCTTAATCAATCCCAGGTTTCCCTCCTGTATCAGGTCCAGGAACTGCATACCGCGCCCCACATAGCGTTTGGCAATGCTGACCACCAGGCGCAGGTTGGATTCTGCCAGACGCTTCCTGGCATCCTCACTGCCCAGCTCCATGCTCTTGGCCAGTTCAATCTCCTCCTCCATGGACAGCAGGGGAATCTTGCCGATTTCCTTCAGGTACATGCGCACCGGGTCTTCCAGGCTGACCCCCTCAGGGACGGAGAGGTCCAGATGCTCCACATCTATCTCTTCCTCTTCTTCCAGATTAATCTCCTCTTCAATGAACAGGTCCGGGTCCAGCTCCTGGGCTGAATCCATCCGGATGATATCCACCTTGCTCTGTTCCAGGAAATCAAAGAGCTGGTCCATCTGGTCACTGGTTGGCTGATCCGCGCCAAAGCAGCTTATAATCTCCTGATATTCCAGGACATTTTTCTTCTTCTTTGCCTCTTCAAGCAGTCCTGCCAGTTTTTCCTCAAACACATTCGTCCCTTCCATAATCGGTCCATCCTTCCTATGAAATGCTGTTAATCCAGCGAAATCCGCAGATTCTTAAGCGCAGCCTGCTGCTTTATGATTTCCTGTAACTGGGTTATGTCTTTTGCATTGCGGCTGGCCGCATCCAGGCTGTTCTTCCTGACCTTCATGACGGTTTCGGAAAACGCCTTCTTCTGTTCTTCATTGTTTAAGGACTCTTTGAGGCTTGCGTTAAATAATGCAGCCACTTCTTTGTACTGGTCTTCATCATTGATGAAATGGCTGAGTATGGCTGCCGGATTCAGGTTTCCCGATGCCTGGCCTTCAAATACCATCTGTGCCACCTGGTGATACAGATCCTCCACAAAATCATCTGCTGTAATGATACCCTTAATCTTGTCAAATAACTCAGGATTTTCTATCAGCCATGTGAGAAGAAGCCGCTGGGAACGGCGGATGCCATCCTCCTTATCCGGCTTTTTGGGGCGTCTGGGACGCGCGTCCCCTCCATCCTGATATCCTCCTCTGCCCTCCGGCCCTGCTTCCCCGTAATCATAATACCCCTCCGGAGGCCCGTCATGGCTTTCGTAGTACCCATAATCCGGATACATGTCCTCTTCCTCAGCCCTTCGGCGTATCTTGCCTCCCTGGCCCAGGCTGTCACCTGATTTCATTCCAAAGCCCATGCCCATGCGGTTCACCAGGCCCCGCAGCTCATCCGCTGGGATCATCTGCTCCCTGGCAACTGCCTGGAGGTAATTCTCCCGTTCCAGGGCCTCCCCAAACTGAAGGAGCTTTTTGGCCGTTTCCTGGTAGAACCTGGTCTTCTGCTCCGGGTCATCCATCTGGTAACCCTGTCTCAACACATCCACCTCGAACAGGAAGCTGTTCTTGGCCTCCTTGATCCTCTGGCGGAAGGCCTCTGCCCCCATGTTCCTGATGAACTCATCCGGGTCCTTATAGGGCTTCATGTTCAGCACCTTGATGGACATGCCCACCTCCTTAAGGATAGGAATGGCCCGAAGGGCTGCCTTGATGCCGGCCCCATCGCTGTCATAGGTCAGGATGACCTGGTCCGTATAGCGTTTCAGCACATTGGCGTGCTGGCTGGTAAATGCCGTACCCAGGGAAGCAACCGCATTGGTAAATCCTGCCTGGTGAAGGGAAATCACATCCAGGTAGCCTTCACAGATAAGAAGAAAGCCTTCCCTGGAAGTCCTGGCATAATTAAGGCCGTACAGGTTCCGGCTCTTGTCAAACAGCTTAGTCTCAGGGGAGTTCAGGTATTTTGGTTCCCCGTCCCCCATGACGCGGCCGCCAAAACCAATGACACGGTTATTCACATCCATGATTGGGAACATGACACGGTTCCAGAACTTGTCCCGGCCCCCGCGCTCTTCCAGGGTCACCAGCCCGGTATCCTTAAGGAAACCGTCCTCATATCCCTTGCCCTTCAGGAAACGGTACAGGTCATCGCTGGTCTTATTGGAATAACCCAGGCCGAAACGTATGATTGTATCATCCAGAAGCCCCCTTTTGTCATGGAGATACTCATATCCAAGCTTTCCCTGGGGCTGTTTTAACTGGTAATAGAAATAATTGGCAGCCAGTTTATTCACTTCCAGCAGCCTGGCCCTGTGTTCCGCCTGCTCCCTGGCCTCCTTGCTGTATTCCATCTTGGGCAGGTCAACCCCGGCCCGGTCAGCCAGATGGGACAGCGCTTCCTGGAATGTATAGTTTTCATATTCCATCACAAACGTAAGCACATTCCCACCAGCGCCGCATCCAAAGCAATAATACATCTGCTTGCCGGGAGACACGGAAAAAGATAGATCGGAAGAGCGTCGTGTAGGGAAAGAGGGTAGATCTCGGTGGTCGCCGTATCATTAAAAAAAAAAAAGCCGCGCCGGAGAAGGCGGATCCGGAAGCAGCCGCACCGGGAAAATCCGGCGAACAGGAA